>NZ_JBVJFK010000005.1:191486-426088 GCF_055587885.1 Streptomyces sp. NPDC046349
GGCCGGGGCCGCAGGCCGGGGCCGCAGGCCGGGGCCGCAGGCCGGGGCCGCAGGCCGGGGCCGCAGGCCGGGGCCGCAGGCCGGGGCCGCAGGCCGGGGCCGCAGGCCGGCGGCGGGCCCCGGGAGGGCGGTGCGGCGGACGGTCAGGAGGCCGAGGTGTCCTTCGGGAAACCCAGGCGGGCACGGAGCGGGACGCGCTCGTCCGCACCCACCGCAGCCGCGCCGTCCGTCACCGTCTCGTAGACCGCCAGGATGTCCGCTCCGACCGTGGACCAGTCGAAGCGCCGGACGTGCGCCGAGCCGCTGGCGCTGAGGCGCGCGCGGCGGTCCGGGTCCCGCAGGAGGGCGATCGCCCCGGCTGCCAGGGCGTCCGCGTTCTCGTTGGCGAAGAGGTCCCCGGCCCCGCCCTGGTCCAGGACCTGCGCGAAGGCGTCCAGGTCGGACGCCAGCACCGCGGCGCCCGCCGACAGGGCCTCGACCAGGATGATGCCGAAGCTCTCGCCGCCGGTGTTCGGGGCCACGTAGACGTCGACGCTGCGCAGCAGCCGTGCCTTGTCCTCGTCCGAGACCATCCCGAGGAACTCCACGCGCGAGCGCAGGTCGGCGGGGAGCGAGGCCACCGCCTCCTCCTCGTCGCCGCGGCCCGCGACCAGCAGCCGTACGTCCGGACAGGCTTCCACGATCTTCGGGAAGGCGGCCATGAGTACCGGCAGGCCCTTGCGCGGCTCGTCGATGCGGCCGATGAAACCCAGTGTCTGGCCGCCCCATTCCGCCTTGGGCTCGGCCTTGGCGAAGAAGTCGACGTCGACGCCGTTCGGGATCACCACGGCGTCCCCGCCCAGGTGCTCCACGAGCGTGCGCCGCGCGTACTCGCTCACCGCGATCCGCGCGCTGATCTTCTCCAGCGCGGGCTGCAGGATCGGGTACGCCGCGATCATCGCCCGGGAGCGCGGGTTCGAGGTGTGGAAGGTGGCCACGATCGGCCCCTGGGCCGCCCAGCAGGCCAGCAGGCCCAGCGAGGGCGAGGCCGGCTCGTGGATGTGGATGACGTCGAAGGTGCCGTCGTGCAGCCAGCGCCGGACCCGGGCCGCGGAGAGGAAGCCGAAGTTCAGCCGGGCCACGGACCCGTTGTACGGGACCGGCACGGCACGCCCCGCCGGGACCACGTACGGCGGGAGCGGGGTCTCGTCGTCGGCCGGGGCCAGCACCGACACCTCGTGGCCGAGGCCGATCAGGTGCTCGGCCAGGTCCCGGATGTGGAACTGGACGCCGCCCGGCACGTCCCACGAGTACGGGCACACGATGCCGATCTTCACTGCGTGCGCTCCTCCAGGTCTTCCAGCCAGAGGCGCTGCAGCATGTGCCAGTCCTCCGGGTGCTCGGCGATGCCCCACGCGAAGGCGTCCGCCACCGCCTGGGTCATGGCGGTGGTCTTCTCGGCCCGGGTCCCCGTCTTCGGAACCTCCACCTCGGGGTGGATCCGGCCGTACATCTTCGGCGTCTCGCCGTAGTGCAGGGTGGCCGGGACCAGCACCGCACCCGTCTGCTGGGCCAGCAGCGCCGGGCCGGCCGGCATCCGCGCCGTCGCGCCGAAGAAGTCGACCTCGACCCCGGAGGCCGACAGGTCCCGGTCCGCGACCAGGCAGACCAGGCCGCCGGAGCGCAGCCGCCGGGCGAGGGTGCCGAAGGCGGCGCCGCCGCTGTGCGGCAGGACCTCCATGCCCAGGCTCTCGCGGTAGGCGACGAAGCGGTCGTAGAGGGTCTCGGGCTTGAGGCGCTCGGCGACGGTGGTGAAGGGCACCCCGAGGTGGCCGATGGCCCAGGCTCCGGCGAGGTCCCAGTTGGCGAGGTGCGGCAGGGCGACGACGACTCCGCGCCCGGAGGCGAGGGCCTCGCGCAGGATGTGCTCGTCCCTGAACTCGACGTCCGTGCCGAACCGCTCCGGGTCCATGGTCGGCAGCCGGAACGACTCCATCCAGTACCGCATGTACGAGCGCATGCCGGCCCGGGAGAGCTCGCGAAGCCGCTCGGGACCGGCGTCGGGCACCACCCGGGCCAGATTCGACTCCAGCCGCAGCACGCTCTTGCCGCGGCGCTTCCACGCGAAGTCCGCGATCCGCCGGCCGAGGGCCACGGCGGCCGGCTCGGGCAGCTTCTTGACCCCGGCCCAGCCGAGCCCGTACAGCCCGTCGACCAGCTTGTCCTGTGCGGCGCCCATCAGGCGGCGCCCCCTTCGGAGGCGGCAGCCGCGGCGTCGGCCTCGGCGGACTCGCGGCGTACGGTGACCACGCGCTGGATCAGCGTGACGAGCGAGCCGGCGGCGACCACCCACAGGGCGATCGGCAGGAGCACGCCGATCCAGGACGGCACCCCGAAGGTCTGCAGTCCGGACAGGCCGGCCGCGACCAGCGAGATCACCAGGCGCTCGGCGCGTTCGACGAGCCCGTTGACGGCCACCGGCAGCCCGATCGACTCGCCGCGCGCCTTCGTGTAGGACACCACCTGGCCGCTGGCCAGGCAGAAGATCGCCACCGCGCAGAGCGCGTTGTCGTTGCCGGTACCGGCGTACCAGAGGGCGAGGCCGCCGAAGATCGCCGCGTCGGCCACCCTGTCGAGGGTGGAGTCGAGGAAGGCGCCCCACCGGCTGGAGATGCCGGCCTGGCGGGCCATGTTCCCGTCGACGAGGTCGGAGAAGACGAAGAGGGTGATGGTGATGGTGCCCCAGAAGAACTCCCCGCGGGGGAAGAAGACCAGCGCGCCGGCCACCACTCCGGCCGTGCCGATCAGGGTGACCGCGTCCGGGCTCACCCCCCGCCGGAGCAGAAATGCGGCGAATGGCGTGAGAACACGCGTGAAGAATGCACGCGCGTACTTGTTCAGCATGGCCTTCCCGGAGGGTCGCTGGGCCGCACGGCCACCACGGCCACCGGCTGGCCCATCGTAGCCAGCACGCCGCCGCCGGAACGCCGCGCACCCACCGGTTCTCGCTCCGTAAGGCGTACTCCGTGCCGCCGGCGGTCGGCGGTGCGGCACGGGTGCGCTCCCTGTACGCCCCCGGTACGTCCGCGGTACGACGTATGGACGCCGCGTGACAGCGGTGCAAAGCTCGTAGAACCGCGCATTCCTCATGCGCGGGGACAAGGAACCCACCCTCCTCACCGTCACCACCGGGAGGCACGAGCACCATGGGAGCCACATCACACCAAGCCGGAGCCGCCGGCAGGGCACTGACGGCCGACCGCCCGTCCTCCATACGGAACGTCGTGCTGGTCGGCCACAGCGGATCCGGCAAGACCACCCTGGTCGAAGCCCTCGCCCTGACCGCCGGAGCGGTCAACCGGGCCGGACGGGTCGAGGACGGCGCCACCGTCTCCGACTACGACGAGATCGAACACCGGCGCCAGCGCTCCATCCAGCTCTCCCTCGTCCCCGTCGAATGGGACGGGATCAAGATCAATATCTTGGACACCCCCGGATACGCCGACTTCGTCGGGGAACTCAGGGCCGGTCTGCGCGCGGCGGACGCGGCCCTGTTCGTCGTCTCGGCCTCGGACGGGATCGACGGCGCCACCCGCATGGTCTGGGACGAGTGCGAGGCCGTCGGCATGCCCCGCGCCATCGTCGTGACCCACCTGGAGGCCTCCCGCTCCGACTACACGCAGATGACCGCGGTCTGCGGCGAGATCTTCGGCGCGGACGACCCCGACGCCGTCATCCCCCTCTACCTCCCCCTGCACGGTCCCGCCGGCCCGGACGGGCACGCCCCCGTCACCGGCCTGCTCGGCCTGCTCTCGCAGCGCGTGTACGAGTACGCCTCCGGGGAGCGCGTGGAGCGCGACCCGGACCCGGCCGAGCTCGCCCTCATCACCGAGGCCCGTTCCCGCCTGATCGAGGGGATCATCGCCGAGAGCGAGGACGAGAGCCTCATGGACCGCTACCTCGGCGGCGAGGACATCGACCTCAAGACCCTGGTCGACGACCTGGAGCGGGCCGTGGCCCGCGGCACCTTCCACCCCGTCCTGATGGCCGCTCCCGCCGCCGACGGCGCACGCCAGGGCCTCGGCACCGTGGAACTCCTCGAACTGATCACGGGCGGCTTCCCGACGCCCCTGGAGCGCCCCGCCGTCACCGTCACCCGTCCCGACGGCTCCGCCCGCCGCGACGTCACCTGCGATCCCGACGGACCGCTGGTCGCCGAGGTCGTCAAGACGTCCTCCGACCCCTACGTCGGCCGTGTCTCCCTCGTGCGCCTCTTCTCCGGCACCCTGAGCCCCGAGCAGACCGTCCACGTCAGCGGGCACGGCCTGGCCGACCGGGGCCACGAGGACCACGATGTCGACGAGCGGATCGGCAGCCTCACCGCCCCCTTCGGCAAACAGCAGCGCGTCCTCGGCAGGTGCATCGCCGGGGACCTGGCCTGCGTGGCCAAGCTCAGCCGCGCGGAGACCGGCGACACCCTCTCCGCGAAGGACGACCCGCTCCTCATGGCGCCCTGGTCCATGCCCGACCCGCTGCTCCCCCTCGCCATCGAGGCCCACAGCAAGGCCGACGAGGACAAGCTCTCCCAGGGCCTGGCCCGGCTCGTCGCCGAGGACCCCACCATGCGGCTGGAGCAGAACCAGCACACCCACCAGGTCGTCCTGTGGAGCCTCGGCGAGGCCCACCAGGACGTCGCCCTGGAGCGGCTGCGCACCCGCTACGGCGTCCAGGTCGATCCCGTCCCGCACAAGGTGAGCCTGCGCGAGACCTTCGGCGGCAAGGCAGCCGGCCGCGGCCGGCACGTCAAACAGTCCGGGGGCCACGGCCAGTTCGCCATCTGCGAGATCGAGGTCGAGCCGCTCCCGCCCGGCAGCGGAATCGAATTCGTCGACAAGGTGGTCGGCGGCTCCGTGCCCCGCCAGTTCATCCCGTCCGTGGAGAAGGGCGTGCGCAGCCAGGCCGCCCGCGGGGTCGCGGCCGGCTATCCGCTGGTCGACGTGCGCGTCACCCTCCTCGACGGCAAGGCGCACTCGGTGGACTCCTCGGACGCCGCCTTCCAGACCGCCGGCGCGCTCGCCCTGCGCGAGGCCGCGGCGGAGGCCCGGATCGACCTGCTCGAACCGGTCGCCGAGCTCGACGTCCTGATCCCCGACGAGTACGTCGGGCCCGTCATGAGCGATCTCGCGGGCCGCCGCGGCCGTGTCGTCGGCACCGACCAGGCCGGTTCCGGACGCACCCGGGTCCGCGCCGAGATCCCCGAGATCGAAATCGGTCGCTACGCCGTCGAGCTGCGCTCCGTCTCGCACGGCACCGGCCGCTTCGCGCGCGCCTACGCCCGGCACGAACCCATGCCGCCGCAGATCGCGGAGAAGGTGCGTGAACAGTCCGAGAAGGGAACGTAGTCGAAGGAGCGCCGGGATGCCGCCCACCCAACCGGCTTGCGGCGGGCGGCATTTCCCTGTCCCATGACCATGGGGCGGGATACGCCGATAGGCTCGTCGGCGCACCAAAAAAGCATGAACGCACAGCGAGGGGGGCAGCGGTGGCGGACGACGGATTCGACTTCAGGCCGGGCGCACAGATTCCACTGCAGAACGGCGGGGGCCAGACGGCGGCGACCAACGCCCTGGCCTCGGCCGCGTACCGCGACGGCGGCAAGGACACCAAACTCGAGGCGATACTCGGGGCCAACAGCGAGAACCACCCGGCCACGGTGAAGCCGCCGAAGCTCTCCCTCTTCGAGCCCAGCCTCGGCGAGGCCTTCTGCCGGGCCGTCGAGGCCCGCACCCTGGGGGCGGGCCGCAAGCCGCTCATCCAGTCCTTCGGCGCCGACCCGCAGACGGTCGTGGAGCACTGCCTTGCCGCGTCCCGCATCCGCAAGGAGCGCGACCGCAGGCTCCGGCTGATCATGCTGGTCTGCGGCGTGCTGTTCCTGCCCGGACTGCTCTTGTGGCTGGGGCTCTTCCAGCTCCGCAAGTCCCTGGCCTCCAAGCAGGGCAAGCACTCCTGGCTGGGCACCGTGCTCCTGGTGGGCGTCGGCCTCGTGGCGGCCGTCCTGATGTTCCGGCTGCCCCTCACCGGCTTCCTCGGCCTGTACGCCCGCGGCATGCTCATCGCCCCCGCGCTGGGCTGGCTGCTCGCCCGCCGCACCTGCGAGTCCACCGCCCGCGACCTGCGCGAACGCTGGGACGGGCTGTTGTCCGGGGGCGGTGTCGCCGCCAAGATCCCCGAGGCCGTGCCCGGCAACCCCGACGAGAAGGCCCGCGAGGACCTGCGCCATCAGCTCGCGAAGCTCACCGCGGAGGACCGCAGCAACCAGGTCTTCTACGCCGGCCCCAAAGGCATCCTCGGCATGGGCACCCGCTGGGGCAACTGGCAGATGGCCGAGGAACTCGCCCCGAAGGACGAGGGCAAGGAGATCCACCCCTTCCGCGCCTGGGACGTCATACGCGCGATCGACGCCCAGCTGCGCAAGCTCGAGCGCGGCCCGCTGCACACCGGCGGCTTCCCGCCCGCCGCGATCCAGCACTGGATCGTCACTCCGGTCGGCGAGGGCGCGGCCGAGGTCGCCCGCCCCACCGGCGAGAACGTCGACGCCTTCCTCGTCAAGCCGCACGAGGTCACCCGGATCTGCAACGAGCAGCAGTTCAACTCCGGAAACCGGCACTACCTGGGCATCCAGTACCCGCTCTGGGACGGCCAGCTGATCATCAACATGCTGGTCACGGTCACCGTGCTCTACAAGACCCTGCGCGTGGACGTCACCGCGCACGCCCTGGGCCCCGTGCACGGCCTGTTCACCACGAAGTCCAAGGCCCCGGTGGTGGAGGTGCCCAAGAGCATCCGCTTCTGGGAGACCGTGGAGAAGCCGCTGCCGCTGGTGGACGCCCAGGAGGTGGTGCGCCTCGCCGTGCGGGCGCCGCTGACCTGGTATCCGCCGGTGCTCGACTTCTTCGGCGGGAAGCTGGTCCTGCCCGAGCCCTTCGGCCTGCGCCACGTCTGGGCGAGCTCGATGTGGCGCCACCGGTTCATGGCCGACGACGCGCTGCGCACGGTGGCTCCGGTCCTGCGCGCGATCCACACGGCGACCTTCAAGGTCCTGGAGGAGAACGGCGTGGACACCGAGCGCTTCACCAACCGCTCCTCGATCATGAGCGGCCTCATCCAGGAGCCTTCGCCGCGCAAGGCCGACGTCTACGACGCCTAGCTAGGCTGGAAGGGGAGCAGGAGACGGGCCGAGGAGGCAACCGTGACGGAGCGCAAACCGCCTGGCGTGGACTTCGAGTCCTTCGTGGACCGGCAGATCAGGCAGGCCGCCGCCCGCGGCGACTTCAAGGAGCTGCCGGGCTTCGGCAAGCCGATGGCCTCGCTCGACGCCCCGTACGACGAGCTGTGGTGGATCCAGGACAAGATGCACCGCGAGGGCTTCGCCGCCCTCCCGCCGGCGCTCGCGCTGCGCAAGGAGGCCGAGGACGCCCGCGAGGCGGCTGCGGCGGCGCGCACGGAGCGCGAGGCGCGGGCCCTCCTCACCGAGGTCAACGACAAGATCCGGGCGGCCCTGCGCATGCCACCGCCGGGCCCTGCACTCAACCTGAAGGAGTTCGACGTCGAGGCCGAGCTGCGGGCCCGGCGCGAGAACCGCGCCTCGTAGGCCCCGGCACGGCCGGGATCCGCGACGTCGGCCGCGGCCGAGCCGGGGTCAGCCGACGGGCCAGGCCTCGGCGAGCATCTGGCGCGTGTCCGCCAGGAGTTGGGGCAGCACCTTGGTGTGACCGACCACCGGCATGAAGTTCGTGTCCCCGCCCCAGCGGGGCACGATGTGCTGGTGCAGGTGCGCGGCGATGCCTGCGCCGGCCGCCGCTCCCTGGTTCATGCCGATGTTGAACCCGTGGGCACCCGAGGCCTTGCGCAGCGCCACCATCGCCCGCTTGGTCAGGTCGGCCAGCTCGGCCGTCTCCGGGGCGTCGAGCTCGGTGTAGTCGGCGACGTGGCGGTACGGCACGACCATCAGGTGGCCGCCGTTGTAGGGGTAGAGGTTCAGCACGGCGTAGACGTGCTGGCCCCGCGCCACGACCAGGCCGTCCTGGTCGGACATCTCCGGAATACCGCAGAAGGGACAGCCGTCCCCGGCCTCCGGGCCGGTCGGCTTGTTCTCCCCTTGGATGTAGGCCATCCGGTGGGGCGTCCACAGACGCTGGAACGCGTCCTGCGTGCCGACCCCGATCTGCTGCTCCGGCTCAGTCGTCATGGCATGCAGCATATGACCTTGCCCGCGCGGACGAAGAAGGCCCCCGGAAAGTGATCACCTTCCGGGGGCCCCGACGGTGCGGATCAGACCTGGACGCGGTCCGCGACGACCTTCGCCAGCTTGGCCAGCGCCTCGTCCTTCGGGATGCCGTTCTCCTGCGAACCGTCGCGGTAGCGGAAGGAGACCGTGCCCGCCGCCATGTCCTCGTCACCGACGATGATCATGAACGGGACCTTGAGCTTCTGGTGGTTGCGGATCTTCTTCTGCATCCGGTCGGAGGAGGCGTCCACCTCGACCCGCAGGCCCTGCTTCTTCGCCTGGGCGGCGAACTCCTGCAGGTACTCGACGTGCCCGTCGCCGA
Organism: Streptomyces sp. NPDC046349; assembly: GCF_055587885.1. Classification (NCBI taxonomy): domain Bacteria; kingdom Bacillati; phylum Actinomycetota; class Actinomycetes; order Kitasatosporales; family Streptomycetaceae; genus Streptomyces; species Streptomyces sp. NPDC046349. The sequence goes on from NZ_JBVJFK010000005.1 coordinate 200,075, forward strand.
TCGGGATGCCGACGGCCTGGACCGGCGCCAGCCACGGCGGCATGGCGCCCGCGTAGTGCTCCAGCAGGACCGCGAAGAACCGCTCGATCGAGCCGAACAGAGCGCGGTGGATCATGACCGGGCGCTGGCGCGAGCCGTCGGGGCCGGTGTACTCCAGGTCGAAGCGCTCCGGCAGGTTGAAGTCGAGCTGCACGGTCGACATCTGCCAGGTACGGCCGATGGCGTCGCGCGCCTGCACCGAGATCTTCGGGCCGTAGAAGGCCGCGCCGCCCGGGTCGGGGGTCAGGGGGAGGCCCTGCTTCTCGGCGACCTGCTGGAGGACCGCGGTGGCCTCCTCCCAGACCTCGTCCGAGCCGACGAACTTCTCCGGGTCCTTGGTCGACAGTTCCAGGTAGAAGTCGGTCAGGCCGTAGTCGCGCAGCAGGTTCAGCACGAAGGTGAGCGTGCGGTCGAGCTCCTCCGCCATCTGCTCACGGGTGCAGTAGATGTGCGCGTCGTCCTGGGTGAAGCCGCGGGCCCGGGTCAGGCCGTGCACGACGCCCGACTTCTCGTACCGGTACACGGTGCCGAACTCGAACAGGCGCAGCGGCAGTTCGCGGTAGGAGCGGCCGCGCGCGTCGAAGATCAGGTTGTGCATCGGGCAGTTCATGGGCTTGAGGTAGTAGTCGGTACCACCGTCGAGCTGCATGGGGGGGTACATGCCCTCCGCGTACCAGTCCAGGTGGCCGCTCTTCTCGAAGAGCGCGCCCTTGGTGGCGTGCGGCGAGTAGACGAACTCGTAGCCCTCCTCCTCGTGCCGGCGGCGCGAGTAGTCCTCCATGACCCGGCGGATGATGCCGCCGCGCGGGTGGAAGACGGCGAGGCCGGAGCCGATCTCGTCCGGGATGGAGAAGAGGTCCAGCTCGTTGCCGAGCTTGCGGTGGTCGCGCTTCTCGGCCTCGGCGAGGAAGTCGAGGTGGGCCTTCAGCTCCTCCTTCGACGGCCACGCGGTGCCGTAGATGCGCTGGAGCATCGGGTTCTTCTCGCTGCCGCGCCAGTAGGCGGCCGCGTTGCGCATGAGCTTGAACGCCGGGATGTTGCGGGTGGTGGGCAGGTGGGGACCGCGGCAGAGGTCCTTCCAGCACAGCTCGCCGGTCTTGGCGTCCAGATTGTCGTAGATGGTCAGCTCGCCGCCGCCCACCTCGACGTTCGCGCCGTCGTCGGTGGACGCCGAGCCCTTGATGCCGATGAGTTCCAGCTTGTACGGCTCGTCGGCGAGCTCCTCGCGGGCCGCCTCGTCGGTGACGACGCGGCGGGAGAAGCGCTGGCCGCGCTTCTGGATCTCCTGCATCTTCTTCTCGATGGCCTTCAGGTCCTCCGGGGTGAAGGGCCGGGCCACGTCGAAGTCGTAGTAGAAGCCGTTCTGGACCGGCGGGCCGATGCCGAGCTTGGCCTCGGGGAACAGCTCCTGCACGGCCTGCGCCATGACGTGCGCGGTCGAGTGGCGCAGGATGTTCAGGCCGTCCTCGGAGGAGATCTCCACCGGCTCGACGGTCTCGCCGTCCTGCACCTCGTACGCGAGGTCCTTCAGCTCGCCCGCGACGCGGGCGGCGACGATGGTGCGCTCGCCGGCGAAGAGCTCAGCCGCCGTAGTGCCCGTGGCCACCACGCGCTCGTCCCGCTCGGAATCGCGTTGGATGATCACACGGACGTCTGACACCGGTCTCTCCTGACTCAGGGGGTGCGCGAGCGAACGCTGCGCGCCTGAATCGTACCGAGCCGAGTGGCTGCGCCGCTAAACGGTTCCTCCCGGCTCCGCCGCGGCCCCGCTCACACCGTACGGGCGGCCCCGGTCGGACCGAACGCCGGCTCCGGCCCCCCAAGGGCCTCCCCTCGGCTCGCGAACGCTGAGCGGGAGGGGTTCCTGTGGATCGGGGGTGGGTTCGCTCGGCCTGCGGGAGACCCGGTGTGCCCCCGCCGCACCCGAAGGGGGCCGAAACGGCCCCGTGGGGCGGGGACACCGCGGGGGCGTCCCCGCAGGTCCAGCGGACCCGTCCCCGGGCAGGGGGCCGGTTCTGCTCAGAGTTCGCGAGCCGGGCATCGCCCGGAGGGGCACCCACGGGAGCCGGCCGGTGGAAATTCGGTCGCCCCGCCGGAGGCCACCGGTAGCGTGGGTGGCCGCCCCGACCCCCGGAGGGACCCGTATGCCGAGCCCGCACATACGCCCGCTCGACCTGAGCGACGACGCCACCGCGGCCGCAGTGCACCGGATCGGCCGGGCCGCGTACGCGGTCGAGGCGGAGATCATCGGCTTCGACGGGATTCCGGCCCTGCGCGAGAGTCTCGCCGAGATGCGCGCGCAGGACTTGCGCTGGGTCGGTGCCGTGTCCGAGGGCGGCGAGCTGGCCGGCTTCCTCGCCTGGGAGGAGGAGCCCGGCGGCGGCATCGGCATCGACCGGCTCTGCGTCGCCCCGGACTTCTTCCGCCGGGGCATCGCCTCCCTGCTGCTGCGCCACACCCTGGCCGAGCTCTTCCCCGACCGCCCCGTCCAGGTCGCCACGGGGGCCGCCAACACCCCCGCCGTCCGCCTCTACGAGGCGCTCGGCTTCACCCGCGGCCCGGACTTCTCCCCCGTCCCGGGACTGACCATGGCTTCCTTCGGCCGGGCCGCCCCGGACATCTCGTGCGAAGGTCGAAGGGGGACTTCCGACCCGGGCTGAGGTGACACCCATGAGAGTCTCCAGGAACGCGGCCGCCCTGTGCGCCGCGGCGGCCGTACTGACGGGCGGGCTGCTCGTCGCCGCCCCCGCGGAGGCGGCACCGGCCGCCCCGTGCACAGGGGACCGGCTCTCGGCCGCCGATGCGGTGCGTACGGACTCCACGCGGGTGCGGTTCACGGTGGTGAACGAGGGCCCGGCGTGCGAGCTGCGCGGCTTCCCGACGGTGGCGCTGGCAGGGCATGGCGCCCCGGACCGCAACACGCCGCTGCGCGTCGTCCCGCGCGGCGAAGCCCGCCCCGTGCTGCTGTCCCCGGGCGGGTCCGCGTCGACGGTCCTGACCTTCACCCCGGTCCTCGGCGAGGCGGACGGCTACTGCGCCTCCGGCGCCGAGCCGACCACCGCCCCCTCCCTCGTGGTGGGCGTCGCGGGTACGGGCTTCCAGGTGGCACCGTCGGACGGCGGACAGTTCGCCCTGTGCGGCGACTCCGTCCGCGCCACCGCCTTCCGCTGACCGCTGCCGCCCCTCCTGCCGCCAGGGCCGGCGCGACCCGGATCCGGAAGGGACTGCCGTAAGGGCTGTCCCGTCGTCCCCGGCGGATCAGCGCGGCGTCGGGCGCGGTGCATCGGCGCAGGGCCGCGACCGCGGCTCGTACCGGACGTACCTGCGCGACCCGAGTACGTCCGGTACACGGGAGCCCCTCCGCCGTGCGGTGCACGGCACCGCACGGCGAGGCTCGACCGACAGGATCCGAAGGAGACGGCCTAACCGTCCGCCGGAAGGACGTCCGCCGGGTCGAAGGACTCGTCCAGGGACTTCATGAGGCGGTCCCGCTCGACCTCGTCGAGCGGTACGGGGCGCACGTCCGCGGCGTCGGTGAGCCGACGGAATCCGCCCCGGCGCTGGAGCCGTCCGCTGATCCGGATCGGCAGACCGACCAGGTGCGCGTGTCCCGCGACCCGGTACGCCTCCTCGTCGAGCGCGGCGCGTATGTACGGGACGTCCGCCCCGGCGAGGACCCGCAGCCGGACCGTGCCCCCTCCGCCCGGGGCCGAGCGCCGCATCCGGACCACCGCCCCTGCGACGCGCACCTGTACGGCCGGCTCGTCGCGGGTGTAGCGCGCCGCGGCCTCCCTCAGCACGGGCAGGTCGCCCGGAGAGAACTCCACCGGCTCCGGCCGGGCCGCGCAGCCCGCCGGCACCCCCGCCGCGGGCGCCCAGGCCAGCGCGACGCGGGCGCCTTCCGAGCCGCGCACCAGCGCGATCAGCGCCTCGGCGAGCTCCCGGCTGACCCCTGCCGCCACGGCGGCGTCGAAGGCCTCCATGCCTCCGGTCGCCCGCTGGTAGTCGACGGCCTCGCGGGCCGCGTGCAGCGCGTGGTGCAGCCGCGTCACGGTGCCCCGCCCGCCGTCCACCGGGACGTACGCGCTCAGTCGGCGCCCGCCCGGCTGGGGCCCCACCAGGACGGCGTCCAGGGCCCGTTCGGCCTGGGCCCGGTGGCGGGCGCCGTAGTAGCCGGCCCTCGCCCGCGCCGCGAGCGCCCCCGCCAGCAGCAGTTGCCGTGCGGCCGAGCGCAGTTGCTCCTGCACGGTCCAGGCGGCTTCGCCCTCCAGCCCGTACGCCCCCGGCGGGACCTCCCGGTCCCAGCGGATCTCGTCGCTGGGCACGCTCAGCCCGTAGAGCACCTCCCGCGCGGACGGGAGGGTGCTGCGCGAGAGCGCGGTCAGCGCCTCCTCCAGCAGGTCGGCGCAGTCGGGAAAGGACCGGTTCTCGGGGACGAGGACGCTGGTGCCGGCGTGACCGGGCGGTGTCCAACGCCCGTACCGGCCGGTCGCCCCGCCCCGGCGCAGCCAGCCGTGCCGGTGCAGCAGCGCACCGAGCACGGCGGGGTCGACCTGTGCGGGGTCGGGTGCGGCGCAGGAGTGCGCCGAGTCAGGGAAGTGCCCGGGCCGGCCGTGGTCCGGGGGCAGCAGTGGTTCGAGGTTCGACGGGTGGCGGTGCATCAGGGTGTCCCTCCCGACCCGACCCGGGTCATGATCTCGCACAGCGCCCGGTCGTCGAAGATCCGCGCGGTCGGAATCCGTACGGTGGTCCGGCGCCGGCCGGTCACGGGGTGCCCGGCGAGATTGGTCCAGTAGCAGCAGTGCCGCAGGTCGAGCCGGTCGTGTCCGGCGGCGAGCCACTGGTCGCGCTCCCGCGGGACGAGCATCACGACGAGGATCTTGTGGACGGCGACCGGGGTGCGGGCCAGTTTCACCAGGTGCTCGTTGTCGAGGGTGAAGGCGAAGGTGGGTCCGGGCGGCCGGGGCGGTACCTGGTAGGTCGCCTTCAACTGCACCTTGACGGTGACCTCGTCGTCGACGACGTGCTCGGGGGCGCCGTGGCTGACGTGCCAGTCGACGCCGTTGTCGGGGAAGGGCTGGGACAGCGAGCAGCCGGCCGCGGCGGCGACGGCGTGCAGGTATCCCACTTGGAGGGTCTCCATGCAGGCGGTGGTGGCGAGTGTGCCGCGCAGCGGTACGGCCCGCGTCCCGTCCGGTGTGCCTGTACCGGTTCCGGTGCGCGGATCGATCCGCCCCGCCAGCACCCCGCCCGGTTCGGGCTGTGCGAGCGCCATGGCCGGCTCCCCATGCCTTCCGGGCTCTGCCTTCGGTGGGTGGGTGGGTGACGACCGGTCATGTGTGCGGTCCCCCAAGGTTGTTGTCTCCGTACCCGGGTCACCGCAAACGGCGTACGGAACAAACAGCCCGGGTATCACCGATTCGGGCAGGGGCGGCACGTTCCGAGGCGGCGGCGCCCGGCTGCACCCCAACTGCCGACCGGGGACGAGGAGTTCGCCATGACACGCTGGTATGAGGGCCCGCTGGCCGCATTCGACACGGAGACCACCGGGGTGGACGTGGAGCAGGACCGGATCGTCTCCGCCGCGCTCATCGTGCAGGAGTGCGCGGGCGGCCGGGTGCGCACGACGCGCTGGCTGGTCAACCCCGGTGTTCCGGTGCCGCCGGGCGCGACGGAAGTGCATGGCCTCACCGACGAACACCTGCAGCGCCACGGGCGCTGGCCGGCGCCGGTGGTGGAGGAGATAGCCCGTGCGCTCGGGGAGCAGCAGGTCGCGGGCCGGCCGGTCGTCGTGATGAACGCGCCGTTCGACCTGACGCTGCTGGACCGGGAGTTGCGTCGGCACCGGGCGTCGTCGTTGTCGCGGTACCTGGACAACCGGCCGCTGACGGTGCTGGACCCGCGGGTGCTGGACAAGCACCTGGACCGGTACCGCAAGGGCCGCCGGACGCTGACGGACCTGTGCGCGCACTACGGGATCGAGCTGGAGGGCGCGCACGACGCGGCGGCGGACGCGATGGCCTCGCTGGAGCTCGTGCGGGCGGTGGGCCGCCGGTACGCCTCGCGCCTGGAGCGGCTGACGCCGGCCGAGCTGCACACGCTCCAGGCGGTGTGGCACGCGGCGCAGGCGCGGGGCCTCCAGGCGTGGTTCGCCCGGCAGGGGACTCCGGAGGCGGTGGACCCGCACTGGCCGCTGCGGCCGGACCTGTCGGCGGCCGCGTAGAGGCAGCGTGCGGGAGCGCGGACGTACATGGGCCCGACATGCGGAAGGCCGGTCCGTCATCGACGGACCGGCCCGACCCGGTGGGCGATACTGGGATCGAACCAGTGACCCCTTCGGTGTGAACGAAGTGCTCTCCCGCTGAGCTAATCGCCCGGGAACGCACTGAACAATACAGAAGCCGCGGGGCTGGTTCAAACCGCTTCCCCGAGCGGGGGCCGCCCGGTGGTACTCAGTACGTACTTGAGTACCCCCGCCCATGTCCTGACCGGGTGACGGGCGCCACACTCCGCATATGAACTCGCCTCTGCCGCCGGCCGAAGAGCTGGCGCTCATCGACCGTGAGCTGGCCCAACTCGATGCCCGGCGCCTGTACTTGCTGGCCCGCCGGGACTGGCTGCTGCGCCTGCTCCAGCAGTCGGGCACGGCGGCGGTCCGCTGGGGACCCGCCGCTGGCGGGTCGCCTGCCCGGTCCGCCGGTCCGGCCGGTCCCGCGAAGGAGGCTTCGACCCCCGGTGCGCAGAACGTGCTGCTCACCCTGGGCGCGGTGCTGCTGGCCGTGGCCGCGCTCGCGTTCACGCTGGTCAGCTGGGGATCCATGGGGATCGCCGGGCGCTCGGCGGTGCTGGCCGCGGTGACGGCGGCGGCGCTGGCCGCTCCCGCGGTGCTGCTGCGCCGAGGGCTGCGGTCGACGGCGGAGTCGGTGGCCGCCGTGGGCCTCCTGCTGACGGTGCTGGACGCGTACGCGCTGTACGCGGTGGGCATGCCGGACGCCGACGGGACCGGGTACGCGGCGGGCGCGGCCGCGGTGCTTGCGGCGGTGTGGGCCGGGTACGGGTCGGCGCTGCGGACGCTGCGCCTGCCGCTGCCGGCGGCGGTGGTCGCGGCGCAGCTGCCGCTGCCATTGGCCGCGGTCGCAGCGGACGCGGGCCCGCTGGGGCTCGGGTGGGCGCTGCTGGTGACGGCCGCCCTGGACGCGGCGCTGGCGCTGCGGGCCCGCGCGGCGGCGGTCCCGGCGGCGGTGCTGGGCTCGGCGGCGCTGCTGGTCGGCGTGGCGCAGTCATGGTCGGCGGGCTCGGCGGGACAGGCCCTGGCTCCGGCGGCGCTGCTGCTGGCGGGCACGGCCCTCGGTGCGGCGGCGGCCTGGCGGGAGCCGCGGGCCTGGCCCGCGGCGCTGGTGGGCGCCGTGGCGGCGGTGGCGGCCGTGGGCGGCGTGGCCCGGCCGGAGCTCGCACCGGGCTGGTCGGTGGTGGCGCACCTGCTGATGGGTCTGCCGCTGCTGGCTGCGGTGCGGGTGCCCGCGCTGCCGGAGGCGGTGCGGCGCGGGTCGGTCGTCGCCGGTGCGGTGGTGGGCGCCGTGGGCGCGCTGGCGGCCGGCGCGGCGGTACTGCCGGTGCTGGTGGCGCGGCTGCGGGTGCTGGAGGAGGTGTGGGCGGTGACGACCCCGGTGGCTCCGCAGGGTCCGGGGGCGGCGGCCGCGGTCGCGCTGCTGCTGACGGCGGGGGCGGCCCGGTGGCTGTCGGGGGTGTCGGCCCGGCCGGAGCCCGGGGTGCTGGCGGTGGTGCTGGGCTGGGCGGGTCTGTTCACGGCGCCGGTGCTGCTCGGGTTCCCGGTGGCGGCGGTGCTCGCGGCCCAGCTCGCGGTGACGGGCGCGGCGGGGGCCCTCGCCCTGCGGTCCCCCGCGCGGGGGGCCGGGGTCGCCGCGGCCGTGTGTGCGCTGGCGGGGGCCGCGAACGTGTCCCTGGGCGCGCTGGACGGCCGCGCGGCGACGTTCGCGGTCTGGGGGCTGCTGGGCGCGGGCTGCGCGGCTGGAGCGGCGTACGGGCCCGCCGCGCGGTGGGTCCGGTCGGGGGCCGCGGTGTGCGCGGTCGGTTGGGTGACGGGGCTGCTGGTGGCCGCGGCCGCGGTGACGGACCTGGCGGTGGCCTGGTGGGCGCTGCCGGTCCTGGCGGTTCCGGCTCTCGTGGCGGCGCTCGGGCCGCGGCTCGGCGCCGTACGGCTGCCGGTCGAGATCGCGGCGGGCGTGTCGGGTGTCCTGGCGGTGGCCCTGTCCGCAGGGCGGCCCGGGACGCTGGCGCTGGTCCTGGCGCTGGCCGGGGTGGTCTGCGCGGGGGCGGCGGTGCGGCCGGAGCGGCGGGTGCTGGGCTGGGCGGCGGGGGCGCTGTTCGTGGCCGCGACGTGGGTGCGGCTGGTGGAGGCCGGGGTGACGGCTCCGGAGGCGTACACCCTGCCGGTCACCGTGCCCGCGCTCGCGGTGGGCTTCCTGCGGCGCCGCCGGGATGCGCGGGCCTCGTCCTGGGCGGCGTACGGGCCGGGGCTGGCGGCCACGCTGGTGCCGAGCCTGCTGGCGGCCTGGGGCGACGCCGGCTGGGTGCGCCCGCTGGTGCTCGGGGCGGCCGCGCTGGCGGTGACCCTGGCGGGCGCTCACCGGCGGCTCCAGGCGCCGCTCCTGCTGGGCGGCGCGGTGCTGGCGGCGGTGGCGGTGCACGAGCTGGCCCCGTACGTGGTGCAGGTCGCGGGGGCGCTGCCGCGCTGGGTGCCGCCGGCCCTGGCGGGCGTGCTGCTGCTGGCGGTGGGGGCGACCTACGAGAAGCGGCTGCGGGACGCGCGCAGGCTGCGGGCCGCGATCGGGCGGCTGCGGTAGGCGCGGCTCGGACCGGGAAACGCCAGAGGCCCGGAGACGGTGAATGTCTCCGGGCCTCTGGTCCGGGTGGGCGATACTGGGTTCGAACCAGTGACCCCTTCGGTGTGAACGAAGTGCTCTCCCACTGAGCTAATCGCCCGGACGCACCGCAAACATTACCCCATGTCAGCGGTGCTCTTTCACCATCACTGGTCCTTGAGGTCCCAGGGCAGGACGAGCCCGTACTTCCAGAGGTAGAAGCCGATCAGGGCGCCCGCGATGACGAGGCCCGCGGTGGTCAGGATGAGGTTGCGGCGGCGCACCTTGGGGTCGAGCGCCTTCTGTGCGGCTTCGGTGACCTTGCGCTTGGTCCAGCGCAGCACCAGGTGGGCCCAGGCGAACTCGGTGGCCCAGATCGCCAGACCCGCGAAGATCGCGACCCAGCCGGGGCCGGGCAGGACGAGCATGGCGACGCCTGCGGCAATCACCGCGAGCCCGACGATGAAGACGCCGACCTGCCAGCTGAGGTGCAGACTCCTGCTCGCCTTGATGAAGGCGGGCGCCTTCGACACGTGCGGCGTTTCCTCCCCGGTCTCCGCGGCGGACTGCGCGGTGGTTCCCGTGGTGGTGTCGCCGGTAGCGGACTCGTTCGTTCCGCGGTCACTCCCCGTATTCATGGGTCGAATCTACCCGAGCGCGAAGCACACGGGAACGGTGGTTTGGATCCGCCGTCCGAGGGACCCAGAGGTCCGCAAAACGGTCAGAGGGGTTTACAACGACACCGTAGGTGGCATGTCGATTTCGCCGACGTGCGAATCCCCGAGCGCACACTGAGCGAAAGGCCCTGGCGCTTATGAACACCACGGTCAGCTGCGAGCTGCACCTGCGCCTCGTTGTGTCGAGCGAGTCCTCACTGCCTGTTCCCGCGGGCCTGCGGTATGACACGGCCGACCCCTACGCCGTGCACGCCACCTTCCACACCGGCGCCGAGGAGACGGTCGAATGGGTGTTCGCCCGCGACCTCCTCGCAGAGGGTCTCCACCGGCCCACCGGTACCGGCGACGTCCGCGTCTGGCCCTCCCGCAGTCACGGTCAGGGCGTCGTCTGCATCGCCCTGAGCTCACCGGAGGGAGAAGCGCTTCTCGAAGCACCCGCCCGAGCCCTGGAGTCGTTCCTCAAGCGGACTGACGCCGCGGTCCCACCCGGAACCGAGCACCGGCACTTCGACCTCGACAAGGAGCTCTCCCACATCCTGGCCGAAAGCTGAGCCAGGCTCACGGCCGCTCGACACCGTCCGACTCGGGGCGACGGTGCGGAGCGGACAACCACATACGCGTGCGCCGGCGCTGTTCCCGCGGAAGCCACCCGCGAGGACGGCGCCTGTGTGCTGCACGGGGACCGGCTATTGTCGGGCGGCATCGGCGACACGCCCGTCGCCGCAGGCCCGGCCCCCAGGGAGACACCGTGCAAATCCCACACGACACCCGTCGCGCGCTCGACGTCGTCGTCGCGCTGGTGAACACCGCGGCGGAACCGGACCAGCCGGACGGGCTCTCGGACGTCGGTGCGCTGCGCGGCTTCGTCCAGGAGTACTCGATCAGCGATGTCGGCGAGCTCGGCGCCCGCGACCTGGCCGGCGTCCGGACCGTGCGCTCCAAGTTCGCCCAGGTCTTCGCGGCGCCCAGCGCGCGCGCCGCGTCCGTGCTGATCAACGAGCTCGTGGCGACCGCGGGCACCACCCCGCAGCTGACCGACCACGACGGCTACGACTGGCACGTGCACTACTTCGCGCCGGGCGCGTCGGTGGGCGACCACCTGGCGGCCGACGGCGGCATGGCACTGGCCTTCATCGTCGTCTCCGGCGAGCAGGAACGGCTGCGCCGCTGCGAGGCCCCCGACTGCCGGCGCGCCTTCGTGGACCTCTCACGGAACCGCTCCCGGCGCTATTGCGACAGTCGGACCTGCGGGAACCGGCTGCACGTCGCGGCGTACCGGGCCCGCCGCAAGGAGGCCGACGCGGGAGCGTCAGAGCAGGAAGAGATCGTGCACGGCAGCGAGCAGCAGCAGAATCCCGATCACCGCTAGGAAGATCATCAGCGGCGGCTGGGAGAGCGCGAACAGGCAGCCTCGCGGCTCGTCGGCGACGGGGTCGGGTACCGGGACGGGCACCGCGGGGTCACTCTGCGATGTCTCGAACATGTCGCGCCGATGATGGCGCAGCGGGCCGCCCCGCACCCCTCAACACGCCAACACTCGCGCGGCAGTTCGCTCGATCTTGTGGACGTACCCCGATCCGGCTCCTCCCGCACCGCCCGCCGTGCTTCCCGCCCGCCGGTTGCGCGTCCGCCGCGGAGGCCGGTCAGATGCCGTGCTTCTTGAGGATGGCCTCGATGTCGGAGAAGTCGTCCGCCGGAGCGGCGGGGGTGGGCCCGCCGGCGCCCAGGGAAGGCTTGGAAGCGGCCGGGGCCACGGCCTCCGGGGCCGCGCCCGCCTTCGCCTTCTTCTTCGTCCTCCCGGACCGGCCCGGACCGCGCCGCTCGACGGCGCGGGTGGTGAACAGGATCAGCCAGGCCAGTCCCAGCAGCCCGAAGCCGATCCACACGGTCGGGTTGAAGGCGATGCCGGTCAGCCACTCCACGACACCCGTCATCACCAGGCCGACGGGCACCAGCGAGTACGCGGCGATCCGCGCGGCGGCCAGGAACCGCCTGCGGTAGGCGGTCACCACGGCGATGCCCAGGCCCGCCGCGGACACCGCGGAGCAAATGGTCTCGGCAAGCATGCGGTCCTCCGGACTCTCGGCGGCGGGGCGGTCTGTCCCCGTCCGTCCATCGTGCACCGCCCGCCGCCGTACCGGCCAGGCACTTCGGCGCCCCTGGGCGGATCTCCGGGAGATATCCGGGTCGGGCCTCCTCCCCAGGTCCCGGTCGGCGGAGCGGGCCGGGGCTGGGAGACTGTCCGCATGACCGATTCCGTGATCCTCGACGTCTGGTGCGAACTGCAGTGCCCGGACTGCCACCGCGCCCTGGACGACGTCCGCGCCCTGCGGGCCCGCTACGGCGACCGGCTGGACATCCGGCTGCGCCACTTCCCCCTGGAGAAGCACAAGCACGCGTTCGCCGCCGCGCAGGCGGCGGAGGAGGCCGCCGAGCAGGGCCGGGGCTGGGCGTACGCGGAAGCCCTGCTGGCCCGCACCGCGGAGCTCTCCGAGCGGGGTGAGCCGGTGCTGCTGGACGTGGCTCGCGACCTCGGCCTCGACGTGGAGGAATTCGACACCGCCCTGATCGACGGCCGGCACATCCTGATCGTCGACGCCGACCAGGCCGAGGGCAAGGCGATCGGCGTGACCGGCACCCCGACGTACGTGATCGACGGCGAGCGCCTCGACGGCGGCAAGAGCCAGGACGGCCTGCGCGCCCGCATCGAGGAGATCGTCGACCGCCTCCTGGCCGCCTGATCCGCCGGTTCTGGAACCGACGCCGTGCAGTGAGGCGGGGCTGGGAGCGGTCAGGGGCCGGCTGCGCGCATGTTGATTCCGCGTCCCATCCTGTTCTTGTGCCGCGTCGTGCGGACGGTCTCCGCGGTGTCGGCGACGGCGGTGAGCCACTATCGGCATCGACCTGCGCGCAGCCGGCCCTTGACCGCACCCAGCCCGGCCTCGCGGAACGGCGTCGGAGCTAGATCAGCTCCTTTGAGGCGTTCACGGCGATGTCCCGGTACCCGAGCGACTCGTAGAGCCGCCGGGCCGGGGTGTTGCCCTCGACCACGTGCAGGCCCAGCCGATGGCCTTCGGCGGCCAGGACGGTCCGCTCGGCGAGGAGCATGAGGGTCCGCCCGTGGCCCTGCCCGCGGTGTTCGGGTGCGACCTTGACGTCGTACACGTACGGAACGGCGCCGAGGCCGGGCAGCTCGCACTCCCCGATCCACACCGTGCCCAGGGTCTCCCCCTCGGGGGTCTCCAGCAGGAGGAAGTGTGTACCGGGGGTGTCCGGGCCGTCGGGCAGCATCCTGGCGTGTTCGGCGCGGGAGGCGGCCACGCCCTGCTCGTCGGTCATGCCGGGGGCGACGAGCCTGCGGCCGTACTCGACGATGCCCGGCTCCAGCCAGGCGTCGAACTCGGCTCGGGTCATCGGTCGGCCGACACTGCCCGGCGGGAGGCCCGGCGGCTGCGCCGGCAGTTCCTTGACCATGATCCGGCCGGTCTCCCGGTAGCCCAGGGCCGCGGCCATCCGCAGCGCCGGCCCGGCGTCGGCGGGCACCGACACCACGACCCCCGTGCAGCGCCAGGAGCGCAGCACCTCCTCGGCGGCGAGCGCGGCGACCGTGCCGCGCCCGCGCCGGCGGTCGCCCTCGTCGATCCACAGCCCCCGGATCACGCCGATGGAGGGCTGGGCCGCGGACCGGGTGGCCAGTTCGAGCGTGCCGACCCGGCGGCTGTTGACCCGGACCTCGTAGGCCCGCCGTCGGGTGCCGTCACTGTTTCGCTGAAGCGGCTGCGCGGGCCGCAGGGTGGTGGTCATCACTTCGAGTTCTACCTGCCCTGCGGCTCCGCGTCACCGGTGTTCACGGATCGAGGTCGGCGCCGGCCTTCACCTGGAAGATCCGCACGGCCTCTGCGGTGACCGGTCCGGGCCCCGTCCCCAGTTCCCGGCCGTCGAGGCGGACGACCGCCTGGACGTCGCGCAGCGAGGACGTGACGAAGACCTCCTCCGCCTGTTCGAGCACCTCGAAGGGCAGGTCGGTCTCCTTGGCGCCGGCCCACTCGATGACGAGGGCCCGGGTGATGCCGGCGAGGCAGCCGGATTCCAGGGGCGGGGTGTGCAGTTCCCCCTCGAGTACGACGAACACGTTGGAGCCGGTGCCCTCGCAGAGCCGGCCCACGGTGTTGGCCATCAGCGCCTCGGAGGCCCCCGCCCGGTGCGCGGCGGCGAGCGCGACCACGTTCTCCGCGTACGAGGTGGTCTTCAGGCCGGCCACGGCGGAGCGCTCGTTGCGGACCCAGGGCACCGTGACGACGGCGGTGGTGTCCGGGCGGCGCGGGGAAGCGGCGACGGCGGCGATCAGCGTGGGCCCGGCGTCGCCGCGGTCGGAGCCGAGCGGGGCGACGCCGCCGGTGTAGGTCAGCCGCAGCCGCCCGTGCTCGACCGGTTCGGCCTCCAGGACGGCGGCGCATGCGCGGCGCACCTCGTCGAGGTCGGGTGCGGGGAGGCCGAGGCCCCGGGCCGAGCGGGTCAGCCGCTCCAGGTGGCGGGTGAGCGCGAAGGCCCGGCCGCGCTCCGTCTTGAGCGTCTCGAAGACGCCGTCGCCCACGGTGAGCCCGTGGTCGAGGACGGACACCGTCGCGCTGTCGACGTCCCTCAGGGCTCCGTCGAGCCAGATTCTCATGGTGCTGTCCTTCCGGTGGTGCCGTTCGCCCCCTGGGTGCCGCTGGTCTCGCGGCCCGCAGCGACCCGCAGCAGGCGGGCCGCCTTGAGCTCGGTCTCCGCCCACTCGCGGTCGGGGTCGGAACCCCAGGTGATGCCGGCCCCGGTGCCGAAGAACAGGCGGGGCCCGCCGGGGGCCTCCCGGTCGATCCAGAACGTACGGATGCCGACGGCGAGCTCGCCGGCGCCGCGGTCTGCGTCGACCCAGCCGATGCCTCCGCAGTAGGGGCCGCGCGGGGCGGTCTCCAGGGCTTCGATGATCCGCAGGGCGGAGGACTTGGGCGCCCCCGTGACGGATCCGGGCGGGAAGGTCGCGGCGAGCAGTTCGGGCCAGCCGGCCCCGTCGGCCAGTTCGCCGCTCACGGTCGAGACGAGGTGCACGAGGCCGGGGTGCTCCTCGACGGCGCACAGTTGGGGGACGGACACGGAGCCCGTGGCGCACACCCGGCCGAGGTCGTTGCGTACGAGGTCCACGATCATCACGTTCTCGGCGTGGTCCTTGGGCAGGAGGTCGTCGACGGTGCGGCCGGTGCCCTTGATCGGTCCGGATTCCACGCGCCGGCCGTCGCGGCGCAGGTACAGCTCGGGCGAGGCGGTGGCGATCTCCACGCCGTGCGCCGCGAGGCGAATCGTTCCTGCAAAGGGTGCGGGGTTACCGCGCGCGAGGAGCGCGGTGAGGGCGTCGACGTCGGCGCCTTCCGGTCGCGGCAGCGGCGCGGACATCACCCGGCAGAGGTTGGCCTGGTAGACCTCGCCCGCCTCGATGTGCTCGCGGATGCGGCGCACCCCGGCGACGTACGCGGTCCGGTCCAGGGAGGAGGTCCACCGGTCGGCGTCGGGACCGGCCCAGGCGCCGGGGACGGGCGCGGGGACGGGGGCGGGCCGCACGTCCCCGAAACGCGCGCAGACGAGGCGCCCTTCGAAGTCGGCGGCCACCGCCCAGAAGCCGGTGGAGTCGAGGGCGGCGGGATCACTGGTGACATCCCGCAGGTCGGTCGCGAGGAGGCCGCCGAAGCGGGCCATGGGGGGCAGGTCGTGCACGGCTGCGAGTCTATGACCGGTTGCGCGAGGGCGCCGGTGCGGTGACGGCCGGGTGACCTGTGGTGATCGAGCGGCAGCACGCTGCGGAAACGCGTTTTTGAGCTGGCCCGGGAATCCGCTAGAGTTCAACACGTCGCCAGGGAGCGAAGGGGGAAATCCCCGGAGCGAACACGGTGACCTGCGGACGTAGCTCAGTTGGTAGAGCACCACCTTGCCAAGGTGGATGTCGCGAGTTCGAGTCTCGTCGTCCGCTCGAAGTGGGGGATCTTCCCGAGAACCCCTGCAGCTCCATGGTGGAGTGGCCGAGAGGCGAGGCAACGGCCTGCAAAGCCGTCTACACGGGTTCAAATCCCGTCTCCACCTCCAAGGACGATTAGCTCAGCGGGAGAGCGCTTCCCTGACACGGAAGAGGTCACTGGTTCAATCCCAGTATCGTCCACTGGTCCGCAAGGATCCCCGCGCGATTAGCTCAGCGGGAGAGCGCTTCCCTGACACGGAAGAGGTCACTGGTTTATCCCAGTATCGCGCACGCAGTACACGCACCATCTGCGGTTTCGCACCGCGGTCCCGCGCGATTAGCTCAGCGGGAGAGCGCTTCCCTGACACGGAAGAGGTCACTGGTTCAATCCCAGTATCGCGCACCATCGGAAGCCCCGGCCGTGTTCACGGCCGGGGCTTCGACGTTCCTCCACACGGGTGCGGGGCGCCTGTGCGGGCGTCAAAAAGGGTGCTGCCCGTACGACTCCCCAGTCGCACGGGCAGCACCCTTCACCTGCCGTCCGTCGCGCCCCCGTCCCCACGGGGTACGACAGGCCGATGTCCCGGCCCGGGCCGCTCTCCCGGGCCCGGGGCGCCGCTCAGCGCCCCGGCATCATGCCCACGGACGACGCCTGCGCCGCCAGCTGATCGAACCCTCCGAAGAGGAAGAGCAGCAGGGCGGCCAGGGGGAGCACCATGGCCGCGGCCACCAGTGGGTGGCGGGTGCCGGACTCATGGCTGTTGAACGCGAATGCCTTGCGTCCCTGCCGTGCGATGTCCGCCATGGTCCTCTCCCTGTCGTCTGGCAGCGGCGGGCTCTTGACCTCGGGGGACGAGTGCATCACCCGCCGCTTGACTTCAACACTAGGCGGGCGGACGGCCGCCGGCCTCATGCCCTCGTACCCTTTGCCGGGCCTCCAGGAGGATGAGGGCGACCGCGCCGTGTACTCCCCTGGGTGGAGACCGTCCGCCTTGCGTCGGGGTCATCCCGGAGGGGATGACCGGAGGGTAGTGACTTCCCTCACTTTCGTCACTCCCTGTTCATGCGTGTCCGCCGAGCGGGCACCGGCAAGATCGACTCGGGTGGCGGGTGCGCCGGTGCGCGCTCCGGCGCACCCCGACCTGCACCGGAGCGCCAATCCCCTTGCGCGAAGGGCCGTTTGGCCCGGCGATCGGCCCCCTCCGGGCGGGCGAGCGGGATCCCTGAGGCTCCCTCAAGTGTGCTGTGCCGCACTGACGATCGAATCTCCCGACGAGGGCGCGGCCTCTGAGCACGCATGCCGGATGGTCCGTAAGCTGTGGCACGTCAACAGGACGACCGGTCAGCGGGGTGGACATGGCGATGATGCGGCTCCGGCGCGAGGACCCGCGTGTCGTCGGCTCGTTCAGACTGCACCGGCGGCTCGGGGCCGGCGGCATGGGCGTGGTCTACCTGGGATCGGACCGGCGCGGGCAGCGCGTCGCGCTCAAGGTCATCCGGCCGGATCTGGCCGAGGACCAGGAGTTCCGCTCGCGGTTCGCCCGCGAGGTGTCCGCGGCCCGGCGGATCCGGGGCGGGTGCACGGCGCGCCTGGTCGCCGCGGACCTGGAGGCCGAGCGGCCGTGGTTCGCCACCCAGTACGTGCCCGGTCCCTCGCTGCACGACAAGGTGGCCGAGGAGGGCCCCCTGACGGCCGCGCAGATCGCCGCCGTCGGCGCCGCGCTGTCCGAGGGGCTGGTCGCCGTCCACGAGGCCGGAGTCGTCCACCGGGACCTCAAGCCCTCGAACATCCTCCTGTCCCCCAAGGGCCCCCGGATCATCGACTTCGGAATCGCCTGGGCCACCGGCGCGAGCACCCTCACCCATGTGGGTACGGCCGTCGGCTCCCCCGGCTTCCTCGCGCCCGAGCAGGTGCGCGGCGCCGCCGTCACCCCGGCCACGGACGTCTTCGCCCTCGGCGCCACCCTCGCCTACGCGGCCACCGCCGACTCGCCCTTCGGGCACGGCAGTTCCGAGGTCATGCTGTACCGCGTGGTGCACGAGGAACCGCACCTGCAGGGGGTCCCCGACGCCCTGGCGCCCCTCGTGCAGGCCTGCCTGGCCAAGGACCCCGAGGAGCGGCCCAGCACGCTCCAGCTGTCGATGCGGCTCAAGGAGATCGCGGCCCGCGAGGCGCAGGGGCTGACGGACGGCCGCCCGCCGGCGCAGCGGGCGCGGATCGAGCGGCCCACGGGAAGGCTGCCCGAGGGGACGCCGGACCACGCGGAGCAGCGTACGGAGCGCCGTACGGGCGGCGGCGCACCCAGGGTGCAGGGCGGCCCGCACTCGCGGCCGTCCTCCCCGCGCAACCCGCGCAGTTCCGGCGGCCCGTCCTCCCGCCCGACCGCGGGGCGCACGGGCGGCCGCCCGGCGCCCAGGACGACGGGTGCGGGGCGGCGTCCCTCACGGCCGGACCCGAAGCTGATGCGCCAGCGCCTGATCGTGTTCGTCGTGGTCACGCTGGTCGTGGCGCTGGGCATCGCCGCAGCCCAGAAGCTGTAGCGCGCGCTACCCCTGGGCGACCGCGTAGAAGGCGACCGCGGCGGCGGCGCCCACGTTCAGCGAGTCCACGCCGTGGGCCATGGGAATGCGCACCCACTCGTCCGCGGCGACCAGCGCCTGCGTGGACAGGCCGTCGCCCTCCGCGCCGAGCATCAGCGCGACCCGCTCCAGGGACTGCGGCGCGGCCACGTCGATCGGGGTCGCCTTCTCGTGCGGGGTGAGCGCGAGCAGCTTGAAGCCGGCCTCGCGAACCGAGTCCAGACTCTTGGGCCAGGCCTCCAGGCGGGCATAGGGGACGGAGAACACCGCCCCCATGGAGACCTTCACCGAGCGCCGGTAGAGCGGATCGGCGCAGTCGGGCGACAGCAGCACCGCGTCCATGCCGAGGGCGGCGGCGCTGCGGAAGATGGCCCCGATGTTGGTGTGGTCGTTGACCGCCTCCATGACGACCACGCGGCGGGTCGCGGCGAGGAGTTCCTCGGCCGTGGGCAGCGGCTTGCGCTGCATCGAGGCGAGCGCCCCGCGGTGCACGTGGTAGCCGGTGACGCGTTCGGCGAGGTCGGGACTGACGGCGTAGACCGGAGCCGGGATCTCGTCGATGACGTCGCGCATGACGTCGACCCACTTGGCGGAGAGCAGCATCGAGCGCATCTCGTAACCGGCGTCCTTGGCCCGTCTGATGACCTTCTCGCCCTCGGCGATGAAGAGGCCTTCCGCGGGCTCGCGCCTGCGCCGGAGTTCGACGTCGGTCAGGCCCGTGTAGTCGTGCAGGCGGGGGTCGTCGGGGTCGGTGATGGTGATGAGATCAGCCACAGGGTGATACTGCCTTGTCCTGGGTGCGGTGCCAACGCCCTGTCAGGCGCCGGCGTCGGGAACGTCCGGGGCGCCGACGCGGACGACCTCGCCGATGACGATGACCGCGGGCGGGCGGACCTCCTCGGCGCGGACCGTCTCGCCGACCGTGGCGAGGGTGGCGTCCACCCGGCGCTGGGTGGCGGTGGTGCCCTCCTGGACGACCGCGACGGGGGTGTCGGCGGAGCGGCCGTGCCGGACGAGCGCCTCGGCGATCAGGCCGATCTTGTCGACGCCCATGAGGATCACCAGGGTCCCGGTGAGCTTGGCGAGGGAGGCCCAGTCCACGAGGGAGCGCGGGTCGTCGGGGCCGACGTGGCCGCTGACGACGGTGAACTCGTGGGCGACCCCCCGGTGGGTGACCGGGATGCCGACGGCGCCGGGGACGGAGATGGAGCTGGAGATCCCGGGGACCACGGTGCAGGCGATGCCGGCCTCGGCGAGGGCCTGGAGCTCCTCCATGCCGCGGCCGAAGACGTACGGGTCCCCGCCCTTGAGCCGGACGACGGCCTTGCCCGCCTTGGCATGCTCGATCAGCGCGTTGTTGATGGCCTCCTGGGCCATGTACCGGCCGTACGGGATCTTCGCGGCGTCGATGACCTCGACGTGCGGGGGGAGCTCGTCGAGCAGGTCGCGGGGGCCGAGCCGGTCGGCGATGACCACGTCGGCCTCGGCGAGGAGGCGGCGGCCGCGCACGGTGATCAGGTCGGGGTCGCCGGGGCCGCCGCCGACGAGGGCGACGCCGGGGGTGGACTTGTGGCGGTGGCCGGGGGCGGCGAGGCTGCCGTCGCGCAGGCCCTCGATCACGGCGTCCCGGACTGCGGCGGAGCGGCGCGGGTCGTTGCCCGTCAGTACGGCGACGGTGACGCCCTCGATGCGGCCGGTGGCCGGGGTCCACGCCGTGGCCGCGGAGGCGTCGTCGGCGCGGACGCACCAGACGCGCTCACGCTCGGCCTCGGCGGAGGCCTGCTCGTTGACGTCGCGGTGCTGGGTGGCGATGAGGGCGTACCAGGCGCCGGCGAGGTCGCCGTCCTGGTAGCGGCGGCGCTCCCAGCGGATCTCGCCGGTCTCGGCCATGGCGTCCACGGAGGGGGTGGCGGAGGGCGAGACGAGCAGGACGTCGGCGCCGGCCGCGATGAGCGCGGGGAGGCGGCGCTGGGCGACCTGGCCACCGCCGATGACGACGACGCGGCGGCCGGCGAGGCGGAGTCCTACGGGGTAGGCGGGGGTGTCGGCCATGACGGTGCGGCTCCTGATGCGGCAGTCGTTCTGTCGTGCCGCTGCGGCTCTGGAGCGGCGGGATTGCTGACGTGCGGTGATGCGGTGCGGGTCCACCATACGGCGCGGGCCGTCCCGAGGTACGGACGGGGGCTGGGCCCGGGCTCCCCTGGGCTCCGCCCCGCCCCCCGAACGCCACCGGCGCAGTGGTGCCACCTCCCGGGACCGGGCGGCGGCCGGTCCGGCAGGGGGTCGGGAGCCGAGGCCCCGGGTCCGCGCCCCACGCCCGGCCCTGCGGCTGCCCGCGCCGCGGCGGCCGGCCCGTCACGGGCGGGCGGGTCCGCACGCGCGGGCACGCTCCCGTTCGGGCCGGGGCTCGGGGTGGGCGGTGTCCCTCCGGCAGGTCTCCTCGGCTCGCGAACGCCGAGCGGGCTCCCGGGGGGTTCGCTCTGCCTGCGGGGACCTCCCGGAGCATCTTCGCCCACGGCACCCCCGTACCGCCTGCACCCGGCCGTCAGGGCAGCAGCGGACCGGGCGCGGCCGTACCGCTGCCGCCCCCAGGCGGTAGAGGCGGGCGGTCCGGGGCAGGCCCCCGAGCTCTGGGCCGCTCCCGTGCGAGCGGGCCTGCCGGACGACCCCGCCGCGGAGGGGCTACTTCTCGGTGACGCCCGCCGAGTCGAAGGTGGCGACCTCGTGCATCGCGCGGGCCGCGCTCTGGACCAGCGGGAGGGCCAGCAGGGCGCCCGTGCCTTCGCCGAGGCGGAGGTCCAGGTCGACCAGGGGGCGCAGGCCCAGCTTGTTGAGGGCCGCCACATGGCCCGGTTCGGCGCTGCGGTGGCCCGCGATGCAGGCCGAGAGGGACTCGGGTGCGATGGCGCGGGCCACCAGGGCGGCCGCACCGGCGCTGACGCCGTCCAGGATCACCGGAGTACGCAGGGAGGCGCCGCCGAGGAGGAGGCCGACGATGGCCGCGTGCTCCAGGCCGCCGATCGCCGCGAGGACGCCGATCGGGTCCGCCGGGTCCGGCTGGTGCAGTTCCAGGGCGCGGCGGACGACCTCGACCTTGCGGGCGTGGGTCTCGTCGTTGATGCCCGTGCCGCGGCCGGTTACCTCGGACGGGTCGACGCCGGTGAAGACCGAGATGAGGGCCGCGGAGACGGTGGTGTTCGCGATGCCCATCTCGCCCGTGAGGAGCGCCTTGTTGCCGGCCGCGACCAGGTCGCGGGCCGTCTCGATGCCCACCTCGATGGCGGCGACGGCCTCCTCGCGGGTCATCGCCGGGCCGGTGGAGAGGTCGGCCGTGCCGGGGCGGACCTTGCGGGGCAGGAGACCGGGGGTGGCCGGGAGTTCCCCGGCGACACCGACGTCGATCACGCAGACCTCGGCGCCCACCTGGTTGGCGAAGGCGTTGCAGACCGCACCGCCGCCCAGGAAGTTGGCGACCATCTGCGTGGTGACCTCCTGGGGCCACGGGGTGACGCCCTGGGCGTGCACGCCGTGGTCGCCCGCGAAGATCGCGACCGCGGCCGGCTCGGGGATCGGCGGCGGGCAGACCCGGGAGAGGCCGGCGAGCTGGGCGGAGATGATCTCCAGCATGCCCAGGGCCCCGGCGGGCTTGGTCATGCGCTTCTGCCGCTCCCAGGCCTCACCGAGCGCCTTCGCGTCGAGCGGGCGGATGCTGGCGACCGTCTCGGAGAGGAGGTCGTGCGGTTCCTCGCCGGGCAGCGCGCGGCGGCCGTAGGTCTCCTCGTGGACCACCCAGGACAGCGGGCGGCGCTGCGACCAGCCGGCCTGGGCCAGCTCGGGCTCCTCCGGGAACTCGTCGACGTAGCCGACGCACAGGTAGGCGACGACCTCCAGGTGCTCGGGCAGACCGAGCTCGCGGACCATCTCGCGCTCGTCGAAGAAGCTGACCCAGCCGACGCCGAGGCCTTCGGCGCGTGCGGCGAGCCAGAGGTTCTCGACGGCGAGGGCGGAGGAGTACGGGGCCATCTGCGGCTGGGTGTGCCGACCGAGGGTGTGGCGGCCGCCGCGGGTGGGGTCGGCGGTGACGACGATGTTCACCGGGGTGTCGAGGATGGCCTCGATCTTGAGTTCCTTGAACTGCTTCGCCCGGCCCTTGGGCAGCGACTTCGCGTAGGCCTCGCGCTGGCGCTGGGCAAGTTCGTGCATCGTCCGGCGGGTGTCGGCGGAGCGGATGACGACGAAGTCCCAGGGCTGCGAGTGGCCGACGCTGGGCGCGGTGTGGGCCGCCTCCAGGACGCGGAGGAGCACCTCGTGCGGGATCGGGTCGGTACGGAAGCCCTTGCGGATGTCGCGGCGCTCGCGCATGACGCGCAGGACGGCCTCACGCTCGGCGTCGTCGTAGCCGGGCGCCGGGTCTCCGGCGGGCTCCGCCGCGGCGGTCGCCTCCGGCTGGGCCTCGGGCTCCGCCTCGGCGGCGCCGGCCTCGACCGGCTCGGGCACGACGGCCTCGACCGGGGCGGCGGGCTCCACCGGGGCTGCCGCGACGGGCTGCGGCTCGGCAGCCTCCACCGGGGCACCGGCGGGCTCGGGCCGGACCGGCTCGGGCTGGACCGGCTCCGGCGCGGCGGGCGCGGCCGGTTCCTCGGGGGCTGCCGCCACGGGCTGCGGCGGTGCGGCCACCGGCTCGGGCTGGACCGGAGCGGGGGCCTCGGCCGGCACCGGCCGGACCGGCTCGGCCACGACGGCCTCGGCGGGAGCGGCCGGCTCGGGGATCTCCGCCGGAGCGGCCGGCTCGGGGGCGGTCGCGGGCGTCTCGGCGGCCACCGGCTCGGGGCTCTCGGCCGGCGCGGCGGGCGCCTCGGCCGGTAGGGCCTCGGGCTGCGGCGGCTGAGCCATCGTTCCCGCGGGGGCGGCCACGGGCTCCGGCTCGGGCTCCACGTCGGCCTGGACCGGCTGGGGGGTCCCGGCAGGCTCCGGGGCCTCGGCGGCCTCGGCCGGCAGCGGTTCCGACGCGGGGACCGGCTCCGTCCACGGCGTCCCGGCCTGCGGGGGGACCTCGCCGAGCTGCGGGGCGGGCTCCCGGGCGGCCTCCGGGCGCGGGACGTCGAGGTACTCCGGCCCGATCGTCGGGGGGCCCGCCTGGTGGAGCGGGGTGGTCGGCACGGCGGCGGGCGGGGCGGGCTGCGCGGGCGCGGCGGCCGGGCCTCGGTCCGCGAGCGACCGTACGACTCCGCCGGTGGCGTCGGGCATGGGCGGGCCCATGTGCAGCGGGCGCCGGACGGGGGCGGCGGGGGCCACCGGGGCGGCGGGGGCCGCGGGGGGCGGGACGACGAGCCCGCCGAGGTCGAGCGCGCCGGAGTCCCGGCCGCCCGTCTCGTGGGCGCCGGCGCTGTAGGAGCCGTCGGGGAAGGCGGGCTGGGGGAACTCGGTGTACGCGGCGGGCTCGGGGTAGGCCGCCGGGGCGTCCCCGTACGCGGACCCGGCGCCGTAGGACGCGTCGGCGTACATCTGCGGCTCGGCGAGCTGGGGCTCCACCGGGAAGGCGGGGACCTGCGGAACGACCTGCGGGTCGCTCCAGGAGCCCTGGCCGCTCGGCATGAGCAGGAGTTCCTCGTCCTCCGGCTCGGCCGGGTTGTCCATGAGGTCCTGGAAGGCGTAACCGGGCATCGGTGCCGGGATCTGGACCGGGGCGGGGATGCCCTGCTGATCCACCATGCCCGTGTTGTCCGGGAGACCCTCGCCCGGGACCTGGCCGGTGTCAGTCATGCTTACCCCTCGCCCATCGGTGTTGCCTCATCGATCACCCGGTCGCCCACGAGGCCTCCGAGCGGAGTTGCCGTGCGGTGTCGCGGGTGCGACGAGTCCGTCTCACGTGCGCCTGCACGACAACCAGTAAGCATTGTCGCGCCCGTTAGCGATCGTGGCGGCCATAACCACCACGGTCGTCTGTGGACTGCGCCACGTCGCGCGTCCAGGCCGTGTCGCGATGCCCGAAACGTCCGCGCAGTACGACGATCGGCCAGCCTACCCCGGCCCTCGTCTCAGCGGGTGACAGGGCGCTGAGCTGCCAGGAGGAACACCACGGAACGGTCCTGTTCCGCCCAGGTGCGGGGGTCCAGGCCGACGGCCTGCAGGAGGGCGCACTCGACGTCGTAACCGTGTTCGGTGAGGGCGCGGCCGATGGCCTCCGCGTCGTCGCGGGTGGAGGCGTGGCTGACGATCCGTTCGGGGCGCCGGTCGGCGACGGCGGCGACCACCTCGGCGCCGCCGCCGCCGACGCGGACCACGTCGGGTTCGGGCAGGTTCTCCAGGACGTGCGGTGCGCGCCCGGCGACGAACTGCAGTTGCACACCCCGCTCGCGGGCCGCGGCGGTCACCCGCTCGCGGGCCCCGGGGTCGGCGTCGACGGCGATGACGGCGGCACCCAGGGCGGCCGCGTCGACGGCCACGGCGCCGGATCCGGTGCCGATGTCCCAGACGAGGTCGCCGGTGCGCGGGCCGAGACGGGCGAGTTGCGCGGCGTGCAGCAGCCCCGACTCCCCCTCCCCCGCACCGGTCTGCGGGCGGGCCCAGCCGCGCTCGGCGCAGTGGGCGGCGCTCTGGCCGAGGAGCCATCCCGGGTCGGCTGCCTGCGCCTGGCCCGCGCCGCCGATGACGATGACGACGTTGGGGTCGCGCCAGCTGTGGTCGGCGGCCTTGTCGGAGGTGAGGACGCTCACCTGCTCGCGGTCCGTGCCGAGTTCCTCGCAGACGACGAAGGTGCGGTGGACCCCGTCGAGGAGCAGGGCGAGTTCGGCGGGGCCGGCGCCGGGCGAGGTGAGGACGGCGACCTTGGGGTGGGCGCGGCAGACGTTGACGGCGCGCCGCAGGGTGCGGGGGTGGGCGACGACCACCTGGGCGTCGTCCCAGGGCATACCGGCGCGGGCGAAGGCGGCCGCGACGGAGGAGACCGCGGGGACGACCTCGACCTCCAGGCCGTGCTCCGGGGCCCGCAGGGTCCGTACGACGCCGAAGAAGCCGGGGTCCCCGTCGGCGAGGACCACCGCGGTGCCGCGGTGGCCGGCGATGCGGCGGGCGGCCAGGCCCAGACTGCCGAGGCGGATGCGTTCGGCGGTGGGCGGGACTTCGGGGAGGGCCAGATGGTGGGCGGCGCCGGCCACGAGGGTGGCGGCGGAGAGCGCGGACCGGGCGGCCGAGGTCAGGGGCGAACCGTCCCAGCCGATCACGGTGACCCGGTCGGCCATCGTCGTCTGTCTCCTGGGGTGGGGGGCGGGAGGGAGGGGCGGGCACGGTGAGACTACCCGGTCATCGGTTCATTTCCGGTCGGCGCCGACCGGGTGGCCGTTCGCGTCGGACCGCTGCCCGGGGACCGCGTGGCCGGGGTGTGCGCCGTGGCCGCCGTAGGTGTCGTGGGTGTCGTGGCTCTCGTAGCCGTCGTACCCGTCGAAGCCGTCGCCCTCGTCGAGGTCCTCGGGCAGCAGGCTCCACACGATGAGGTCGGTCCGGGTATCGGTCCACCCGCCGTCGGCCGTCTGCGTGCGGACCGTCCACGCGTTGCGCAGGACGCCCTCGCTGATGCAGCCGATCTTCTGGGCGACCTGCTGGGAGGCGGTGTTGTCGGCGGCGGTTCGCAGTTCGAGGCGCTCGAACCCCTGCTCGCGGAACAGCCATTGGGCGACGGCCAGGACGGACTCGCTCGCGTAGCCCTCGCCGCGGGCCCAGGGTGCGGTGACATAGCCGACCTCGGTGGCGCGGGTGCGCCAGTTGGTGTTGCGGAGGTGGACGATGCCCACGAGGCGCTGGGTGAGGAACTCCGTGACGGCGAAGACGATTCCGCGGCCCTCGGCGCGTTCGGCGTGGGAGTCCCGGGTGGCCCACGCACGTGCGTCGGCCTGCGTGTAGGGGTGCGGCGCGGAGGTCCAGGCGGTGATGTTCTCGTCGTTCATCATCGCGGCGAGCGCGGTGACGTCCTCCTCCTCGAACGGGCGCAGCACCAGCCGTTCCGTGCTGATGGTGACGTCCGGGAAGGTGGTAGTCATGCGCAGCTCCATGCCTGAGAACGTGGTGCGACCGTGGTGCGATGCGACCTCGGCTTCGGGACCGTTGGTACCGGACCGTGTACGGGTCGTAGGCCACAGCATGCAGCATCGGCCGGGGGATGTGCAGGGCCGGGTTGCCCGGGAGCGGGCAGGACTCGGCCCCGACCGCGGGCAGGGCTCGGCCCCGCGCGCCGACAGGGGCGTGCGGGGCCGAGATGCATGACCGTGCGGACCCGACGGGGTCGGGCGGCGGGGTCAGGAGGCGGGGGTGCCGAAGGCCGGGACGACCGAGCCCTGGTACTTCTCCTCGATGAACTTCTTGACGTCGTCGGAGTTCAGGAGCTTGGCGAGCTTCTGGATCCGCGGGTCGTCCTGGTCGCCGTCCTTGACCGCGAGGAAGTTGGCGTACGGGTTGCCCTCGGCCTTCTCCAGGGCGATGGCGTCCTTGGCGGGCGCCAGGTCGGCCTCGAGGGCGTAGTTGCCGTTGATGACCGCGGCGTCCACGTCTCCCAGGGCGCGCGGGACGGTGGCGGCCTCCAGCTCCTTGAACTCCAGGCCCTTCTTGTCGGTGATGTCGGACAGCTTGGCGCCGGTGCCGACACCCTCCTTCAGGGTGATCAGGTTGTTCGCGGCCAGCAGCTGGAGCGCGCGGCCCTCGTTGGTGGTGTCGTTGGGGACGGCGATGGTCTGGCCGGGCTTGATGTCGGAGAGCGCCTTGGCCTTCTTGGAGTAGAGCCCGAGGGGCTCCAGGTGCACGTTCACGACGGGGACGACGTGGGTGTTGTTCTTCTTGTTGAAGTCGTCGAGGTACGGCTTGTGCTGGAAGTAGTTGCCGTCGACCTGGCCCTGCTCGGTGGCGGTGTTGGGCAGGACGTAGTCCGTGAACTCCTTGACCTCCAGCTTGAGGCCCTCCTTGGCCGCGAGCTTGTCCTTCACGAAGTTCAGGATGTCGGCGTGGGGGCTCGGGGAGGCCGCTATGACGAGCGGCTTGCTCTCGTCGGCCTTGGCGCCGTCGGCCTTGGCGGAGGACGGGTCCGAGGAGCTGCCGCAGGCGGTGAGGCCGAGGGTCAGCGCGGTGGCGGTGGCGGCGAGGGCGGTGAGCTTGGTGTTCTTACGCACGAAGAGTGCCTTTCTTGCTGAACAAGTACCGAGGACTTGCTGGTGGCGGCCCAAGCACGACAAGTGCGGGCTCTATGGGGGAAATCAGTGGGGGCTGCGGGCCGTGGTGGCGGTCAGGCGGTGCGGCCGCGGCGGGCCAGGAGGCGTACGACGCCGTCGCCGATCAGCTGGACCACGGTGACGAGGACGATGAGGACCACGACGGTGGCGACCATGAAGCCGGTCTCGAAGCGCTGGAAGCCGTACGTGATGGCCTTGGAGCCGAGTCCTTCGCCGCCGACGGCTCCCGCCATGGCGGAGTAGCCGACGAGGGTGATGACGGTGGTGGTGACGCCGGCGACCAGGGAGGGCAGGGCCTGCGGCAGGAGCACCTTGCCGACCAGGGTCGGGATGCCGCCGCCCATGGACTCGACGGCCTCGATGAGACCGTGGTCCACCTCGCGGACGGCGGTCTCGACGAGCCGGGCGAAGAAGGGGATGGCGCCGATGGCGAGCGGCACGATCATGGCGGTGGGGCCGATGAAGGTGCCGACGACCGCGGTGGTGACCGGGATCAGGAAGATCAGCAGGATGATGAACGGCAGCGAGCGGCCTATGTTCACGATCACGCCGAGGACCTTGTTCAGCGGCTGGTTCTGCAGCAGGCCGCCCTTGTCGGTGAGGACCAGCAGGATGCCGATGGGCAGTCCGCCGAGCACGGTCACCAGGGCGGACCACAGCACCATGTAGAGGGTGTCGTAGGTGCCCTGGGTCAGCAGGGGCTGCATCTCGGACCAGGTCACTTGGCACCATCCTTGACCAGTTCGGCCAGTTCGTTGTCGATCTCGTCGACGACGTCGACCTGGAGGCCCTGCTCGCGCAGGAAGCCGACGGGCACGACGTTGTCCTCGTAGCGGCCGGGCAGTTCGATGCGCATGCGGCCGATCAGCCGGCCGGCGACGGTGTCCATCGCGGCGCCGAGGATCGAGATGTCGATGTTGTACGTGCGCGAGAGCTGCGAGATGACCGGCTGGGCGGCGGCGTCGCCGTGGAAGGTGACGTCCACGACCGTGCGGTCGGGGCCGGTGGCCGCGCCGGTGACCGGGAACAGCTCGCCGGCGAGCTCGGATCCGGGGGTGGCGAGCAGTTCGGCGACGGTGCCGGACTCGACGATGCGGCCCTTCTTCATCAGGGCGGCCGAGTCGCAGACGGTCTTGACGACGTCCATCTCGTGCGTGATGAGCAGCACGGTGAGGCCGAGCTGCTCGTTGAGGTCGCGCAGCAGGCCCAGGATGGAGCGGGTGGTCTCCGGGTCGAGGGCGCTGGTGGCTTCGTCGGAGAGCAGCACCTTGGGGTCGCCGGCCAGGGCGCGGGCGATGCCGACGCGCTGCTTCTGGCCGCCGGAGAGCTGGGTGGGGTAGGCCTTGGCCTTGTCGCCGAGGCCGACCAGGTCGAGGAGTTCGAGGGCCTTGCGGGAGCGCTCGCGGCCGGAGACGCCGAGGATCTCCAGGGGCAGCTCGACGTTGGCCTGGACGGTGCGCGAGGACAGCAGGTTGAAGTGCTGGAAGACCATGCCGATGCGGCTGCGGGCCTCGCGGAGTTCCTTGCCGGCGCGGCGGCCGCGGCCGGCGAGGGCGGTGAGGTCGACGCCGTCGACGGTGACCGTGCCGGTGGTGGGGCGCTCGAGCAGGTTCACGCAGCGGATCAGGGAGGACTTGCCCGCGCCGCTCTGGCCGATGACTCCGTAGACCTCGCCCTCGCGGACGTGGAGGTCGACGCCGTCCAGGGCGGTGACCTCGCGGCCACGGGACTGGTAGACCTTCGTGAGGCCCGATGTGGTGATCACAGGAATTCCGTCGCTGTCGAGTGCACGGCGCAGCGGGGTGCCGGGCACGGGGCAAACATCAGGGGACGCGATACGGGACGAACCGTCAGAAATCGATGGCTTCGACGCGTGCGCCGGGCATGAGTGGGCCGTGCTGTCCATCAGGCGGTGACGTACTGGCGCGGCCGGTCTCGCTTCGGGGCGCGAGGCTCAGGAAGGGGCCCTCAGAAGGCGCACATTCGACACATACAGCGAGCACCGGGCGTCATCGTCGCCTCGGTCGCAAGGGTGCGGCTGCTCGTCGTGGTCATGGGCCCCAGTAAAGCAGACGTATCCCCTCACCGATCAAAGCTGTCCGGATAGCGGACGCATTTCGACCGCATACCGGACGGCGCCGGTCAGCCGCGGCCGTCCGCCCCACCGTGCGGCCTCCGCCGCTGACCTGCGTCGACGCGGTCCTACGGCTCCACCGCAGGACACCGGCGTGGAGGGCTGCGGCGGCCCCCTCTGTGGTCAAGACCACGACCCCTCCGGGCGGGCGGCGCGGGGTGGGTCGGCCGCGCGGGGCCCGGTACGGGAAGGGGTGCGCGCATCGGGTCTTTCGGCCCGTAATACCCTCGCTGCATGCTCGACGCCCTGACGGTCGCCATCGGCGTGGCCGCACTCGCCCTCGCCGCCTGGTGCGGTTTCGCCGCGTTGCGGGACCAGCCCACCAAAGACTGGCATTTCATCGGCATGGCCGTCGTGACCCTGCTGGTCCTGGCCCAACTGGTGATCGGCCTGGTGCAGCTGGCCAGGGGCGAGAAGCCCGACGAGGGCTCGGTGATCTTCGTGGCCTACCTGCTCGGCGCCTTCGCCGCGGTACCGGCCGCCGGGCTGCTCTCGCTGACCGAGCGGACCAAGTGGGGCTCGGTGACGGTCGCCGCGGGCGCGGTCGTCCTCGCCGTCCTCGAAGTACGGCTCTACGACATCTGGGGAACCACCGGTGCCTGACGCTGACACGACGACCGCCACTGCCGCCGGGCGCAAGCGGCTGGTCTCGGGGCCCGGGCTGCTGCTGGTGTGGCTGTACGGGGTGATGGTGGTGGGCGCGGTCTCGCGGTCGGCCTTCCAGATCTCCACCGAGTTCGGCCGGGCGCCGCTGGCCTACTCGCTGTCCGCGGTGGCGGCCCTGGCCTACGCGTTCATCACGTACTCCCTCGTGCGCGGCGGCGAGGCGGCGCGCAAGGCGGCGCTGGTCTGCTGCGCCGCGGAACTGGCGGGCGTACTGGCCGTGGGCACGTGGACCGTGCTGCGCCCGGAGTCCTTCCCCGACACGACCGTCTGGTCGCAGTTCGGTCTGGGCTACCTGTTCATCCCGGTGATCCTGCCGATCACCGGGATGCTCTGGCTGCGCAAGCGCTGAGGCGCGGGCGCCGAGGCGCCGGCACCGAGGCACCGGCACCGAGGCGGCTCAGGCGCTGACCGCGAAGTCGGTCGGGTCTTTGGCTTCCTTCTCCAGGATCACCAGCTGCACGCCGTCGGAGGCCGTGCGCCCGCCGACCTTGACGTAGCCGGCCTTGTGGTAGAGCCGCAGGTTGGACTCGCTCTTGTGCCCGGTGTGCAGGCGGAAGCGGGTGGCGGTGCCGGGGCTCGCAAGGGCCTCCTCCACGGCGCGGAGCAGGCGCGCCCCGAGCCCGTGTCCCTGCAGGCGCGGGTGGACGCAGAGCTTGGCGATCCTGGCTGTGCCCTCCTCGTCGACGCTGCCGCGCACGGTACCGACGATCTCGTCGCCGAGCCGGGCCACGAGGACGGTGTCCGTCGCGAGCTCCCCCTTCAGGGAGTCCAGGGACTGGGTGAGCGGCTGGATGAGGTAGTTGCCGTAGAGCTCGGCCTCGCGCTGGAAGGCCAGGTACTGCAGTTTGAAGATCTGCTCGGCGTCCTCGGCGACCGCCGCCGAAATGGTCACGCTCATGCCCATGTGCGCATGCCTCCAGCTCACCTGGTAGCCCGTTGGTCTACCGCTCCCTTCCCCGAAGGCCAGGAGCCGCAACCTCTGCCGCCAGCATTCTGCGCAGACATCCCAGGCAACGGGAACGCACGGGCCCTAAACTTCCTTGTGAGATACCCAACTCTCCTGCGATTTCACGGTATGTGAGGTCCCTGGGCGAAAGAAGTGCCTTCATCAGCTCGGGGCAGCGTCCGGGCAACCGGGCGACGGCCGATCGGAGTGCGCGGTTCTCCTCCCTGTGCAGCAGGGCCTCTTCGGGTACGGGGCCGGTGGCGGCGGCCGGCTGCGGGCCGCCGCCCGCGGGGTGCCGGCGTCGGCCGTCCGCGGGATGGCGGCGGTGGTCGTACGGGATCTCGCGCTCCGCGCGGCGCCGGGCGAGGCGGGCCTCGGCCCGTACCGCCCGGCGCAGCCAGCGGGCCGGCTCGGCCGGGTCTGCGGGATCGGGCGCCCGCCGGCCGCTCTCCAGCAGCCTGACCCAGACGGCTTGTTCGAGGTCGGCCGCGTCCACTCCGGCGGCCGGCGCCTCCGCCGCGGCCTCCGCGGAGAGCAGGGGGCCCAGTTCGGTCACGAGGTCGGAGTCCTTCAGCAGGTCCATGCCGAGCGGGACGAGTGGGCCGCGCCCGGCGGTTTCCGCCCCGGGCGCGGCCCACTCGATCGGGAAGCGGGGCTCAGCCGTTGACGGGGCGCCGGCCCGGACGGAACGCCTCGGCGGCCAGAAGCCCGGTGTCCGGATTGTCGGTGAAGATGCCGTCGATGCCCTGTTCGAAGTAGGTGCGGAACGCTCCGAGGGCGTCGCCGTACGCGGCCGGATCCGTACCCCTGCGGTACTCGGCCGGCAGGAAGCTGTTCTCATTGCGCGCGGTGTAGGGGTGCAGCAGCAGCCCGCGGGCGTGGGCGTCCCTGACCAGGGTGGTGGGAGCGCCGAGCCGGCCGGCCGCGTCGCGCGGGAGGATCAGGTCCATGGTGGGGCCGATGCCCTGGGCGAACCCGGCGATCCACTTGAGGCCGTCGGGCTTGACCAGATCGGCGACCGTACGCGGGTCCCCCGCCTGTTCGAAGTCCCAGGGGCGGGTGCCCGCGGCGGACAGCAGGACCACACGCGGCGCGGAGACCAGCCGGGAGAGCCGTTGGATGCTGGAGGGCTCGAAGGACTGGAGGAAGACGGCGGCGTCACGGCCGTCGCGGCCGTATCGGCGCAGCAGCCGGGCGAGGGGCTCCTCCGGGCCGAGGCCGAGGCTGCGGAAGTAGCTGGGGTGCTTGGTCTCGACGTGCAGCCAGACCCGCTCGCCGCGCCGCCTGCCCTCGCGGTCGGCCCAGCGGAGCACCTCTTCGAAGGTGGGGACGGCCCACTGGCCGTCGTAGAGGGTGTTGCGCTGGCGGACGGCGGGGATGCGCTCCTTCGCGCGCAGGGTCTTGAGCTCGGCGAGGGTGAAGTCCTCGGTGAACCAGCCGGTGACCGAGATCCCGTCCACGGACTTGGTGGTGCGCCGGGAGGCGAACTCGGGGTGCTCGGCGACATCGGTGGTCCCGCCGATCTCGTTCTCGTGGCGGCACACGAGGTGGCCGTCCCGGGTCGGCACCAGGTCCTGCTCGACGACGTCGGCCCCGAGGTCGAGGGCCAGCTCGTAGGAGCCGAGCGTGTGCTCCGGCCGGTAGCCGCTGGCGCCGCGATGGCCGATGACCGTCGGGTACGGAAGGCTCCGGTGGCCCCTGTCGCCGTGCCCGCCCGCGGATGACGCGGAGGCCGTCCCCGCCCCGAGACCGGTGATCCCCGTCCCCGCCGCCAGGACCGCCGCCCCCAGGACCGTGCGTCGCGCTGCCCCACCCTGTGTCATGAGTGCCACACTCCTCGTCGTGAAAGGGGCCGGCGGTCCCGGGACCTGTGGCGTCACGGCATCCCGCGGCCCGCGGTCGGCGTGCCGATGGTAGGCAAAGGGGGGTGGCCGCAGGGGGTGCCTCGAGGACACATCCGGGGAACTTGGCGAAAACGCGCGTCAACAATACGTATCCGACACGTGAACCCGATGTGCGCTCGGAGCTGACCCGCGAGTATCGTCCTCACCTGCGCCACCGCCGAGCGGTGGGGGCGCGAGCCGCTTTTCGATGCCGGAGGGCCCACGTTGTTCCGTACGAAGCTCATCAAAGCCACTGTCGGACCGGTCATGCGCACGATGTTCCGCACCCGCGTGGAGGGCGTCGAAAACATCCCCGGCTCCGGTCCGGTGATTCTGGCGGGCAACCACCTCACCTTCATCGACTCCATGATCCTCCCGCTGGTGTGCGACCGCACGGTCCACTTCATCGGCAAGGACGAGTACGTGACCGGCAAGGGGATCAAGGGCCGCCTCATGGCGTGGTTCTTCACCGGCGCCGGCATGATCCCCGTCGACCGTGACGGCGCCAACGGCGGGGTCGCGGCGCTGATGACCGGCCGCAGGATCCTCGAAGAGGGCAAGATCTTCGGCATCTACCCCGAGGGCACCCGCTCCCCCGACGGCCGGCTCTACCGAGGCCGTACCGGCATCGCCCGCCTCACCCTGATGACCGGTGCCCCCGTGGTGCCCTTCGCGATGATCGGCACCGACAAACTGCAGCCCGGCGGCGCCGGCATGCCGCGTCCGGGCCGGGTCACCGTCCGCTTCGGCGAGCCGATGGAGTTCTCCCGCTACGAGGGCATGGACCGCGACCGGTACGTGCTGCGGGCCGTCACGGACTCGGTGATGGCCGAGGTCATGCGGCTCTCGGGCCAGGAGTACGTCGACATGTACGCGACCAAGGCGAAGGCCGCCTAGTATCCGAGGCCCCGGCGTCCCCCGCGGCCCTCACTGTCGCCGCAGTGACCGGCTGACGCCCGCCGCCGTCGTGGTGGCGAGGATCCAGCCGGTCACGATCAGCAGGTACGACAGCCACTGGTGCCAGCCGCTCGGCGCGAAGGCCTGCTCCTGGCCGAAGCCGATGATCGGCAGCATCAGGTCGATGGTGTAGAAGACGGCGTTGAAGTCCGGCGCCTCGCCCTGCTTGAGCGGGCGGGGCTGCTCCAGCGTGAACGCGATCGCCCCGGTGAGCAGGAGCGCCGTCAGCCAGCCCGCCGCGCGCAGCGGCCGGAAGCCGTAGCCGACGGTCGCGTCCTGGAGGAGCCCCCACAGGCGGGTGTGCCGGGGCAGGGTACGGCGGTGCCTGCGCAGTTTGGCGAGCTGGACGGTGCGGGCGGCCGCCTCGTCGCCCGCCGTACGGTAGGCGGCGGCCAGCTGTTCGTACGGGTACGGGAAGTAGCCGGGCTCGCCGGTCTCCAGCGCGGCCAGCCGCTCCTCGGCGGGCAGGTGGGGCCCCAGCGCGCGGTAGGTCAGCCCGTCGAGGCGCAGCGGGTCCCGCCAGGTCCCGGGCCTCATGTTCAGCAGGTCGAACTGCGAGCGCCGCAGGTTCACGGTTCCCCGCACGTCCTCGCAGGCGGGCAGCCACATCTCGCCCACCGTGCAGCTGGAGGCGCGCAGGGCGACGCCGCCCGGGTTGTCGAGGACGGCGCGGGCGAGGTTGAGGCGGCCGGGTATGCGCGATCCGGTGAGGTTGAGGCGGCCCTGGGTCCGGGCCCGCGCGGCCTGGAGGTTGGTGCCGACCGTGAGTGTCTCGGCCTGCAGCGCGGTGCCGTCCGGGGCGAGCAGGTGGGCGTCATCGAGGTTGATCTGCCCGCCGACCACGGCGCCGTTGAGGCGGAGCTGACCGTGGACGGTCAGGTCGTTGGCGATGATGTCGGTGCCGATCTCCGCGTGGTTGAGCTGGAGCGGGGCCTCGTCCGCCTCCTCGCCGGAGGTGGGGCCGACCATCGCGCCCTGGAGGAAGAGGCCGCCGGACACCTTGGCGCCCTGGAGCCGGACGGGGCCGCTGATGCGGCAGCAGGAGAGCCGCAGGACGACGTCGACGCGCAGGGTGGCGGCGGTGAGGCCGGGCAGGGTGGAGTATCCGAGGACGAGGGCCTTCAGCTGGGCTCCGTACAGGAGCGGTTTGCGTTCGAACCAGCAGTCGCGCATCCGGATCGGGTGGTCGACCACCGCGTAGCGCAGGTCGAGCTTGCCGACGATCCTCGCGCCCTTGATCTTGAGCCCCGCGACCCTGCCCTCCACGGCGGGGGCGGCGCCGAGCAGGAGGGCCCGCAGCACCTCGGCCCGCAGCGTGCGGTCGGGTCCCCAGCCGGCCCCGTCGACGGAGCTGTCCTCGGGGTGCTCCCGGAAGTCGATGCCGTCGCCGCGCGGGAAAGCCTCCCACACGCGTCGCTCGGCCGGGGTCAGATCGTTGATCTCCATCGCGGGGGATGGTGTCCCGGAGTCCGACGGGCTGTCAACTCGTTGCGGGACGAAGCCCCTTGACGCGGCGGCGGGTCAGTGTTCGACGCCCCCCTGGAGCCGCTGGCCCCTGAGCAGGAACCAGGCGGCCGCGGCCGTGGCCAGCAGGACGGCCGCGCCGACGCCGGAGGCGAACCGCAGGCCGTCGACGAAGGCGTCCTGGGCGGCGCCGACCAT
The DNA here is from genome assembly GCF_055587885.1 of Streptomyces sp. NPDC046349. Lineage (NCBI taxonomy): Bacteria > Bacillati > Actinomycetota > Actinomycetes > Kitasatosporales > Streptomycetaceae > Streptomyces > Streptomyces sp. NPDC046349. The sequence goes on from NZ_JBVJFK010000005.1 coordinate 235,702, forward strand.
GTGGGCGGCGGTGTCCGGGTCCAGCGTCTTGGCGGCTTCCACGGCGCCGCCGAGGGATTCGTGCGCGGCGTCGGCCACCGGTGCGCCGACGGACGCGGGCGCCGTGAAGCCCTGGTAGACGCCGGTGACGATGGAACCGAGCAGGGCGATGCCGAGGGCGGCGCCGAGTTCGTACGCCGTCTCGGAGACGGCGGAGGCCGATCCGGCCTGCTCCTTGGGCACGCTGGAGAGGATCACGTCGGCGGTGACGGTGAAGGAGAAGCCTGCGCCGAGGCCGACGACGAGCAGGGCCGCGCCGAGCAGCGGGTAGCCGCTCTCCTTGTGGATCACGGTCAGGACGGCCAGGGCGGCGCCGATGGCGGCGAGGCCGCCGGTGACGACGGAGCGCACCGAGTACCGGCGGGCGTACCTGCCCGCGACGAGTCCGGTGGCCACCGCGCCGATGGCGGCGGGCAGTTCGGCCAGGCCGGCCTCCAGCGGGCCGCGCCCCTGGACGAGTTGGAGGAACTGGGAGAGGAAGAAGACCAGCCCGGACAGGCCGAAGACGGTGAGCAGGTCGGCGAGGACCGCGCCGGAGAAGCCGCGGTGCCGGAAGAGCCGCATGTCGAGCAGCGGGGACGGCAGGGTGAACTGGCGGCGGACGAAGGCGTACAGGGCGCCCGCGCCGAGGCTCGCGGCGAGAGCGACCTCCCAGGTCATGCCGTGCGTGGCGGCTTCCTTGACGGCGTAGACCACCCCGATGACGCCGACGAGGGACAAGCCCACGCTGAGCAGGTCCCAGGGGCCGGCGACCGGGTTCTTGGACTCGGGAAGCAGCTTGATTCCGACGAGGACCAGGGCGATCATCACGGGGAGGTTGATGAGGAAGACCGAGCCCCACCAGAAGTGCTGGAGGAGGGCTCCGCCGACGACCGGGCCGACGGCCGCGCCGGCCGAGGCGGTGGCGCCCCAGATGCCGATGGCGAGGCTGCGCTCCCTGGGGTCGGTGAAGATGTTCCGGATCAGGGCGAGGGTGGAGGGCATCAGGGTGGCGCCGGCCACGCCGAGCAGGGCGCGGGCGACGATCATCATCTCGGGGCTGGTGGCGTAGGCGTTCAGGACCGAGACGGCGCCGAAGGCGGTGGCGCCGACGAGGAGCAGCTTCTTGCGGCCTATCCGGTCGCCGAGGGATCCCATGGACACCAGGAGTCCGGCGATGACGAAGGAGTAGATGTCGCCGATCCACAGCAGCTGGGTGCCGGACGGCTTGAGGTCTTCGCTGAGGGAAGGTGTGGCGAGGCCGAGGACCGTGGCGTCGACCGCGACGAGCAGCACGGCCAGGACCAGCACGGAGAGGGCGAGCCAGCGTCCGCGGCTCTTCTCCTCCACCTCCGTCCGACGTATCAGCTGTTCGGTACGGCTCATTTCTCCACACTCCGTCGGGCGCCACCGAGCAGCAGCTCGATGATCATGTATTGGAAGTCCTTGGCGGCGACCCGGCCGTCCATGACGGCCCAGGCGCAGCTGCCGATGAGGCCGTAGAGGGCCTCGGTGAGCCATGCGGGACTCAGGTCGATGCGGATGTCGCCCTCTTCCTGGCCGCGCCGGAACAGGGCGATGACGCGGGCGTCGAGCCGGGCCCAGCCCTCGTTGACCTCGTCGCCCTCGAACAGCTGGTTCTCGGTGACGAGGAAGGCCAGCAGCGGGGCGTTGGGCTCGGCCTCGGCGACGAGGCGCCGGAGCGCCTCCAGCGCGGTGCCCTCGTCGAGCCGGGCGTTGTCGAACGCCGCCTCGAACTCGCGGATGCCGAGGTCTTCGAGGGCGCGTACGAGGGCGTCACGTCCGGCGAAGTGCCGGTGGAGGGTCGCGCGGCCGATTCCGGCGGCGCGGGCGACCTCGTCCATCGTGGCGGTCGATTTGCGGGAGAGCAGGGCGGCCGCGTCGCGGAGCACCTGGTCACGATCCATGGCCATGAGACAAGCATACCCCGAATGAGACACGCGCGTCTCATTCTTTCGAAAAATGGGCTGCCTGCGGGCCGCCGGAAAGGAATCCTGCCGAGATGAAGCCACTGCTGCTGATCGACGTCGACGGACCGCTGAACCCTTACGCGGCCAAGGCGCAGCGCCGCCCGGAGGGGTACTCCACCCACCGGATGCGGCCGACGGGCTGGACGGAGCAGGAGAGCGCGAAGCCGCTGCGGGTCTGGCTGAACCACGGCCACGGCGCCGAGCTGCTCGCCCTCGCGGACGCGTACGAGCTGGTCTGGGCGACCACTTGGAAGGACGAGGCCAACGACTGGATAGGCCCGCACCTGGGTCTGCCCCGGCTGCCGTTCATCGACTGGCCGGTGATGCACGGCCGGGCGCCGCGCGGCACCTTCTGGAAGACCCGGTACATCCTGGAGTACGCGGGTGTGCGGCCCTTCGCCTGGATCGACGACGACATCACGGCGAGCGACCGCGAGTACGTCGACCAGCGCCACCCGGCGCGCACCCTGCTGATGCGCGTCGACGAGCAGATCGGCCTGGTCCGCGCGGACTTCGACACGCTGGCGGAGTGGGCCGCCTGACGCGCGGCGGTGAACGGCCGCCGCGGGCCGGGGTTTTGATCACGCTCCCGCCGCGACTTAGCATGCACATGCCCCCCCCGAACCCGTACCGACGAAAGCGACCCATGCGCCTTCAGCGGATCCTCGCCGCGACCGCCGCCCTCTGTTGCCTGGCCCCGCTCTCCGCCTGCAAGGAGGGCGGGCAGCCGGGTACTCCGACCGCATCCCCGTCCACCTCCGCGGCCGCCGCCACGGGCCCGCTCGCCGAGGCCCAGCAGTACCTGAGGCAGTTCGCCAACTGCGACGACCTGAGCGACAGGCCCGACGACCCCCGCATACCCGCGGGCGACTTCCCCAAGGCCGGGCAGTGGTCGGTGAAGGAGCTGGGCGTCTGCAGCGACAAGGTCCGGCAGGGTGAGATCGTCATCGCCGTTCCCGCGGACATGCGGCAGTTCCAGGAGGGATACAAGAAGTACGTCCTGGACAGGATCGACGGCGGTGACGGCGCGTACGGCCTGGAGAGCCGGGTCCTGATCGGCAAGGGCTTCGTCGCGTTCCCGACGAGCACCAAGACGGCACTCGCGCTGGTCCGCTCCGACCTGCGGGTCCTGACGTGCAACCCGACCGCCCCCGTCCCCAAGGGCTACAAGCGGGAGAAGCCGCTGGTCGAACACTGCAACCTCAGCGACTTCGTCGGCTCCGAGGACGGATCGGGCAGCCCGAACCTCGAAACCCCGCAGGATCCGGCGGGCGAGGGCGAGAAGCTGGGCCAGCCGAAGACGGGCAGCCTCGGGCTCCCCCGCGCCGGCAGCATCGCCGAGCTCCGGACGCTCGTGGGCAACAGCCTCGACTGCGAAAAGCACTTCTCGACCGACCCCGACGCCGTCGCGATCGAGTCGATCGACTACACACCGGTGGTGACGGGCAGCGTGCTCGAGTGGGGCGTGACGGGCCGCGCCCTGTGCGGGGAGCCCGCCGGGGCGCAGCGCGCCCGCAACCTGAGCTGGCTCGACACCGTCGCGGACATGAAGCTGCTCCAGACCAAGGCGAAGGCCGCCCAGTTGGCCGACCTCAAGGACGACGGCAAGTTGAAGCAGACCGCGAGCCGGCTGCTCGTCGGGGAGAACATCGCGGTCGAGACCAACAGCCCGTCGTCCCGGCGCGGCCTCTACCAGCTTCAGTTCCTGTACCTGAACTGCGTTCCCGGCTTCTCCGCACCGTCGGGCTACCGGCTGGAGAAGTCCAAGGTCGAGGGCTGCGTCCTGACGAACTACGAGCCGGACCATCCGCTCGACTGAGCCGGAGGCGACGCGCCGGAGGGGCGGCAGGGGCACGGGGCTCCTGCCGCCCCTCCGGGCATTCCGCCGCGTGCGGACGTACAGGCCCGACCCGGTCGGGCGGGCGTGCGGGACGCAGGGCGGCGGGGGCAGTGGGTGTCTGCGGCAGTGGGGGCCTACCGCTTGTGGACGGCCCAGGCGTGCTGGATGACCAGGTCCGCCTTCAGCTCGGTGAGCTGGACCGCGACCGCCGAGGGGGCGGTGCCGCCGCGGCCCTTGCGGGAGGCGAGCGCACCCTTGACGTTGAGGACGGTGCGGACCTCGGGGGTCAGATGCTCGGAGATCTTGGCGAACTGCTCGTCCGTGAGCTCGTCCAGCTCGATGCCGAGCCCCTCGCACTCCTTGACGCACTCGCCGGCCACCTCGTGCGCCACCCGGAACGGGACGCCCTGCTTGACCAGCCACTCCGCGATGTCGGTGGCGAGGGAGAAGCCCGCCGGGGCCAGCTCCTCCATCCGCTCACGGTTGACGGTGAGCGTGGCCATCATGCCGGTGAAGGCGGGCAGCAGGACTTCGAGGGTGTCGCAGGAGTCGAAGACGGGCTCCTTGTCCTCCTGGAGGTCCCGGTTGTAGGCCAGGGGCAGCGCCTTGAGGGTGGCGAGCAGACCCGTCAGGTTGCCGATGAGGCGGCCGGACTTGCCGCGCGCCAGCTCCGCGATGTCGGGGTTCTTCTTCTGCGGCATGATCGACGAGCCGGTGGAGAAGGCGTCGTGCAGCGTCACGAAGGAGAACTCCTTCGTGTTCCAGATGATGATCTCCTCCGCGATCCGGGACAGGTTGATCCCGATCATCGCGGTGATGAAGGCGAACTCGGCGACGAAGTCGCGCGAGGCCGTGCCGTCGATCGAGTTGCCCACCGAGCCCCGCTCGAAGCCCAGCTCCGCGGCGACCGCCTCCGGGTCCAGGCCCAGCGAGGAACCGGCCAGCGCGCCCGAGCCGTACGGTGAGACCGCCGTCCGCGTGTCCCACTGCCGCAGCCGCTCCGCGTCCCGGGACAGCGACTGCACGTGGGCCAGCACGTGGTGCGCGAAGAGCACCGGCTGTGCGTGCTGGAGGTGGGTACGGCCCGGCATCGCCACGTCCGCGTGGCTCTCCGCGAGACCGACCAGCGCGTCCTGGAGGTCGGCGATCAGGCCGCCGATGATCCGGGCGTGGTCGCGCAGGTACATGCGGAAGAGGGTGGCCACCTGGTCGTTGCGGGACCGGCCTGCGCGCAGCTTGCCGCCGAGGTCGGCGCCGAGCCGCTCCAGCAGGCCCCGCTCCAGCGCGGTGTGCACGTCCTCGTCGGCGATGGTGCCGGTGAAGGAGCCGTCGGCGACGTCCGCCTCCAGCCGGTCCAGGCCGGCGATCATGCGCTCGAGCTCGTCGGCCGTGAGCAGTCCCGCCGTGTGCAGCACGCGGGCGTGGGCGCGCGAGCCGGCGATGTCGTACGGCGCGAGGCGCCAGTCGAAGTGGACCGACGCGGACAGCTTCGCGAGGGCCTCGGCGGGACCGTCGGCGAACCGGCCGCCCCAGAGCCGGACGTCACCAGCGTTGTTGCTGCTCACAGCTACTGCTCCTCAAGACTGCATGTATGGATGTGCAACGGCCTCCCCGCCGCGGAGGTAACGGGGAGGCCGTCTGCGTACGGGCTGGGCGGCGGGGCTCGCGCCAGGTCGCGCTCGGCCGCGATCTTCGACGACAGGGCGACGATGTCGATGAAGCCCTGCGCCTTGGACCGGCGGTGCACTCAACGGTAAGCATAACTATGCATGTCTCCGTATGTTTCGTCAATCACGGGCGGGCAGCAGACGCCTGACCAGGCCGGATATCCCGAGCAGCGGGCCATGGCCACCGCCTACGATCGGGGATCGAGGCCTTCGGGAGGGGTGGCGGCGGATGACCCGCACAGGACGCGGCACGGCACGCGGCACGGGACCCGGCAACGACGCCGCGACGGGGCGCGCCCTGGCGGACGAGCTGCTGGACGGGTGCGCGGCCGCCGCGCCGCCGCCGGGTGCGGCGCCGGACGTCTGGCTCGCCTTCGCGGAGCGGATCCGCGGCCGGGCGCACGGCGGCCGGCGGCTCCCGGTGCCGACTCCCCCGGCGCTGCGGCTCTGCCACCCGCGGGGGTTGATCCGCGAGGCCGCCCTCGCCGAGCCGGACGCCCCCGTGGAACTGGTCGCCGTCCTGACCACCGACTGGGCCGGACCCGTACGGGACCGGGCCCGCGCCCTCATGGAGAGCACGCTCCGCGCCCACCCGGAGGCGACCCTGCGGGCGGTGACCCCGCTCGCGCTGCGGCTCGGGCGGCGCCACCGGGGCGACTGGATCCTGGAGCGGTTCCAGGACGCGCTGCGCCGGCAGGCCGGGGACGCCACGCCGTGGTGGCACCTGCCCGGGCCTGCCACGGCTGCGGTCGGTGCGGCGGCGCCGGACGGCGCGACGGCCGCCGTGCTCGCCGACCTGCTGGACTCCCCCGACCGGCAGACCCGGCAGTTCGCCGTCCGGCTCGCGCTCGCCGGGCCCGGCCGGGCCGACGCCCTGGAGTGCGCCCGGCGGGCGGCCGCCGAACCCGACCCGGCGACGGCCGCGCTCTGGACCGACGCCGCCCTGGCCGCGCCCGGATCCGAGGACGACGCGGTGATCGACGTACTGGCCGGCGCCCGGATCCCCGCCGTGCGCGCCGCCGGGGTCACCGCGCTGCGCCGGGCCGGCCGGGCCGCCGAGGGCGTGTCCCACCTCGCCGACGGCTCCGGGCTCGTCCGTGCGTGCGCCCGCCGGCTGGTCGGCCAGGACGGCGGCGACGCCCACGGGCACTACCGCTGGCTGGTCCGCGATCCCGCCGGGCCGTCCCCGTACGCCGTGGCCGGACTCGCCGAGTGCGGCCGGGAAGAGGACACGAAGCTGCTGCGGGGGCTCGTGGCACACCCCGCGGGCCCGGTCCGGGCCGCCGCGCTGGCCGGGCTGCGGCGACGGCAGGCCGTCGTGGAGGACTCGGTCCTGCTCGCACTGCTGGACGACCCGGCGCCGGCCGTGGCCCGCGAGGCGAGCCTGGCCCTGCTGCCGGTGGTCGGGCGCCTGGACCCCTCGTACCTCGCCGAGCGGCTGGCCGTCCGCGGCCCGCTGCACGTGCGGCGCGCCGCCTTCCGGCTGTTGCTCGCCCGGGGCGGGATCCACGCGCTGCGGGCGGCCGTCGCGCTGATCGACGACTGGCACCCGAGGACGCGTACAACGGCGCGGGCCGTGGTGTGCGCCTGCCCGTGGCACCCGGCCCGGTTCGACGGGGAGGCGGACACGGCGGAACTGGCGGCCCTGCTGAAGCGGTCCGCGAAACTCTTCGACGACTACGGACTGGGACTGCGGCGCAACCGGTTAGAACGGCGAACCTGAACTCCTCAGGCTCACCCCGCCCTTGCGGGCCGATAATCAGCTCATGGGAAAGCTCTACGAACGCATAGACGGCAGGCTGCGCACCTTCATCGAGGAGCAGCCTGTCTTCTTCACCGCGACCGCGCCGCTCTCGGGTGACGGCCACATCAACCTGTCCCCCAAGGGCCGCGCCGGCACCCTCGTCGTCATCGACGAACAGCGGCTCGCCTACCTGGACTTCGGCGGAAGCGGCGCCGAGACCATCGCCCACGTCCGCGAGAACGGCCGGATCACCCTCATGTGGTGCGCCTTCAGCGGGCCCCCGAACATCGTCCGCATCCACGGGGACGGCGAGGCCGTCTTCCGCGACGACCCGCGCTGGCCCGAGCTGATCGGCCTGTTCGGCGAGGCCGACGGGCCCGGCGCACGCGCGATCATCCTGGTGCACGCCCGCCGGATCGCCGACGTGTGCGGGTACGCCGTCCCCCTCATGGAGTACCGGGGCGAGCGCACCCTCCATTCGGAGTACCTCGCCCGCAAGACGGACGAGGAGTTCGCCGAGTACTGCGAGAAGAAGGAACACATCGCCACGAGCCTCGACGGCCTGCCTGCACTGCCCCTGCCCCTCCCTGCCCGTACCGTTTGACATGTGCTGCGTACCGCTCTCGTCACGGGCTCACTGATCGTCACCACCCTGCTCCCGCAAGGGGCCGGGTCTTCGTCGGGGCCCCTGCCCGCCCGTCTCGCCGACACCGGCGGCGGCAGTCAGCTGATCACCGCCGTCGCGCCCGCGCCCGGATCCACGACCGGCCGCCTGACCTGGTGGGACCGGCGGGCCGGGCGCTGGTACGCGGCCGGGAGCGCGCCCGCCCGGTTCGGGGCGGGCGGCCTGACCGAGGGCGCGACCCGTACGCAGGGCACGAGCACCACCCCGGCGGGCCTGTACGAGCTGCCGTACGCCTTCGGGATCCGGCGGGCGCCGGCCGGGACGGAGTACCGCTACCGGCGGGTGACCGCGGACTCCTGGTGGTGCCAGGACAACGCCTCGGCCGCGTACAACCGCTGGGTGGAGCCGCTGCCCGCGGACTGCGCGCCGGGCGAGGCCGAGCACCTGGTCACCTACCAGAAGCAGTACGCGCATGCCCTGCTGATCGCCTTCAACTACGACCGGCCGGTGCGCGGACGGGGCGCCGGAATCTTCCTGCACGTCAACGGCAAGGGCGCGACGGCCGGTTGCGTATCGGTGCCCGAGCGGGACATGCGGGCGATCCTGCGCTGGGCGGACCCGGAGCGGCGGCCGCACATCGCGATCGGCACGCAGGACGGTCCGCTCGCGATCACCCGCTACTAGGAGGGGTGGCCCCGGGCGCGGCGTCGGGCTCGTCCTCGTCGGAGGCCCGGTACTCGTACGCGTCCTCCCACCAGATCTTCTCGTCCGGCCACTCGTCGTCCTCGTCCCCGTCGTCCATGTCCTCCTGGACGACCGTGTCGGCACCGCGCCACCTGTACCACTCGCCGGCGCTCCGCAGCACGAGCATGCGCTGCTCCTCGTCCAGGGCGGTGAAGGCCGGGTGCGGCTCGGCGCGGACCAGGTCTCCCAGCGGGTCGCCGCAGTCCGTCCGTTCCCGGACCTCCCGGTCGGCCCTCTCGGCGAAGGCCAGCGCCACCAGGCCGACGGCGGCCACCACGGCGCAGGCCCACTGCCACGGGCCCTGCGGCCACTCGGCCACCAGCAGCGCGCCCACGACGGTCCAGGACATCATCACGAAGACGATGCCCAGGCAGCCGCAGCAGCCCGGCGACGGGTTCCCCCCGCGGTCCGGCATCCGCGGCAGCTCGGGCAGCAGGGCGTCCTGTTCGCTCCTGTACGCGCCTCTCCGCCGCTGGTATCCCTCGTCGCTCCGGTCGATCCAGCCGATGGACACGGGCTCGGGATCGTGCCGGCGCACGGCCTCCAGCAGGGCGGCGGGCAGCAGGTGGACGGGGGTCCGGGCGGGGTCGCGGCCCTCCTCGGTGAGGAACGCCGCGCCCTCCGCGTCGATGCGGAGGTACCCGCCGAGGACGAGTTCGGCGGCGGCCGCCTCGGTCTCCTCGTTCCGCAACAGGGCGGCGTGGTAAGGCTCCAGGTCGGCCGTGGCGACGAGCCGGAGGATCTCACGGCGGATCCGCGACCGGCGCCGCCACCGCAGACCGATGGCCGCGTACACGGCGACGGCCATGACGGACGCCCATATGGCGAGGACGGGTCGGAGCACGGGCCGAGGCTACGTCGGCGAACGCCGGTCGGGCCACCGGGATTTCCCGGCGCCCCGGACCTCCCCGCCGACGCGTCCCGCTCAGCCCTCCTTCTGCGCCAGCCGCAGGAGGTGGTCGGCGAGAGCCTGGCCGCCCGCCGGGTCCCGGCTGATCAGCATCAGGGTGTCGTCGCCGGCGATCGTGCCGAGGATCTCGCGGAGCTCGGCCTGGTCGATGGCCGAGGCGAGGAACTGCGCCGCGCCCGGCGGGGTGCGCAGGACAACGAGGTTCGCCGAGGCCTCCGCGGAGATCAGCAGCTCCCCGGAGAGGCGCCGCATGCGCTCCTCCTTGGCGGACTCCCCGAGCGGGGCCTGCGGTGTGCGGAAGCCGCCCTCGCTGGGCACGGCGTAAATCAGCTCGCCGCCGGTGTTGCGGATCTTCACCGCGCCCAGCTCGTCGAGGTCGCGGGAGAGCGTCGCCTGGGTGACGCTCAGCCCGTCGTCGGCGAGCAGCTTCGCCAGCTGGCTCTGGGAGCGGACCGGCTGCCGGTTGAGGATGTCCACGATCCGGCGGTGGCGTGCGGTGCGGGTCTGCGGGACGGCCTGCCCGCCGTGCTCGTTGTCCTGCGGCTGGCTCATCGTCGTCTCATTCTCCGGATCCGTCCCCGTTGGCTGCGTCGAGGATGCCGGGCAGCGCCCGGACGAACGCGTCCGCCTCGGCCTCGGTGAGTACGTACGGGGGCATGAGTCGTACGACGTCGGGGGCGGGCGCGTTGACCAGGAAGCCGGCGTCCTGAGCCGCCTGCTGCACCTTGGGTGCGAGCGGCTCGGTCAGCACGATACCCAGCAGCAGTCCGGCGCCGCGGACGTGGGACACCAGCGGGTGCCCCGACGACTCGATGCCCGAGCGCAGCCGCTCTCCCCGCGCCTTGACCCGGTCGAGCAGGCCGTCGGCGGCGATGGTGTCGATGACGGCGAGGCCGGCGGCGCAGGCGACCGGGTTTCCGCCGAAGGTGGTGCCGTGCTGACCCGGCCGGAGCAGGCCGGCGGCGGGCCCGAAGGCGACCACGGCGCCGATGGGGAGGCCGCCGCCGAGCCCCTTCGCCAGGGTGACGATGTCGGGCTCGACGCCCTCGTGGGCCTGGTGCTCGAACCACTGGCCGCAGCGGCCGATGCCGGTCTGGACCTCGTCCAGGACCAGCAGGGCGCCGGTGGCCCGGGTGATCTCGCGGGCGGCCGTCAGGTATCCGGCCGGGGGCACGACGACGCCGTTCTCGCCCTGGATGGGCTCGATGACGACGAGCGCGGTCTCCTCGGTGACGGCGGCCCGCAGGGCCTCGACATCCCCGTACGGGACGTGGGTGACCTCGCCGGGCAGGGGCAGGAAGGGCTCCTGCTTCTTCGGCTGGCCGGTGAGCGCGAGGGCGCCCATGGTCCGGCCGTGGAAGCCGCCGTGGGTGGCGACCATGCGGGTCCGCCCGGTCAGCCGGCCGATCTTGAAGGCGGCCTCGACGGCCTCGGCGCCGGAGTTGCAGAAGAAGACCTCGCCCGGGCGGCCGAAGAGCTGGAGCAGCCGCTCGCCGAGCGCGATGACCGGCTCGGAGGCGAAGAGGTTGGAGACGTGGCCGAGCGTCGAGATCTGCTCGGTCACGGCCGTCACGATCGCCGGGTGGGCGTGGCCCAGGGCGTTGACGGCGATGCCGCCGACGAAGTCGGTGTACTGCTTGCCGTCGGCGTCCCAGACCTGGGCGCCCCGGCCGCGTACGAGGGCGAGGGCGGGCGTGCCGTAGTTGTCGGCCAGCGCGCCCTGCCACCGTGCGCCGTACTCCTGGTTTCCGGTGCCCTTCGTCATGCTGCTCCCCCTGGCGGTAGGTCGGGCACGACCATCGTGCCGATGCCGGAGTCGGTGAAGATCTCCAGCAGGATCGAGTGCGGGATGCGTCCGTCGAGGACGCGGGCGGTGCCGACGCCGCCGCGCACGGCGTGCAGGCAGCCCTCCATCTTGGGCACCATGCCGCTGGACAGCTCGGGCAGCAGCTTCTGCAGCTCGCTGACGGTGAGCCGGCTGATGACCTCGTCGCTGTTCGGCCAGTCGGCGTAGAGGCCCTCCACGTCGGTGAGGACCATCAGCGTCTCGGCGCCGAGGGAGGCGGCGAGGGCCGCGGCGGCCGTGTCGGCGTTGACGTTGTAGACGTGGTGGTCGTCGGCGCTGCGGGCGATGGAGGAGATGACCGGGATCCGGCCGTCGGCCAGCAGCGCCTCGATGGCACCGGTGTCGACGTCGGTGATCTCGCCGACCCGGCCGATGTCGATGAGCTCGCCGTCGATCTCCGGGCTGTGCTTGGTCGCGGTGATGGTGCGGGCGTCCTCGCCGGTCATGCCGACGGCGAGCGGCCCGTGCTGGTTGAGCAGGCCGACCAGCTCGCGCTGGACCTGGCCGGCCAGGACCATCCGTACGACGTCCATGGCCTCCGGGGTCGTCACGCGCAGGCCGGCCTTGAACTCGCTGACCAGGCCCTGCTTGTCGAGCTGGGCGTTGATCTGCGGGCCGCCGCCGTGCACGACGACGGGCTTCAGGCCGGCCTGGTGCAGGAAGACCACGTCCTGGGCGAAGGCTGCCTTGAGGTCCTCGTCGATCATGGCGTTGCCGCCGAACTTGATGACGACGATCTTGCCGTTGTGGCGCCGGAGCCAGGGCAGGGCCTCGATCAGGATCTGCGCCTTGGGCAGAGCCGTGTGCTTGCGGGCGGTGCCGCCGGAGGTGCCGGGCTGCCCGGCCTTCTCGTCGCTCATGAGGAGTAGGCGCTGTTCTCGTGGACGTACTCGGCGGTCAGGTCGTTGGCCCAGATGACGGCCGACTCGCCGCCGGTGGAGAGGTCGGCGGTGATGCGGACCTCCCGGTCCTTCATCGAGACCAGGTCGCGGTCCTCGCCGACCGAGCCGTTCCTGCAGACCCACACGCCGTTGATGGCGACGTTCAGCCGGTCCGGGTCGAAGGCGGCCTTGGTGGTGCCGATCGCGGACAGCACGCGGCCCCAGTTCGGGTCCTCGCCGTGGATGGCGCACTTGAGCAGGTTGTTGCGGGCGATGGAACGGCCGACCTCGACCGCGTCGTCCTCGCTGGCGGCGCCGATGACCTCGATGCGGATGTCCTTGCTGGCGCCCTCGGCGTCGCCGATCAGCTGGCGGGCCAGGTCGTCGCAGACCTTGCGCACAGCGTCGGCGAAGTCGGCGGGGGCGGGGGTCCGGCCGGACGCCCCGGAGGCGAGCAGCAGCACCGTGTCGTTGGTGGACATGCAGCCGTCGGAGTCGACCCGGTCGAAGGTGGTGCGGGTGGCGGAGCGCAGCGCCTCGTCGAGGGCGGCGGCGTCCACGTCGGCGTCGGTGGTGAGGACGACGAGCATGGTGGCCAGTCCCGGGGCGAGCATGCCCGCGCCCTTGGCCATGCCGCCCACCGTCCAGCCGTCCTGGGAGACCGCGGCGGTCTTGTGCACGGTGTCGGTGGTCTTGATGGCGATGGCGGCGGCCTCGCCGCCGTCCTCGGACAGCGCCGCGGCGGCGGTCTCGATGCCGGGGAGCAGCTTGTCCATGGGGAGCAGGACGCCGATCAGGCCGGTGGAGGCGACCGCGATCTCGCCGGCGTTGTGCTCGCCGCCCCGGCCGTGCCCGTTGAGTGTGGCGGCGGCCTTCTCGGCGGTGGCGTGGGTGTCCTGGAAGCCCTTGGAACCGGTGCAGGCGTTGGCGCCGCCGGAGTTGAGGACCACGGCGCTGACGGTGCCGCCGCGCAGGACCTGCTCGGACCAGTGCACGGGCGCGGCTTTGACGCGGTTGGAGGTGAAGACGCCGGCGGCCGCCAGGCGCGGCCCGTTGTTGACCACGAGGGCGAGGTCCGGGTTGCCGTTGGCCTTGATCCCGGCGGCGATGCCCGCCGCCGTGAATCCCTGTGCAGCCGTAACGCTCACGGCGCGACTCCAATCGTGGAAAGCCCGAGCTGCTCGGGCAGCCCGAGGGCGATGTTCATGCTCTGCACCGCACCGCCTGCGGTGCCCTTGGTGAGGTTGTCGATGGCGCTGACGGCGATGATCCGCCGGGCGGACTCGTCGTAGGCGACCTGGACATGGGCGGCGTTGGAGCCGTGGACGGATTTGGTGGACGGCATGCGGCCCTCGGGCAGCAGGTGGACGAAGGGCTCGTCGGCGTAGGCCTTCTCGTAGGCGGCGCGCAGCGATTCCGCCGTGGTGCCGGGCCGGGCCTTGGCCGAGCAGGTGGCGAGGATGCCGCGGGGCATGGGCACGAGGGTCGGCGTGAAGGACACGCAGACGCGCTCACCGGCGAGCGGGCTGAGGTTCTGCACCATCTCGGGCGTGTGGCGGTGGCCGCCGCCGACGCCGTACGGGGTCACGTTGCCCATGACCTCGGCGCCGAGCAGGTGCGGCTTGAGCGCCTTGCCCGCGCCGGAGGTGCCGGTGGCGGCGACGATCACGGCCTCGGGTTCGGCGAGCTGCCCCTGGTAGGCCGGGTAGAGCGCGAGGGAGACGGCGGTGGGGAAGCAGCCGGGGACCGCGATCCGCTTGGCTCCTTCCAGTCCGGCGCGGGCGCCGGGGAGTTCGGGGAGGCCGTAGGGCCAGGTGCCGGCGTGCGGTGCACCGTAGAACCTGTCCCAGTCGGCGGCGTCCTTGAGACGGTGGTCGGCGCCCATGTCGACGACGAGGACGTCGTCGCCGAGCTGGGCGGCGACGGCGGCGGACTGGCCGTGCGGGAGGGCGAGGAAGACGACGTCGTGGCCGGCGAGGGCCTCCTGGGTGGTCGCCTGCAGGGTCCGCCCGGCGAGCGGCACGAGGTGCGGTTGCAGGGAGCCGAGGAGCTGTCCGGCGTTGGAGTTGCCGGTCAGGGCGCCGATCTCCACCTCGGGGTGCGAGAGCAGCAGGCGCAGGACTTCTCCGCCCGCGTACCCGCTCGCTCCGGCCACCGCTACACGTACCACCATCGGACCCTCCTCATCGATGGCATGACTATACGTACCGACGCACGTTTATGCAATGTCGTGGAGCGGCGGTGGAAGGGCCTCGCCGAGGGAAGGGGCGCGGCGCGCACCCTGCGAAAGATGTCTAGCAGGAAAGCACCCGCCGCGGCGGGGATCGCACCGGTGACAGGGCGCCGGAGCCGCGGTGGACCGTGTTGGACCGCCCGGTGCCACTCCGGTGGTCCCGTCGACGAGACGGTCCCCGACCCGCGCGTGCGGCCCGAGCGGATTACGCCGGGGCCTGCAAGCAGAGGTGCCATTGGCCGGGGGAGCCCGTGAGGGTCATCGTCGACAGCGGCCGGACGTCCACGTTCCAGTAGGTCAGCGGGGGCGCCTTCAGGGCGTAGACCAGTGCGGCGCGGACCACCGAGGGCTCCGCCACCGCCACGATCGCGCCGCCGTCGTCGGCCGGCCGCGTGTCGAGCCAGCCGCCGATCCGGGAGATGAAGGCGAGCAGCGACTCCCCGCCGTGCGGGGCGGCCCGCGGGTCGCTGAGCCACAGGTCCACCGCTTCGGGCTCCCGGGCGGTCACCTCGCCGAGGGTGAGCCCCCGCCAGCGGCCCATGTCGCACTCGCGCAGCGCCGGCTGGGCCAGGGGCGCGTACCCGAGGGCCTCGCCGGTGGCCCGGCTGCGCGGGGTCGGCGAGCAGTAGCGCAACTCGGCCGCGCCCAGGGGTACGAGGCCCTGCGCGGCGCACTCCACCGCCCGCCAGCCGACCCCGTCCAGCGGGCGGTCGTCGTCGAAGCGCTCGGCGAGCAGCGAGGAACTACGGGCTGCGGCGACAAGCGAAACCCGAACATGCATGCGGTGATGGTGGGCCGCGCGGGGCGGCGGGTCAAGCGTCCCGGGCAGGCGCCTCCTCCCCCAGCCCCACGCGCACGCGCTGCACGGCCTCCACCAGTTCGCCCGGGCCGGAGACCCCGGCGAAGCTCAGGCGGACGTAGGGAGCGGGTGGTTCGGCGCAGAAGTAGGGGCGGCCGGGGGCCACCGCCACCCCGGCGCGCAGGGCCGTGGCAGCGAACGACGCGTCGTCGCCGCCCCCGGTCATCCTGGCCCACAGCTGATAGCCGCCCGACGGCGGACGGTGCACGGTCAGGCCGGGCAGCTCCCGCCGCAGCGCGCCGGCGAGCACGTCCCGCCGATGGCGCAGTTCGGCGGCCACCATGCGCAGGTGGCGCGGCCAGGCGGGCGCGCCGACCAGCTCCAGCGCCGCCTCCTGGAGCGGCCGGGGCACGAAGAAGCTGTCCACGACCTGGACGGCGCGCAGCCGGTCCACCACCGGGCCGCGGGCGGCCAGCGCGCCGACCCGCAGGCTGGGCGAGGTGGCCTTGGTCAGGGACCTGACGTGCACGACGACCCCGTCCTGGTCCTCGGCGGCCAGGGTCGCGGGCAGCGGCCCGCAGTCGTCGTGCCCGAGGGCGCGGGCGTAGTCGTCCTCGACCACGAAGGCCCCGGCTGCCCGGGCGATCCGCAGCACCTCGGCCCGGCGCGCCGGGGCCAGCACCGCACCGGTCGGGTTCTGGAAAAGCGGCTGGCAGACGAACACGCGCGCCCCGGTCGCTTCGAAGGCGGCGGCCAGCAGTTCCGGCCGGACCCCGTCGGCGTCCACCGGCACGGGCACAGGCCGGCACCCGGAGGCGCGGGCGATGGCCAGCAGCCCGGGGTAGGTCGGGGACTCCACGAGGATCGGCGCCCCGGGCGGGGCCAACGCCCGCAGGGCGGTGGTCAGCGCGCTCTGCCCGCCCGCGGTCACCACGACGTCGGCGGCCCCGACCGCCCCGCCGATCTCGCGGGCGAACCAGTCGCGAAGCTCGGGCAGCCCCTCCATGGGCGGCCTGTCCCAGGCTCCGGGGCGCCGCCCGGCCCGGGCGAGGGCGGCGGCCATGGCCCGCTCGGGCTGGATGGAGGCGTGCAGGTATCCGCTGTTGAGGGGGATGACCGACGGCGGCGGCGCGGCCAGGCAGGCCAGCACGCCGGAGGCGTCCACGGAGCGCGGGACGACGTCGCCGGCCCCCTCGGCGCTGAGCGCGACCTCCTGCCAGGAGGTGTCGCCGGCCGCAGGGAGCCCCGTACGCGGGGCGGCACGGAAGACGCCGGCGCCGGGCCGCGTGACGACGAGGCCCTCGGCGGCGAGCTGCGCGAGCGCCCGGGAAACGGTGACCGGACTGACCCGGAAGCGCTCGACCAGAGCACGACTCGAGGGCAGCTTTCCACCTGTCGAGTAGCGGTTGAGCTCGGACCTCAGAGAATCGGCCAGCTCCGCGACACTGCTACGCTCATACATGACAGGACAGAATAGCGCTACTCTCCCGACCGCGATAGCGGTGAAGAATCCGCTCCTGCGGGGCACGGCCCTCGCCGCGCTCGGCGTCGTCGCCTTCTCGCTGACCTTCCCCGCCACCGCCTGGGGCCTGGAGAGCTTCGGCCCGTGGTCACTGGTGGCCCTGCGCAGCGTCCTGGCCGCCGCAATCGCGGGAGTCTTCCTGCTGGCACGCCGGGTGGCGCCGCCGGCCCGCGAGCACTGGGCGGGCCTCGCCGTCGTCGCCGCCGGGGTGGTCGTCGGCTTCCCCCTGCTGACGACCCTGGCGCTGCGGACCTCCACCACCTCGCACGCCGCTGTCGTCGTCGGCCTCCTGCCGCTGACCACGGCCGCCCTGTCCGCGCTGCGTACCGGCCACCGGCCCCCGCGGGCCTTCTGGGCGGCGGCTGTGGCCGGGGCCGCGGTGGTGCTCGGCTTCACCCTGGCGCAGAGCGGCGGCTCCCTCTCCACCGGCGACGGCTACCTGTTCGCCGCACTGCTGGTGTGCGCGGCCGGGTACACCGAGGGCGGCCGGCTCGCCCGCGTCCTGCCGGGCTGGCAGGTGATCGGCTGGGCCCTCGTGCTGTGCCTGCCCCTCACCGTGGCCGGCTCGGCGCTCGGGCTCATGTACGAGCCGGTGCACCTCACCGCCCACGGCCTGGCCGGGCTGGCCTGGGCGGCGGCCGGCTCCACCTTCCTCGGCCTGTACGTCTGGTACCGCGGCATGGCCGAGATCGGAGCACCCCGGGCCAGCCAGCTCCAGCTCGCGCAGCCGCTGCTGACCCTGGTCTGGTCCGTGGCACTGCTCGGGGAGCACCTCGCCCCCGCCGCACCGGCCGCGGCCTGCGCGGTTCTCATCTGCATTGCGGTGACCCAACGGGTCAAACAGCCACAGAACGACCTAAACTGCTAGCACCGGATCGGAGCGCCACCGAGGAGGTCAGACATGCGAGCTACCGAGGGCGACCAGTTGGTGCAGCACGGCAGGATCGTCGGACAACCCGACAAGGTGGGCGAGATCACCCAGGTGCTCGGCGAGAACGGGACGCCCCCGTACCGGGTCCGCTTCCAGGACGGACACGAAGCGCTGATGGCTCCCGGACCCGACTGCGTCGTCCGCCACCCCGCTGAGCCCGGGCACTGAATTCACCGCGGGGGCACAGCCGAGCCGTAGTGGTCGGCGACCACACGTGCCATCGCCCCGTTGGGGTCCGCGGCCACCTGCTTCGCCGAGAAGTAGACGTGGCCGCGGACCTCCGGGTATCCCCGGGCGAACCGCACGTGCTTCGACAGCTCCGCCGGATCCCGCCAGGCCGCGGTGGGGCTGGCCGCATCGCAGCGGTACAGCGCCTCCCCCACGTACAGGTCCGCCTTCGTGCCCGCGACGGTCCGGGCCCACCAGGGGACGAGCGCCGCGTAGTCGGCCGTCGAGTGCCCGATGTGCCAGTAGGCCTGCGGCACGACGTAGTCGATCCAGCCCTCCCTGACCCATTTGCGGGTGTCCGCGTACAGGTCGTCGTACGCCGCGAGGCCACGGGTCTTCGAGCCGGCCGGGTCCCGGTCGGAGTTGCGCCAGATCCCGAAGGGGCTGATGCCGAACCTGACCGCGGGACGCAGGGCGCGCAGCCGCTGCGACATCTCGCGAACCAGGGTGTCGGTGTTGTTACGGCGCCACGCCGCCCGCGACGCGAAGCCGCCGCCGTACTCGTCGTAGGCGTCGTCGTCGTCGAAGTACTCGCCCTCCACCGGATAGGGGTAGAAGTAGTCGTCCCAGTGCACGGCGTCCAGCGGGTAGCGGGTGACCGCGTCGAGCATGGCCTCCTGAACGAACCGCCGAACCTCGGGCACCCCCGGGTTGTAGTAGAGCTTCCCGCCGTACTCGACCGTCCAGCCGTCCTGCCGCGCCGGGTGCTCGGGCACCAGCCGGTCGAAGTCGGTGTGGTTGGCCACCCGGTACGGGTTGAACCAGGCGTGCAGTTCCAGACCGCGGGCGTGTGCCTCCGCGACGGCCGTACCGAGGGGGTCCCAGCCCGGATCGACGCCCTGCTGTCCCGTCAGCCACTGCGACCAGGGCTCGAAGGGGGACGGCCACAGCGCGTCGGCAGCCGGCCGGACCTGGAGGACCACCGCGTTGAGCCGGCGGCGCACGGCGGTGTCGAGCAGGCCGAGCAGTTCCCTGCGCTGGGCCGCGGCCGACAGCCCGCTGCGCGAGGGCCAGTCCACGTTCGAGACGGACGCGATCCACATCCCCCGGAACTCGGGGCTGCCGGCGCCTCTCCCGGAAAGCCGGCCCGAGCTCCGCGGCGCGGCGAACGCCGCTCCCCCCGTCGCGGCGGCGATCACCGCCGCCGCCCCTGCCAGCAGTGCCCGTCGACCGATGTGCGCCATGTGACCTCTCCGTTTCGCTGAGTGACGATCCGCGGTGTCCGCCCAGCATGCCCGCCCCGGCCCGCCGTGCCCCGCAAGGTCGGGAGTAACGTCGGGGGGCGTGGCGGGCGCCGGAATCACACGGGGGACCCGCCGACGGATGAGCTGCGAAAGGCACGAAGTGACTGACCTCCCTTCCGACATCACACGGGTCGGCGTAGTGGGCTGTGGCCAGATGGGCGCGGGTATCGCCGAGGTGTGCGCCCGAAGCGGCCTTGAGGTCAAGGTCGCCGAGACCACCGGGGAAGCCCTGGAGATCGGCCGTACCCGGCTTCAGAACTCCCTGACCAAGGCCGCCGAGCGCGGCAAGATCACCGAAGAGGAGCGGGACGCCACCCTGGCCCGCCTCACCTTCACCACCGACCTCGGCGAGTTCGCCGACCGCGACCTCGTCATCGAGGCGGTCGTCGAGAACGAGCAGATCAAGACGGAGATCTTCCAGGTCCTCGACCAGGTGATCACCCGCCCGGACGCGATCCTCGCCTCCAACACCTCCTCGATCCCGCTGGTCAAGCTGGCCGTCGCGACCTCGCGGCCCGACCAGGTCATCGGCATCCACTTCTTCAACCCCGCCCCCGTGCAGAAGCTCGTCGAGCTGATCCCGGCGCTGACCACGGGCGAGGAGACGATCAAGCGGGCAGAGGCCCTGGTGCGGGACGTGCTCGGCAAGCACGCGGTCCGCGCCCAGGACCGTTCCGGCTTCGTCGTCAACGCGCTCCTCGTCCCCTACCTGCTGTCCGCGATCCGGATGTTCGAGTCGGGCATCGCGAGCCGCGAGGACATCGACAACGGCATGGAGCTGGGCTGCGCCCACCCGATGGGCCCGCTGAAGCTGTCCGACCTCATCGGTCTGGACACCATCGCCTCGATCGCCGACTCGATGTACGCCGAGTACAAGGAGCCGCTGTACGCCGCTCCCCCGCTGCTCCAGCGGATGGTCGACGCCGGCCGCCTGGGCCGCAAGACGGGCGCGGGCTTCTACCCGTACGGCTGACCGCGCGGCCGGCCGCAGGGGTGGCCCGACCGCTACGGCCGGCCGAGCCGCAGGTGGTGCAGCAGGAGCAGCCCGGCAGCCATGTTGGCGGCCGGGATCTCCCCGTCCGCGATCATGTCCGGCACGAGCTTGAGGGGGACCCACTCGCGGCGCGAGGACTCGAAGTCGTCCTCGGGGTGGCCGGTCCAGGTGGCCCCGTCCGCCCAGTACAGGTGGTGGCGGGCGTCGGTCAGCCCGTTGGACGGCTCGACGGTCATCAGGTGGTGGAGCGGGCCGGGCCGCCAGCCCGACTCCTCCTCCATCTCCCGGGCCGCCGCGGCGGCGATGTCCTCGCCGTCCTCGACGACCCCGGCGGGCAGTTCCCAGCCCCAGCTGTCGGTGATGAAGCGGTGCCGCCAGAGCAGCAGCACCTCGTTGGCCTCGTTGACGGCCGTGGCCACGGCCACCGGGCGCAGCCGGATCACGAAGTGGTCCAGGTGCCGGCCGTCGGGGAGTTCCACGTCGGCGAGATTCACATCGAACCATCGGTTCTTGTACACAGTCTGCTCACTCAGGTTCGTCCACTGCACGGCTGTGCCACCTTCCGTTCGAGTAGGTGGCAAACATGGCAGCAGCTGCCCTGTCACAGCGGAACGCGCAGCGCCCCGTCGATGAGCCGTACGGTCTCCTGCGCGTCCGAACAACCGCTGGTCAGAAGCTGTTGGCGGACCGCCCGCAGCCGATCGCGCAGCCGCAGCGACTCCATGCCGCGGGCCCGCTCGGCCATCTCGGCCGCGCTCGCAGCGGCCCGGTCCGCCTCTCCCTGACGGAGCTGGATCTCGCAGAGCATCGCCAGCCGGTGCACCCGGCCGCGGTCGTGCGCGGGGGTGCCGACGGCAGCGGCCGCCTGGACCCGCGCCGCCTCCAGATCCCCCAGACTGAGCAGTGCCTCAGCGACCTGCACGTTGACGAGGCCGGGCTGGACGTAGCCGGTCTCGTCCGGTTCACTGCCCGGGCGGATCCGCGCGGCGGCCGCCTCGGCGCCGCGGATGCACGCCAGCGCGGCCTGCCCGTCGCCCAGTTGGGCGTACGCCTTGGCCTGCATGGCGTGCAGGTCGGCGGCGAGCGCCGGGGTGGTGTGCCGGCCGGCGGCGCGCAGCGCGGCCTCGGCGAAGGCGACGGCCTGGCGGTATTCCCGCAGGTGCAGGCATTGGTTGACGATCAGGGCGATCACGTACGCGCCGAGCCCCCGGTCCCCGCTCGCCTTGGCCAGGCGCAGCGCCTGGTGGAAGTAGCGCTGCGCCAGCCCGTGCGCGTCCGAGTCGTACGCGCAGATCCCCGCCACCGCGACCAGGGACCCGGTGGCCCGGTGCAGTCGGCGGCCGAGGTCGTCGGGGTAACTCCCGCGCAGCATCGGCGCGGTCTCCGTACCGAGGAAGCGGACGATCCGGTCGCGGGTGGCCATGCCGCCGGTCCGGCGGTACATCAGCTCGTAGTGGGCTCGGGCAGCCTTGAGGATCTCCACGTGCTCGGGACCGATCCGGTGGGGGCCGTCGCGCGAGACGTCGACGTCCTCCGGCGGATTCTCCCATTCCCAGACCGGGATCACGGCCGGGGTGCCGGTGACCGCCTCGGCGGTGAGCAGTTGCGGCCGGGCCTGGCCGTCGGAGCGCCACAGGGCGGCGGCCCGGTCCACGAACCCGCTGAGCGGGGAGGCGTGCAGGGACACCGGGTGGTCCGACACCCCGAGGCCGATGTCGTCCAGTCCGACGGGCCGCCGCAGCCGGCCGCCGAGCACCTCGCAGATCAGGTCGGGGACCTGGCCGCGGGGGCGCTGGCCCTTCAACCACCGTGTCACGGCGGTGTGTTCGTAGCGCAGGGCCAACCCCCGCGTGCGCCCCGCCTGGTTCACGTGGGCGGCGAGCCCGGCGTGGGACATGCCCGCCTCGGCGAGGAGGGCGTCGAGCAGGACATTGGGCTGCATGGGCCGCTCCCGGAGCTCGTCGGTATCAGGCTAGTGGGTGCGCGGTTCACACGGGGTGTGAAGTGAGTACGCGCATAAATGCGATCCGCACTCTGCCGCACGGACCCCTGGAGGCGCTTCACTGAAGACCCTCGCCAAGAGGAGCTCGGGTCGTCGGCTCCCCCTCGAACAGTGCGACGACCCGTCACCGCGCCGCCCGTCCTGCTGTCTGCCCGACACTCCATGGCAGGCGGGCGGCGCCTTCCGGTTCCGTCGGCGTCCGGTTGGTCGCCGGGCTCCGGCAGTGAACCGGACCGGACGTGCGCCGGGCCCATCCACCGGGCCCGGCGTACGTGGTCAGTACCGGTCGTTGCGGAGAACCACCAGGGCGACGTCGTCGCCGAGCCGCCCGCCCGTGTGCCGGAGCAGGGCCGCGTGCACGCCCGCGACCAGCCGCGCGGGCGTGAGCGGTGCCCCAGCCAGGACGCTCCGCAGCGGGAAGAACCGCCCGGCGGGGTCGCGTGCGTCCTCGGCGCCGTCGGTGTGCAGGAACAGCGTCTCCCCGGGCCGGAGTTCACCGCACGGGTGCGCCCGAGGGTGCGGCGGTAACGGAATCACCCCGAGCGGCGGCAGCGTCTCCCCGTCGAGCGGTCTTACGACCGAGGCCGGCCGCGGGGGGCGTTCCCCTGTGCCGGACTCCGGATACAGCCCCGCCCGGGGGTGCCTCCCGGCGGTGAACGGGGACGTTCCAGGCGCGGAGACCGGGGTGGAGCCGCGGCTGCGCGCCGCGCAGGGTTCCGGGGCCGGGCGGATCAGGTACGGCCAGGGATGGCCGCAGTTCAGGGCCGTCAGGGAGTCGTCCGGGCCGATCTGGAGGAGCAGCACGGTCACGAACTCCTCCGCCGCCGGTGAGTCCGGCTCCGCCGGGCAGGCCGACGGGTGCTCGGCCCGGGCGCGGTCCCGTACGTGCCGGCCCAGGGCCCGTTCCATCCGCCGCAGGACGCCGCCGAGCGAGGGCTCGTCGTACGCCGCCTCGCGGAAGGCGCCGAGGACGGCGGCCGCCGCTCCCAGCGCAGGCAGCCCGTGGCCCCGTACGTCCCCGATGACGACCCGGATCCCGTGGGCCGTCGGCACCGCCTCGTACAGGTCGCCGCCCACCGCGGCGCCCCGGCTCGCGGAGAGCTGCGCCGCGGCGAGGGTCAGGCCGGCGATCCGCCCGGGCAGCGGCCGCAGCAGGACGCGCTGCGCAGCGCCCGCGATCTCCTGCGACCGGCGCAGCTCGGCCAGCAGGCCGCGCCGGATGTGCAGGGCGCACCCGGTGGCCAGCAGCAGGAAGGCGGCGCACGTGGCAAGGCTGGGCAGCAGCATGCCTGGGGTGGACAGCTCCCAGGACACCGCGGCGCCGCCCCAGGCCGCGACGCACACCCGGCGCACCCGGGCCATCTCCCCGCGCGTGATCATCCGTAGGACTCCCCTCCGGCCGGATCGATTGTGTCGACCGGACGGCGGCCCCCGACATGGCCCCAGGGGGTTCTCACCCGAATGAGTGAGGGGCGCATCCAGTCGCGGATACGCCCCTCATCAGGCCTTGAACGGTCCGAGGACCGGTCGGCTACGCGCCCCGGAGCACCGCCCCGGTCCGCTCGCCGGCGAGCGCCACCGCCGCGTCGCGCGCGGCCGTGGACTCCTCCGCGGTCAGCGTGCGGTCGCTCGCGCGGAAGCGCAGCGCGTACGCGAGGGACTTCTTGCCCTCGCCGACCTGCTCACCGGTGAACACGTCGAACAGGCGCAGCGACTCGAGGAGTTCGCCCGCGCCCTTGCGCAGGGCGGCCTCCACGGAGGACGCCGGGACGGACGCGTCCACGATCAGCGCGACGTCCTGGGTCGCCACCGGGAAGGAGGAGATGCGGGGCGCCAGGACGGCGTCTCCGCCGGCCGCCGCGAGGCGGTCCAGGTCGAGCTCCATCGCGCTGGTGCGCGCCGGCAGGCCCATGGCCTTGACCACCCGCGGGTGCAGCTCGCCGGCATGGCCGATGACCTGCTCCACGCCGTCGACGGTGACGACCAGCTCGGCGCAGCGGCCCGGGTGCCAGGGGCCGTACTGGCCCTGGCGTACGACGAGCTCGGCGCCGGCCTCGACGGCCAGCGCGCGGGCTGCCTGGATCGCGTCGGCCCAGTCGGCGGGGCGGCCCTTGCCCCACCAGCCGGCCTGCTCACGGGCGCCGGCCAGCACGACCGCGGCGTACCGCGGCTGCGCCGGCAGAGCCGCGTCCAGGGTGGCGATCTCCTCGTCGGTGGGGCGCCGGTCGACGGGCAGCCGTACCGCGACACCCGGCTGCGCGGCGGCCCGGAAGACCGAGCCGGTCTCGAAGAGCGCGAGGTCGTGGCTGCCCCGGCTGTCGTTGCGGCGCAGCGCGCCGAGCAGACCCGGCAGCAGCGTGGTGCGCAGCGCCGGCTCCTCGTCGGAGAGCGGGTTGACCAGCTTGACGACCTGTCGGGCGGCGTCGTGCGCCGGCAGCTGGAGCTGGTCGAAGACGCCCTCGCCGAGGAACGGGTAGCTGAGCGCCTCGACGTAGCCGGCGCCGGCCAGCGCGCGGCCGACCCGGCGGTGCAGCTGCTGCCGGGCGGTCAGACCGCGCCCGGAGGGCACCTGCGGCAGGGTCGACGGGAGGTTGCCGTAGCCCTCCAGCCGGATGACCTCTTCGGCGAGGTCGTTGGGCGCGGCGAGGTCGGGCCGCCACGAGGGCAGCGTGACGACGAGCTCGTCCTGGCCATAGACGTCGCAGCCGATCTCCTGGAGGCGGCGCACGACGGTCTCACGGCCGTAGTCCATGCCCGCGACCCGGTCCGGGTGGTCGGCCGCCATCGCGATGGTGCGCGGCGCGCCCGGGGCGATGACCTCGGTGACACCGGCCTCGGCGGTGCCGCCGGCGAGCAGCACGAGCAGGTCGACGGTCCGCTGGGCGGCCGCGGCGGCAGCCTGCGGGTCGACGCCCCGCTCGAAGCGCTTGGAGGCCTCGGAGGAGAGCTTCATGCGGCGGGCGGTGCGCGAGATCGACACGGAGTCGAAGTGCGCGGCCTCGATGACCACGTCGGTGGTCCCGGTGACGGCGCCGGTCTCGGGGTCGGTGACGGAGTCGGCGATCTCGGTGTCGGCGCCGCCCATGACACCGGCGAGGCCGATCGGCCCGCTGTTGTCGGTGATCACCAGGTCCTCGGCGTCGAGCGTGCGCCTGACCCCGTCGAGGGTGGTGAACTTCTCGCCCTGCTCGGCGCGGCGGACGCCGATGGTGCCGTCGATCCGCGAGCGGTCGTAGGCGTGCAGCGGCTGGCCGAGCTCGAGCATCACGTAGTTGGTGATGTCGACGGCGAGCGAGATCGGGCGCATGCCCGCCTTCTGGAGGCGGCGCTGGAGCCAGATCGGGGAGCGGGCCTCGGGGTCGAGACCGGTGACGGTGCGGGCGGTGAAGCGGTCGCAGCCGACCGGGTCGTCGATCTTGACCGGGTAGCCGTACGAGTTCGGCCCGGGCACGTCGAGCAGGGCGGGGTCGCGCAGCGGCAGGCCGTAGGCGGTGGCCACCTCGCGGGCGATGCCGCGCAGGGACATGCAGTAGCCGCGGTCCGGGGTGACGTCGATGTGCAGCACCTCGTCGACGAGCTGGAGCAGCTCGATCGCGTCGGTGCCGGTCTCGTGCTCCGGCGGCAGCACGATGATGCCGTGCGTGCCGTCGTCGCCCATGCCGAGCTCCTCGCCGGAGCAGATCATGCCGTGCGAGGTCTTGCCGTACGTCTTGCGCGAGGCGATCGCGAAGTCGCCGGGCAGGACGGCGCCGGGCAGGACCACGACGACCTTGTCGCCGACGGAGAAGTTCCGGGCGCCGCAGACGATCTCCTGCGGCTCGCCGGTGCCGTTGGCGGAGCCGACGTCGACCGTGCAGAAGCGGATCGGCTTGCGGAAGCCCTCGAGCTCCTCGATGGTCAGCACCTGCCCGACGACGAGGGGGCCCTTGAGCCCGGCGCCGAGCTGCTCGACCGTCTCGACCTCGAGGCCGGCGTCGACGAGCTTGGCCGCGACGTCGCGACCGGATTCACCGGCGGGGAGGTCGACGTACTCCCGCAGCCACGAAAGCGGGACCCGCATCAGATCTCCATCCCGAAAGGCCGGGTGAAACGAACGTCACCCTCGACCATGTCTCGCATGTCTTCAACGTTGTGACGGAACATCAGCATCCGCTCGATGCCGAAGCCGAAGGCGAACCCGCTGTACTTCTCCGGGTCCACACCGCAGGCGGTCAGCACCTTGGGGTTGACCATGCCGCAGCCGCCGAGCTCGATCCAGCCCTCGCTGGAGCAGGTACGGCACGGGCGGTCGGGGTTGCCCACCGACTCGCCGCGGCACACGTAGCACTGCATGTCCATTTCGGCGGACGGCTCGGTGAACGGGAAGAAGTGCGGGCGCAGCCGGGTGGTGGTCTCCTCGCCGAACAGCTCCTTGACCATGTGGTCGATGGTGCCGCGCAGGTCCGCCATGGTCAGGCCCTCGTCCACGGCGAGCAGCTCGACCTGGTGGAAGACCGGGGTGTGCGTCGCGTCGAGCTCGTCGGTGCGGTACACGCGGCCCGGGCAGACGATGTAGACGGGGGGCTTGCGCTCCAGCAGCGAGCGCGCCTGCACCGGGGAGGTGTGGGTGCGCAGCACGACACCGGACTCGTCGCCCTCGGTGCCCTCGGGCCCCCGGACGAAGAAGGTGTCCTGCATCTGGCGCGCCGGGTGGTCGGGCGTGAAGTTGAGGGCGTCGAAGTTGAACCACTCCGCCTCGACCTCGGGACCCTCCGCGACCTCGTACCCCATGCCGACGAAGATGTCCGCGACGCGGTCCATCAGCGTGGTCAGGGGATGGCGGGCGCCCGCGGGCGTGCGGTCGTAGGGCAGCGTGACGTCCACCGCCTCCTCGACCAGCACCCGCTCGTCGCGCTCGGCCTCGAGCTCGACGGTGCGGGCCCCGAAGGCCTTGTTCACGGCGCCGCGGGCCTGGCCCACGCGCTTGCCCGCCTCGGCCTTGGCCTGCGGGGGCAGGGCTCCGATCTCGCGGTTGGCGAGCGCCAGGGGCGAGCGGTCGCCCATGTGCGCGGTCTTCGCCTCGCGCAGCGCGTCGAGGTCGCCGGCGGACGCGAAGGCGGCGAGCGCCTCGTCCCGCATGCGCTCGATCTCTTCCGGTTTCAGTGCCTCGACCTCGACAGGGTCGTACGACTTGTTCGGTGCCGACATCTCTTCCCGTACTTCCGATGGCTGGCTGGTTGGGTCCCCCGCGCGACGCGCAGGACGCGCTCGGCACAAGGACGCAAAGGTGCCAAAGGACGAGTCTAAAGGTCGCCGGGGGTGAAGGAGCCCGTGGGCCGCCTGCCGGGACGCTCCGCAGGGCTACTGCGTGAGGTACGCGGGGGCGCTCACGGGCAGGATAAATCGGAACTCGGCGCCGCCGCCGGGGCCGCGGCCGACCGTGATGGTGCCGCCGTGCGCCTCCACGATGCCCTTCACGATGTAGAGGCCCAGGCCGGTGCCGCCGCGCTTGCTCCCCCGCCAGAAACGGGTGAAGACGCGGGCCATCGACTCCTCGGGGATTCCGGGGCCTTCGTCGGACACGGTGACGGCGGTTCCCTTCTCATGCGGCGATACCCCGATGGTGACCGTTCCTTCACCGTGGCGCACCGCATTTTCGAGGAGGTTGCCGAGGATCTGGTCGATCTTGTCCGGATCGGCCCACAGGTCGGGGAGGGGGCGGCTGACGCTGACGAGGAAGCGCCCGGGATCCTGGCCGTTCGCGGTGAGCGCCTGTACGTGGCGGCCCACCGCCGTGGCGATGTCGACCGGCTGGCGGCGCACCTCCAGGCGGCCGGAGTCGATGCGCGAGATGTCGAGGAGCTCGGCGATGAGGCGGGTGACGCGGTTGGCGTCGGCGTCGACGGTCTCCAGCATCAGCCGCTTCTGGTCGTCGGTGAACCTCTCCCACTTGGCGAGCAGGGTCGCGGTGAACCCCTTGACGGAGGTCAGCGGGGAGCGCAGCTCGTGGGCGACCGTGGCGATCAGCTCGGCGTGGCTGCGTTCGGTGCGGCGGCGGGCCTCGGTGCCGCGCAGGGTGACGACGAGCCGGCGCACGGGGCCGGTCGGGTGGGTGCGGATGTAGCTGGCGGAGACGAGCACCTCGCGGCCGCCGGGGAGCAGCAGGTTCCGCTCGGGCTGTCCGCGGCGGGTGGCGAGGCCCCCGTACGGGTCCGTCAGCGCCCACCAACGGCGGCCTTCGAGGTCTTCCAGCGGGAGGGCCCGGTCGATGGGGGCACCGAGCGCCTGCTCCGGCGCCAGTGCCGTGATCCGCGCGGCGGCCGCGTTGAAGCAGACCACCCGGCCGGTGTCGTCGGCGACGACGAGCCCGTCGGGCAGGCTGTCGGGGTCCAGGTCGAAGCCGGGGCGGTCGCCGGGGGCCCCGGCGGCCTCCCGGGCGGCGGGGACCGCCGGGCGGGCGGCGCGGGCCCGGCCCGAGTCCACCGCCTGCGGCGGTACGCCGCAGAGCCCGTCGGCGGCCGCGGCCGGGGGTCGGAGGGCGTCCGGGAACCGCTCCTCGGCCGCGTCCGCGGCTCCGGGTGAGCTGTTCGTTCCGACGGTCATGTCCCCGTACCCCACATCTCCGAGTAGCGCAGTGGGCCCCCGGGCGGCCACATTACTAGCTGGGGGTCACGGAGCGGCACCCTCCGGGCGCCCGCTGTGCACGCGCGGACGCGTAGAGGCACACGGCCGCGGCCGTCGCCAGGTTCAGGCTCTCCGCCTTCCCGTGGATCGGGACCCGCACCACGGCGTCCGCGAGGGCCCGGGTCTCCTCCGGCAGGCCCCAGGCCTCGTTGCCGAACACCCAGGCGGAGGGGCCGCCCATGGTGCCCGCGTCGAGTTCGGCGTCGAGGTCGTCCTCGCCGGCGCCGTCGGCCGCGAGGATCCGTACGCCGGCGGCGCGCAGCCCCTCGACGGCCTGCTCCACCGGGACGCCGACGGCGACCGGGAGGTGGAAGAGGGAGCCCACGGAGGCCCG
This sequence comes from Streptomyces sp. NPDC046349, assembly GCF_055587885.1. Classification (NCBI taxonomy): domain Bacteria; kingdom Bacillati; phylum Actinomycetota; class Actinomycetes; order Kitasatosporales; family Streptomycetaceae; genus Streptomyces; species Streptomyces sp. NPDC046349. The sequence continues at coordinate 264,918 of NZ_JBVJFK010000005.1, forward strand.
TACGGACTTGGGGTTGTAGAGGTCCACGGAGGCGTCGGTCAGCACCACCGCGTCGGCGCCGGCGGCGTCCGCGCAGCGCAGGACCGTGCCCGCGTTGCCGGGGTCGCGGACGTGCGCGAGGACGGCGACGAGCCTGGGCTCGGCCTTGAGGATCTGCTCGAAGGGCGAGTCGAGGAAGTGGCAGACGCCGACGAGTCCCTGCGGGGTGACGGTCTGGGAGACCTCGGCGAGGACCTCGTCGGAGGCGTAGTGCACGCGGGCGCCCGCGTCCAGGGCCGCGCGGATGATCTCGCAGTAGCGCTCGGCGGCCTCGACGGTGGCGAACAGCTCGATCAGGGTCGAGGCGCCGGTGGGGCCGCGGTGCTCGACGGCCTCACGGACCGCCTGGGGGCCCTCGGCGATGAACCGGCGCTCCTTGGTGCGGAAGTTGCGCCGCGCCAGTCGCCTGGCGGCGGCCACCCGCGGGGATCGGGGGGAGATCAGCTCGGCGGGGTGACCCAGGTCAGCCATGGTCTCTGCGGTTCTCTCTCGGGGTGCGGGCGCCGGGGGCGCGAAGGTGCGGGAAAGCACTCGGACCCGCAGGCGATTCGCCTGCGGGTCCGAGGGTGCCGACCGCTTCTGCGGCCGGCCAGGCCTTACGCGGCGGCCTTGGGGGCGTTGACGTCGGCCGGAAGCGCCTTCTGCGCGACCTCGACGAGCGCGGCGAACGCGTTGGCGTCGTTGACGGCCAGCTCCGCGAGGATCTTGCGGTCCACCTCGATGTTGGCGGCCTTCAGACCCTGGATGAGGCGGTTGTACGTCATGCCGTTCTGGCGGGCAGCGGCGTTGATGCGCTGGATCCACAGCTGACGGAAGTCGCCCTTGCGCTTCTTGCGGTCGTTGAAGTTGTAGACCAGCGAGTGGGTGACCTGCTCCTTGGCCTTGCGGTACAGGCGCGAACGCTGACCGCGGTAGCCGGAGGCCGCCTCGAGGATCGCCCGGCGCTTCTTGTGGGCGTTTACTGCCCGCTTGACGCGTGCCACTTTTTAACTCCTTGTAGCGGGGCCGTGGGTGTCTTCACACGGCCCGGAAATTCGATGGGGTCCCGGTCTCGACATGCATCCGCTCCCTGCGGGGGGAGCGGTGGATGTCAGATGCCGAGAAGCTTCTTGATCTTCGCGGCGTCGCCGGGAGCCATCTCCGCGTTGCCGGTGAGGCGGCGGGTGACACGGGACGACTTGTGCTCGAGCAGGTGGCGCTTGCCGGCGCGCTCGCGGAGCACCTTGCCGGAGCCGGTGACCTTGAAGCGCTTCTTGGTACCGCTGTGCGTCTTGTTCTTCGGCATGGCGCCGTTATCTCCTCGTCGGTGGCGCTCCCTCGCCGGTCCGGTCCGGACCGGCTTGTGGGAGCGTCATGTTGTGTAGGTGATTCGAGACAGGTGCCTCGGAATCAGGCCTCGGCGTTCGCCTCACCGGCGTCGGCCTCGGTGACCTCGGCATCCTTGGCGTCCGTCGCCTCGACCGGGGCGGCCTCCTGGGAAGGAGCCGTCTCGTCGGCAGCGGCGGCGCCCTGGCGCTCGGCCTTGCGGGCGGCCTGCGCCTCGCGGGCTTCGGCCATCGCCTCGGTCTTCTTCTTGTGCGGACCGAGGACCATGATCATGTTTCGGCCGTCCTGCTTCGGGTTCGACTCGATGAAGCCGAGCTCCTCGACGTCCGAAGCGAGACGCTGCAGCAGTCGGTAGCCGAGTTCCGGCCGGGACTGCTCGCGACCACGGAACATGATCGTGATCTTGACCTTGTCGCCCTGCTTGAGGAACCGAACGACGTGACCCTTCTTGGTGTCATAGTCGTGCGGGTCGATCTTCGGCCGGAGCTTCATTTCCTTGATGACCGTGTGCGCCTGGTTCTTGCGCGCCTCACGGGCCTTCATGGCCGACTCGTACTTGAACTTGCCGTAGTCCATGAGCTTGCAGACCGGCGGGCGTGCGGACGCCGCGACCTCGACCAGGTCGAGGTCGTACTCCTGCGCGAGCTCAAGCGCCTTGGCAAGCGGCACGATGCCGACCTGCTCGCCGCTGGGACCGACGAGTCGTACCTCGGGAACGCGAATCCGGTCGTTGATGCGGGGCTCGGTGCTGATGGATCCTCCTCGGTAGCACCACACGACTGCCTGGCAGACAGCCGCTGACGTGTATTTCCGTCAGACCGACCGCGGCGGGGGAATGAAAAAAGCCCCGCCGGGCACAGGCAGGGGCTCCAATACAACCGGAGCACCGCCGCATGCAACACGCGGGGCGCAAACTCGGGCGGCTTTCCATCGTCCGTACGGAACGATGGATGCCACCTGACCGGTGACCCGCCGCCCCGGAAGGCGGTCAGGTGGGAGAACGGAGCCTCCACTTGTGGGCCGGACACCACAGCATCCGGCCGGTCGATGTACATACTAGCACCCGCGTTGCAAGCCCGCCGCACGGCATATCGTGGGGCGCATGACTGACGCGACACCCTCCACCTCCACCGAACCCGCTGCCGACGGCACCCCCGACTACGACGCCATGACCCGCGACATCGCGGACGTGCCCGCCGTCGAGGTGATCACCACGGTGGCCGTGCACCTGCTGAGCGCCGCGGCGGTCAACCTGGGCCTGGACAAGCCGGACTCCGAGCACAAGGACCTCGACGAGGCCCGCAAGCTGATCACGGCTCTCGCCGGCCTGGTCACCGCGAGCGCCACCGAGATCAGCTCTTTCCACGCCGCCCCGCTGCGGGACGGCCTGAAGTCGCTCCAGCTGGCATTCCGTGAGGCCTCGATCGTCCCGGACGAGCCGGGCCAGGGCCCGGGGGAGAAGTTCACCGGCCCCGTCTTCGGCTGATCCGGCGCGCTCGCGGAGTACGACGCGGGAGGGGCGGACCGTGATGCCACGGTCCGCCCCTCCCGCGTCGTTCAGCGGGTGAAGAGGGCCTCACCGGGCGGGACCGGGGCGTCCGACGGCAGCAGCGCCAGGTTGAGGCCGCGCACCAGGCGGGCCCGCAGGGTCGTGTCCGCCGCCAGGGCCTCGGCGACGCGCCGGGCCGCGGCCGGGGCCTGGGCGTCGGCGGCCAGCACGATCGCGAGGATTCCGTCCGCGTCCGCGCCGCCCGGGCCGAGGTGGGCGCGCAGCACGGCCGGCTCGCCGGACACGGCGGTCCGTACGGCCTCCTGTACGGCGGGGTCGGCCAGCGGGTCGGTGTCCGTGCGGCCTTCGGCGAGCGCAAGCAGCGCGGGGCCGGTCAGCTGGTAGGCGACCGGCCCGGCGAGGTCCAGAACCACGGTGTCGGCCTTCTCGTGCACCGCGGCCGCCAGAGCCTGGTGGAGCGGTACGGCCACCGGCCGGGCGGCCGGGTCCCAGAGCGCGAGCGAGGCGATCGAGGTGAAGGCGGGCAGGGCCCGCCGGTCGCCCGCCCGCAGGGTCGGGACGGCCATGTCGCTGGTCTTCTCCCGCTTGAGGCCCGTCTCCGGGTCGGTCTCCGCCTCGCCGAGCACGGCGACCACCGGGACGAGGAGCCGGGCGCCCTTGAGCGCCGCCAGCACTCGCGGCTCCTGGGTGCGGTCCTCGGCCCAGGCGGCGAGCGCCGCGGTCAGCTCGGGGTCGGCGGAGCCGTCGTCGTCGGAGAAGCCCGGGTCGGGAATGTTCTTGTTCGCCATGTTCGCCACAGTTACCCGACCCTACTGTGCCGGGGACGCGTCGCCGCCCCGGGGACCCCGTCGCGGGCGCCGGGCCAGTACGGCGGCCAGCAGGAGCAGCGCTGCCCCGGCGACCGCGGCGGCCGGTGCGCCGAGCCGGGCGCCCCGCTCGGCCGGGCGGACCGGCTCGGGACCCGGGCCGAAGTACCGGCTGGCGGCCTCGGCCGGGGCGGGAACCGCGGCCTCCGGCCGCATCGCCCCGGCGACCTGGAGGGCGGCCGCGGGATCCACCATGCCGTGGCCGCGCGCGTCGTCGCGGCCACCGGCCGGGGAGTCGGAGGCGGTGTCCTCCAGCAGCTTCTTGATCTGGGCCGGGGAGAGGTCGGGGTGCGCGGCCTTGACGAGAGCCGCCGCCCCGGAGACGAAGGCCGCCGCGGCACTGGTGCCCCAGCCCTCGTAGTAGGAGCGGTCGGGGTCGGCGATGACGACGTCGACGCCGGGGGCGCTCACGGTGGCGTACCAGTTGCGCGTGGAGAACTTGGCCTTCCGGCCGCGGCGGTCGACCGCGGTCACGGCGATGACCCCCGGGTAGGCCGCCGGGTAGGAGACCCGGTCGCCCGTCTCGCCACCGTTGCCCGCGGAGGCGACGACGACGACGCCCTTGGCGAGGGCGTACTGCACGGCCTCGTCCTCGCCGGCCTCGTGGTGGGCGGAGTCGCTGTCGTCGCCGAGGGACAGGTTGATCACGTCGGCGCCGTGGTCCGTGGCCCAGCGGATGCCTTCGGCGAGGGCGCCGCCCTTGCTCTCGCGGGCCTTGGCGCGGCCCGGGTCGCCCTCCTCGAGGATCACCCGCACGGGCAGGATCCGTGCCTGCGGGGCGATGCCGAGGACGCCCTGGCTGCGGCTGGGGCCGTGGCCGTGTCCGGCGATGATGCTCGCCATGGCGGTCCCGTGGCGCGCCCAGGCCCGGTCGCCGGGGCCGGCGCCCATGCCGATGAGGTCGGTGCCGGCGAGGACCTGGCCGGCCAGGTCGGGATGGGACTCGTCGACGCCGGTGTCGAGGACGGCGACGGTCACGCCGTCGCCCCGGGTGGTGCCCCAGGCCTCCTCGGCGCGCAGCGCCAGGAGGCCCCACTGGCGGTCGCGGACGGTGTCGGCGGCGGCCGGGGCGGCGGTGGCGGTCGCGAGCAGGGCCGCAGCGGCGAGCACGGCCGCGCCGCGGAGGGCGCCCGGGGCGGGGGCGGGCGTCATCGGGCGGCCTTCGGCGCGGGAGTGGCGGGCGGTGCGGCGAGAGCGGCCAGGGCGTCTCCGAGGCGGGCGGCGACCGCCTTCGCCTCGTGGCCGAGGCCCGCCTGGGCGGCGGCGCCCGTGGCGTCCTTCTTCACGAGGTCCTCGGCGGGGCGCGGGGCGTCCTGCGTGCGGCCGTCGGCGAACGCGGAGACGGCGTAGACGACGACGGGGGCCTCCCTGCGTACCGAGGCCGCCCAGGCGGCCCGCTGGTGGTCGGCGAAGCCGTAGGCCGGCGGGGCGGTGAGCCGGCCGCCGAGCGCGTTCATCGCGGGCTCGTCGGCGGGGGTGAACACCATGCCGACGGCGACCAGGGAGCTGCGGGTGGCGTCGGTGTAGGTGGCGCGGAGCACGCGGGTGCAGCCGGTCGCGGCCACCGCGGCCTGCCAGTCGGCGGGGAGGGCGGTCGGGCAGTCGGCGTCGGGGGCGAGCGCGATGCGGGTCCAGGTGCGGTCGGCTCCGCCGGGGCCGGCCGAGGGGCCGGCGAGGACGGGCGGGAGGAGGCTGTCCACGGGGGCCGCGCGCCACAGCGATCCGGCCTGGCGGTAGGCGGCGTCGGCGGGCAGGGGGCGGTTCGCGGCGCGGTGTTCGGCCCAGGTGGTGACGGCGGCTCCGCCGATGAGGCCGCCGCCGAGGACGACGCAGAGGGTGGCGGCCGCGACCCGGCCGGGGTGGCGGCGCGGTGGGGCTTGGGCGGGCTGGGGCGGCGGGGACCAGGGGTCGGGCTCGCCCGGGATCGTGGTCCGCGGTGTCGTCGTGGTCATCCGGCGGCTCCGCCCCCCGTTCCGTACGGCTGCCTGTCCGTACTCTACGGGGTTCACGGGCACCGCCCCCCGGGGCGGGGCCTGACCGGCGGGGCCGGGGGTCCGGGGGGTGCGGGGGTGGGGCGGGGCGGGTGGGTACGGAGGCCCTGGCCGGGGCCGGGGCCGGGGCCGGGACAACGACCGGGCGGGGCCGAGGCGGGGCCGGGGGCGGGGGCGGGGGCGGGGCCGGAGAACGGTCGGGCGGGGGTCCGAAGCGGGGCCGCGGCCGGGGCCGGGGCGGGGTGCCGTCCGGGACTGCATGATTCATGGCGCCCGAGGCGGACCCGCCCGTACGGGCTCCTACCGCGCCAGCACATCACGTTCTACGTCCCGGCCGGCACCCCACCCCGTCCCCACCCCCGGCGGATCCAGCCCCCGCCCGATTCGCCTCAGGCCCCTCGGTCCTCCCCCCACCGCGCCGGCTTCCCGTCCAGCCCCACCCGGCTCCCCCTCCGGCCTGCTGGTCGGCCCTGCCTCCCTCCGGGCCGCCGATCCTCCCTCCCATCTCGCCAAGTTCCCTTGTGCCCGGGCCGAGTTCCCTTCATCTCCGCCGGGCCCCCTCCAGCCCGCCGGTGTTTGAGGCGCGGAGCCACGGGCTCCCGCTCCAGCCCGCCGGGCGCTGGGCGCGGTGTGGCGCACGGCGCGGCCGGTTGCCACCGGGGCCTGCGAGTGGTGCGGGCCCCTACCCACCGGTACAGACCTCTGGCAAGCTGCCGCCCATGAACTCCCCCGCCGCCGACCGCGCCCGGTACGACCGGGCGACCGCGCACCTGGACGCGCCGTTGGCCATCGTGGATCTCGAGGCCTTCGACGCCAACGCCGACGATCTCGTCCGCCGGGCCGGCGGCAAGCCGGTCCGGGTCGCCAGCAAGTCGGTCCGGTGTCGCGCCCTGCTCGAACGGGTACTGGCGCGGCCCGGGTTCGCCGGGATCATGTCGTACACGCTCGCCGAGTCGCTCTGGCTGGCCCGCTCCGGGTTCGAGGACGTGCTCCTCGCCTATCCCTCCGCGGACCGGGCCGGTTTCGGCGAGCTGGCGCACGACGCCAAGCTGGCCGCCGCCGTCACGGTGATGGTGGACGACCCCGCACAGCTGGAGCTGATGGACGCGGCCCGTGACGGCGGCGCCGAGGAGATCCGGGTCTGTCTGGAGCTGGACACCGCCCTGCAGTTGCTGGGCGGCCGGGTCCGCGTGGGTGCGCGCCGCTCCCCGCTGCGGGAGCCCGCGCAGCTGGCCGCGCTGGCCCGGGCCGTCGCCGCGAGGCCCGGGTTCCGGGTGGTGGGGCTGATGGCGTACGAGGGGCATGTCGCGGGGGTCGGGGACGCGCTGGCGGGGCGGCCGCTGCGGTCCCGGGCGATCCGGTTGATGCAGGGCGCGGCCCGCAGGGAGCTGGCGGCGCGGCGGGCCGCGGTGGTGGCTGCCGTGCGGGACGTCATACCGGACCTGGAGTTCGTCAACGGCGGCGGTACGGGCAGCGTGCAGCAGACGGCGGCCGAGGATGCGGTGACGGAGATCGCCGCCGGGTCGGGGCTGTACGTGCCGCGACTGTTCGACAACTACACGTCGTTTCGCGGGCGTCCGGCGGCCCTGTTCGCGCAGCCGGTGGTGCGCAGGCCGGGGGTGGGCGTGGTGACCGTGCTCGGCGGGGGTTATCCGGCGTCCGGTGCGGCCGGCCCGGACCGGCTGCCGGTCCCGTACCTGCCGCGGGGGCTGCGCTACGACCCGCAGGAGGGTGCCGGCGAGGTGCAGACGCCGCTGCTGGGGAGCCCGGCCGACGACCTGCTGATCGGCGACCGGGTCTGGTTCCGCCATGCCAAGGCGGGCGAACTGTGCGAGCGGTTCGACACCTTGCACCTCGTCGGGGGCGACCGGGTCACGGGCAGCGTGCCGACGTACCGGGGCGAGGGCCGCACCTTCCTGTGAGGGTCTGCTGGTACACGGTGTCCGTCTGGTCCGGGATGACGGTGGTGTCGCCGCGGCGGACCGGTCCCGGCGTGCCGTCGTGGTCGACGTATCCGGTGGTGGAGCAGGGGTAGCGGCCGGTCTTCTGCTTCTTCGGCTCGATGAACATCGGGTTGACGATCCACTTGCCGTCGCTGTTGTCGTAGGCCCGGCACATCAGCTCGTTCTTGTTCCGGTTCACGACGAGGCGCAGGTCGGTCGCGTCGCGCAGGAAGGAGACGTCGGTGTCGGAGTCGCCCGCGGCGAACACCTGGCGGCGGGCGGCCGGCTGGACCTTCTCGGCGGCGGGGCCGCGCACCCCGAAGATCTCCTTGTTGATCCAGCAGCGCTTGCCGTCGATGTACGTGATCATCGTGTCGGCGCCGTCCCGGACGGATCCGCAGCCCTGGAGGCGGGCGGTGTAGGCCCCGCCTGGGGTCGTGGTGTTGCGGATGCCGATGACGTGGCCGGCGTCGATGCCGACGCCGTCGGCCCAGACCTCGACGACCGGCTGCGGGGAGGCGGAGCTGATCCAGACGTCGAAGCCGGCCTTCCGGAGGCCGTCGATCAGGTCCTTCTGCTGGTCGTAGTAGCGCACCCAGCCGGTGGCCCGGCCGGTGCCGACCTGCTGGGTGGCGCCGACGGGCGCGGCGAGGTTCTCGGTGCGGGCGGCGGCGGCGAAGCCGCGGATCTCGCGGGCGGTCCAGCCCTGCAGCAGCTGGGACAGCCACGCGTACCCCGGTTCCATGGTGCGTCGGTCCCAGCCGGTGAAGGCGGCGGCTCCGGCGCGGGTGGCGGCGGTGGAGTAGACCGCGTTGACCTCGTCCGCGCAGCCGGCTCCGGCGGGGGTTCCGGTGGGCAGCGGGGTGCCGGGGCGGGCGAGGGCGGCGCAGGCGGCGGCGAGGGCCTCGGCGGCGGCGGGTGTCAGGAAGCGGCTGGTGGTGCTCCAGTCTCCGCGGGCGGGCTGGCGGATCCTGGAGTTGCGGAGCAGCCAGAACATGGTGGCGTCGCCCACGTCGTTCTTGACGACGGTGTTGTCCCAGTCGAAGACGGCGACGGGTTTGGCGCGGGTGGGCCGGTACGGGTTGCAGCGGGCGTGGCGGTCGATGAGCTGCTGGAGGCGCGCCCGGTTGTCGCCGTACCAGCCGTCCTTCAGGCGCGGGGTGGTGCAGGGGGCTCCGGGGTGTGCGGCCTCGGCGGAGGGGGCGACGGCGACGAGGGCCGACACGGTGATCGCGGCGGCGGCGAGCGCCTGGAGGCGCCGGGTGGTGTGGCGTGGCGACACGGGTGAACGCTCCTTGGCGGTGAAGGGGTGGGGAGCACGACAGCCGGGCGTCGTGCGACGCCCGGCTGTCGGGGAGGTGCGGTGGTGTTTAGAGGGGGGTGACGTACGCGCCCGAGATGCCGCCGTCGACGAGGAAGTCGGTGGCGTTGATGAAGGAGGAGTCGTCGCTGGCGAGGAAGGCGACGGCGGCGGCGATCTCGGTGGGCTCGGCGAACCGGCCCAGCGGGATGTGCACGAGCCGGCGGGCGGCACGCTCGGGGTCCTTGGCGAACAGTTCCTGGAGGAGCGGGGTGTTGACGGGCCCGGGGCACAGGGCGTTGACGCGGATGCCCTCGCGGGCGAACTGGACGCCGAGCTCGCGGGACATGGCGAGGACGCCGCCCTTGGAGGCGGTGTAGGAGATCTGGGAGGTGGCGGCGCCCATGATGGCGACGAAGGAGGCGGTGTTGATGATGGAGCCTCGGCCCTGGCGCTGCATGTAGGGCAGGGCGGCCTTGCAGCAGAGGTAGACGGAGGTGAGGTTGACGTCCTGGACCCGGCGCCAGGCGTCGAGCTCGGTGGTGAGGATGGAGTCGTCGTCCGGGGGCGAGATGCCCGCGTTGTTGAAGGCGATGTCGACGGAGCCGTAGGTGTCGAAGGCCGTCTTGAAGAGGGCTTCGACCTCTTCCTTGTCGGTGACGTCGACCTTCACGAAGAGGCCTCCGACCTCCTCGGCGGCGGCCTTGCCGGCCGTCTCGTCGATGTCGGCGCAGACGACGTTGGCGCCTTCGGAGGCCAGTCGGCGGGCGGTGGCGAGGCCGATGCCGCTGCCGGCTCCCGTGATGACGGCGGTGCGGCCGACGAGACGGCGGCAGATGATCTCGGTGGGCTCTACGGACATGGGTCAGGCCTCCGTGCTGATGAAGACGTTCTTGGTCTCGGTGAAAGCGGTGAGGGCGTCGGGTCCGAGCTCGCGGCCGAGTCCGGACTGCTTGTAGCCGCCGAACGGGGTCCAGTAGCGGACGCTGCTGTGGGAGTTGACGGACAGGTTGCCGGCGGCGACGGCGCGCGAGACGCGCAGCGCGCGGCCGATGTCGCGGGTCCAGAGGGAGCCGGAGAGGCCGTATTCGGTGGCGTTGGCCAGGCGTACGGCGTCCTCCTCGTCCTCGAAGGGCAGGACGACGGCGACGGGGCCGAAGACCTCCTCGACGGCGACGGGTGCGGTGGGGGCGACGTCGGTGACGAGGGTCGGGGGGTACCAGAAGCCGGGGCCTTCGGGTGCGGTGCCGCGGACGGCGGTGAGGTCGTCGGTGACGAAGGACCGTACGCGGTCCAGCTGGGTCCGTGAGATCAGCGGGCCCATCTGCGTCTTCTCGTCGAGCGGGTCGCCCACGGCGACGGCCGCGATGCCGGGGGCGACGAGGTCGAGGAAGCGGTCGTACACGGAGCGCTGGACGAGGATGCGGGTGCGGGCGCAGCAGTCCTGGCCGGTGTTGTCGAGGAAGGACATGGGGGCTGCGGCTGCGGCGGCCTCCAGGTCGGCGTCGGCGAAGACGATGTTGGGGCTCTTGCCGCCGAGTTCGAGGGTGACGCGCTTCACCCGGTCGGCGCACTTGGCCATGATCTGCTTGCCGACGCGGGTGGAGCCGGTGAAGACGATCTTCGCGACGCCGGGGTGTTCGACGAGGGCGTCGCCCGCGGTGTCGCCGCGGCCGGGGAGCACCTGGAAGAGGTGTTCGGGGATCCCGGCCTCGAGGGCGAGTTCGGCGAGGCGCAGCGCGGTCAGGGGGGTGGTCTCGGCGGGCTTGAGGATGACGGCGTTGCCGGCGGCGAGGGCCGGTGCCAGGCCCCAGGCGGCGATCGGCATGGGGAAGTTCCAGGGGGCGATCACGCCGATGACGCCGAGGGGTTCGAGGAAGGTGACGTCGATGCCGCCGGCGACGGGGATCTGGCGGCCGGAGAGCCGTTCGACTCCCCCGGCGGCGAAGTCGAGGAGGTCGCGTACGTTGCCGGCTTCCCAGCGGGCGTTGCCGATGGTGTGGCCGGCTTCGCGGACCTCCAGTTGTGCCAGTTCCTCGATGTGCCCGTCGACGACGGCGGCGAAGCGCCGCAGGAGGCGGGCGCGGTCGGCGGGGGCGGCCGCGGCCCAGGCCCGCTGGGCCGCGGCGGCCCGGGCTACGGCGGCGTCGACGTCGTCCCGTGTGGCGGCCGGGACGACGGCGACGACTTCCTCGGTGGCCGGATTCAGCACGCTCAGATGGAAAGGGGCCGGCGCATCGGACACGTGGTGCCTCACAGTTTCGGTTCGGGGGCGTGGGTGACTACAGGCGTTCGAAGGAGCGGCGCAGCTCCCAGTCGGTCACCGCGGAGTCGTAGGCGTCGAGTTCCACGCGGGCCATGTTGCGGTAGTGGGCGACGACCTCGGGGCCGAAGGCGGCCTTGGCGATCTCGCTGTTCTCCCAGAGGTCGGCGGCCTCGCGCAGGGTGGCCGGTACGTGTGCGTAGTCGCCGGTGTAGGCGTTGCCGGTGCAGATCGGCGGCAGCTCCAGGCGGTTCTCGATGCCGTAGAGCCCGGCCGCGACCAGGCCGGCGACGGCGAGGTAGGGGTTGACGTCACCGCCGGGGAGGCGGTTCTCGAAGCGCATGGAGCGGCCGTGGCCGACGACGCGCAGGGCGCAGGTGCGGTTGTCCAGACCCCAGGCGACGGCGGTCGGCGCGAAGGATCCCGGCCGGAAACGCTTGTACGAATTGATGTTCGGGGCGTAGAGAAGAGAGAAGTCGCGCAGCGCGGCGAGCTGGCCGGCCAGGAAGTGGCGCATCACGGGGGACATGCCGTGTTCCTCGTGGCCCTCTCCGGCCATCGCGTTGCGTCCGTCGGCGTCGGTGAGCGAGAGGTGGATGTGACAGGAGTTGCCCTCGCGCTCGTCGTACTTGGCCATGAAGGTGAGCGAGACGCCTTCCTGGGCGGCGATCTCCTTGGCTCCGGTCTTGTAGACGGAGTGCTGGTCGCAGGTGGTGAGCGCCTCGTCGTAGCGGAAGGCGATCTCGTGCTGGCCGAGGTTGCACTCGCCCTTGGCCGACTCGACGACCAGGCCGGCGGCCTGCATCTCGTTGCGGATACGGCGCAGCAGGGGTTCGATGCGGCCGGTCCCGAGGACCGAGTAGTCGATGTTGTACTGGTTGGCGGGGGTCAGGCCGCGGTAGTTGGCGTTCCAGGCCTGTTCGTAGGTGTCCTGGAAGACCATGAACTCAAGCTCGGTGCCGACCATCGCGGTGTATCCGTGCTCGGCGAGGCGCTCCAGCTGGCGGCGCAGGATCTGCCGGGGCGCGGCCACGACGGGCGCGGCGTCGTTCCAGGCCAGGTCGGCCAGGATGAAGGCGCTGCCGGGGTTCCAGGGGATGCGGCGCAGGGTGGCGGGGTCGGGGTGCATGGCGAAGTCGCCGTAGCCCCGGTCCCAGGAGGACATCTCGTAGCCGTCGACGGTGTTCATGTCCGTGTCGACGGCCAGGAGGTAGTTGCAGCCCTCGGTGCCGTGCGCGAGGACCTCGTCCAGGAAGAACTGTGCGGCGAACCGCTTGCCCTGGAGCCGCCCCTGCATGTCGGGGAAGGCCAGGACGACTGTGTCGATCTCACCGCTGGCGACGAGGACGCGGAGCTCCTCGGGCGCGAGCGGCGGCTTGCGGTCTACCACGGGAATCTCTCCTTCGGTGAGCCGAGGAGGCCTAAGGTATTGAATAGAACCATTGCTTGGGAAGGGGAGGAGCCGAGATGACCGATACGGCGAGCGAAGGCGACGCCGCCCGGCGCCTGAACCCGGTGCTGCGCCAGGTGCGGGCGGGCAACGGGTTCGAGGAGGCGCTGGAGCAGATCCTCCAGGTGGTCCGCCTGGGTCTGGTACCCGGCGGCGAAAGGCTTCCGCCCGAGCGCGAGTTGGCGGAGCGGATGGGGATCAGCCGGGTCACCCTGCGCGAAGTCCTGAAGGTACTGCAGGACCAGGGCCTGGTGGAGGCGCGGCGCGGCCGGTACGGCGGGACGTTCGTACTGCCCCGCCCCGACACCCCGGCCGGCGGCACCGAGGAGGAGCTGCGCCGGCGGGTGGCCGGCGTGGACATCGAGGACGTCCTGCGCTTCCGCGAGGTCCTGGAGGTCGGCGCGGCCGGGCTGTGCGCCTCACAGGGGCTGACCGAGGAGGGCACCGAGCGGCTGCTCGCCGCCCTGGGCGCCACCCACGACGCCCCGCTCGCCGACTACCGCCGCCAGGACACGCTCTTCCACCTCACCCTGTGCGAGCTCGCCGGGTCCGCCACCCTGACGGCCCAGTACGCGGCCGTCCGGGCCACGGTCAACGACCTGCTCGACTGCATCCCGCTGCTGGTCCGCAACCTGGAGCACTCGCAGCAGCAGCACAGCGCCCTGGTGGAGTCGGTGCTGGAAGGGGACGCGGCCCGGGCCCGCGAGACCATGCGCGAGCACTGCTGCGGCACGGCGGCGCTGCTGCGGGGGTTCCTCGCCTGAGCCGGCCGGGCCGGGGGTGCAGGGGGGGCGCCCGAGAGGGTTTCGTAACTTCTGTTTTACGCAGGGGTCTTGCGCGCTCCGCTCCACTAGGACAAAGGTACGCCCCACAACCATTGCCCTGAGGCAGGAGCGCACGATGGCCGACGACATCGAAGCACGGCTGGCAGCCGTGCCCGCATCCACCACGTCACCCGCCGGGGGTGACGGCCCGGACGACTACCTGGAGCGCCGCACGCTGCGCCGCGGCAGTGCCGGCTGGCTGCTCCTGACCGGTCTCGGCGTCGCCTACGTCGTCTCCGGGGACTTCTCCGGCTGGAACGTCGGCCTCGACAAGGGCGGCTTCGGCGGTCTCGCCATCGCCACCGTCCTGATGGGCGCGATGTACGCCTGCCTGGTCTTCTCCCTCGCGGAGCTGTCCACCATCCTGCCGACGGCCGGCGGCGGCTACGGCTTCGCCCGCCGGGCGCTGGGCCCCTGGGGCGGGTTCCTCACCGGCACCGCCATCCTCATCGAGTACATCCTGGCCCCGGCGGCGATCGTCATCTTCATCGGCGACTACGTGGAGTCCCTCGGCCTCTTCGGCCTCACCTCCGGCTGGCCCGTGTACCTCGGCTGCTTCGTCGTCTTCATCGGCGTGCACCTGTGGGGCGTCGGTGAGGCGCTGCGCTTCAGCCTGGTCGTGACCGCCGTCGCCGTCGCCGCGCTCCTGATCTTCGCGGTGGGCGCCTTCACGGAGTTCAGCGCGGACGGCCTCGACAACATCCCCGTCGACCCGAGCGCCTTCGGCTCGAACTCCTGGCTGCCGCTCGGCGTGCTCGGCATCTGGGCCGCGTTCCCCTTCGGCATGTGGTTCTTCCTCGGCGTGGAGGGCGTACCGCTGGCGGCAGAAGAGGCCAAGGACCCGGTGCGGTCCATGCCGAGGGCACTGGCCATCTCCATGGGCATCCTCGCCCTGCTGGCCCTGATCACCTTCTTCGCGGCGACCGGCGCGCAGGGCGCCGACGCCGTCAAGACGGCCGGCAACCCGCTGGTCGTGGCCCTGGAGGGGGACGGCGGCCCGACCGCGCTGAGCCGTTTCGTGAACTACGCGGGCCTGGCCGGCCTGGTGGCCTCCTTCTTCTCGCTCATCTACGCGGGCTCGCGCCAGCTCTTCGCCCTCTCGCGCGCCGGCTACCTGCCCCGTTTCCTGTCACTGACCTCGAAGCGCAAGGCCCCGTACCTGGGCCTGATCATCCCCGGGGCGATCGGCTTCGCCCTGGCGGCCTCCACCGGCAACGGTGCCCGCATGCTCAACATCGCGGTCTTCGGCGCCACCATCTCCTACGCCCTCATGGCGCTCTCGCACATCGTGCTGCGCCGCAGGGAGCCGCAGCTGGAGCGCCCGTACCGCACCCCGGGCGGCATCCTGACCTCCTCGGTGGCCTTCGTACTCGCCCTGTCGGCCCTGGTCGCCACCTTCCTGGTGGACAAGGACGCGGCGTTCATCGCCCTGGCCGTGTACGCCGTCGCCCTGGCCTATTTCGCCTTCCACAGTCGGCACCACCTTGTGGCGTCGGCTCCCGAGGAGGAGTTCGCGGCCCTCGCGGAAGCCGAGGCGGATCTGGCCCGCGACTGAGATCCTGTCCTGTCCCTTCCCGTCGTCCGCCGTCCCGCTCACGGAGGTAGAGAACGTGCCCAGGCCGCTCATCGGCATCACCACCTACGTCGAGGAATCCACCCGCTACGGAGTGTGGGACCTCCCGACGTCCCTCGTCCCGACCGGGTACTGCGAACTCGTCCAGGCGGCGGGCGGCGCGGCCGTCCTGCTGCCCCCGGACGAGCCCGGTGCGGCGGCGGAGGTGTTGAGCCGGGTGGACGGCCTGGTCGTCGCGGGCGGCCCGGACGTGGACCCGGTCCACTACGGTGCCGCGCGCGACCCCCGTACGGGCGCCCCCGCCACCGTCCGAGACCGCTGGGAGCTGGCGCTGATCAGCGCGGCGCTCGAGGCGGACGTGCCCGTGCTCGGCATCTGCCGCGGCATGCAGGCGCTGAACGTGGCCCTGGGCGGCACGCTGATCCAGCACATCGACGGCCACGTCGACACCCCGGGTGCCATGTCCTGGCACCCGGTGCGACCGGTCCCGGGCACCCGGTACGCCGACCTGGTCCCGGAGGAGGCGCAGGTCCCGACCTACCACCACCAGGCGGTCGAGCGGCTGGGCCGCGGCCTGGTCGCCTCGGCGCACGCGCTCGACGGCACGGTGGAGGCGATCGAGCTGCCCGATCCCGCGCGCTGGGTGCTGGGCGTCCAGTGGCACCCGGAACGCGACAAGGACACCCGGGTGATGGCGTCGCTGATCGAGGCGGCGGCCGTCCGCGGCGCGGTCCCGGTGGCCTGACCGACCGCCGGGCGCGGGCTCCGGTGCCTTCCCCAGCGCCGGGGGCCCGCGCCCGGCCCCCCACCTGCGCCCCGCCTCCGCCCCGCCTCCGCCCCGCCTCCGCACGAATGGCCCTGCCGCCGTCCGACGTGCAGGCTGGAAGGGTGAGCGCACAGGCACACGGCAGGGCGACCGGGCCGGTGGCCGGGTTCCTGGAGAACCCGGTCGTGGGCATGGCGCCCTGGGTCATCTTCTCGCTGCTGGTCGGACCGGGACGGTTCGAACTCGCGGTCGGACTGGCTCTGGCGGTGTCGGTCGCCCTGACGGTGCTGAGCCACCTGGTCAACCGCGGCAGTTCGTGGAAGCTGCTGGAACTGGCCGACATCGTCTTCTTCGCCACGATGGCCGTGATCGGCGCCCTGGCCGACGAGGGGACCCTGAACTGGCTGGAGACGTACGCGGGCGAAGTCGCCAACATCGCGCTGGCGGTGATCGCATTCGGCTCGATGGCGGTCCGGATGCCGTTCACCCTGCAGTACGCCCGCGAGCAGGTCGATCCGTCGCTCTGGCACACCCGCGGCTTCCTGCGGACGAACTACATGATCACCGGGGCCTGGGGCACCGCGTTCCTCGTGGCGGCCGCCGCGGGAGCGTACGGGGACCTGGTCCTGCACAACCCGAGCAACATGTGGACCGGGTGGATCATCCAGATCCTGGCGATCGTGGCTGCGGTGAAGTTCACCGTCTGGTACCCGGACGTGGCGCGGGCCCGGGCGGTCCGCGAGGCTTCCGGCCTGCCTCCCGAGCCCACGCCGTGGGCGGGCTTCCTGGTCCCGCTGGCGGGAACGCTCGTACCCGTCGGCATCGCCGTCCTGATCTTCGACAACATGTGGTGGCTGGGCATCGCCCTGATCGTCCTGGGATCTCTCCTGACGAAGGCCCTCCAGTCGCGGTCCGGTCAGGAACCCGCCTGACGGCGGGCTCCCGGCGCCAGGCGGCCCGGTGTGCCTCCCGTCCGCTCAGCGGCTGAGGACGGACCGGCCCGGAGCTCCGACCGCTCCGAGCCGAAGCCGGTGAGGGGCTCGGCGTGAAGTGGTCCCCCCTCGCATCGGGCACGGCGTAGACGCAGGGGATTCTCCTCGGGCGGGCGATACGCGGGGGTGGTATGCGGGGCTGGTACGGGCGGGTGATACGGGCGGGAGCCACCCCTTCCGGCGGTACGCCCGAAGGCGTCCTCCGCGCAACGGCGAATCGTTCCCCCTCGCCCGACCGGACGCACCCTCCTACGCGGTACCCCGGGTCAGGGACAACAGGTCCCGGGCCGGGCCCGCCGGGCGGGCGCCCGCGGGCCAGACCGCCCGCAGGGCCCGGCCGAGCTCGGCACCCGTCACCGGCACCTCCACCAGCCGGCGGGCCGCCAACTCGTCCACCACGGCCAGCTCCGACAGCACGCACGGCCCGGCTCCGCCCAGCGCGGCCGCCTTCACCGCCGTCGTCGACGCCAGCTCCAGCAGCGGCGCGGCCACCCCGCCGTGCCCGACGAGCGCCGCGTCCAGCACCTGCCGCGTACCCGATCCGCGCTCCCGGAGGATCAGCGGCGTCGCCGCGAGTTCCGCCGCCTCCACGCCCCTCGTACGCCGCGCCCACGGATGGACCGGCGCCACCGCCACGACGAGCCGGTCCTGCGCGATCACCGCCGAGTCCAGCCCGTCGGGCACGGTCAGCCCCTCCACGAAGCCGAGGTCGGCCTCGTGCGTGAGCACCCGCTGCACGACCACCGCCGAGTTGCCCGCGTGCAGCGACACGGCCGTGTCCGGCCGCTGCCCGCGCAACGCGATCAGCCACCCCGGCAGGAGGTACTCAGCGATCGTCATGCTGGCCGCCACCCGCAGTCGGGAGTCCCGCCGCCCACGCAGCGCCTGCGCACCCGCGTCGAAGGCCTCGGCCGCCTCCACCACCCGCCGGGCCCAGTCGGTGACGAGCGCACCCTCGGCGGTCAGCGTCGAACCCCGCGGGGAACGGTCCACCAGCGCCACACCCAGCCGGGTCTCCATCGCCCGGATCCGGCTGCTCGCCGCGGGCTGGGTGATGCCCAGACGCCGGGCGGCCCCGCTCAGGCTCCCGACGCGGGCGACCGCGAGCAGCAACTCCAGCGCACCCAGGTCCGGTACGCGGTGCGCCAGCGGAACCCATGTTTCATCACCCATAACATCAGTTTATGGCCTTATAGAAAGGTGGTCCCTGCCGGTCGGCCCGTCCCCGCGTGACGCTGAACCCATGGCCACCACCCTCGTGCGACCCCGCACCCTCACCGAACCCGCGCCCACGGCCCACAAGGCACCGGCGCTGCGACACCTCGGCCCCAACTGGTACGCCTCCGTCATGGGTACCGCGATCGTCGCCAACGCCGGCACGGCCCTCCCGTACCAGCTACCCGGGCAGCGCGTGGCCTGCCAGCTCGTCTGGGCGCTGTCCGCCGCCGCCCTCGCCGTCCTGCTGACGGCCCGTGCCGGACACTGGCTCCACCACCGCGACCAGGCCCGCGCCCACCTCCTCGACCCGGCCGTCGCCCCGTTCTACGGCTGCCTCTCGATGGCCCTGCTGGCCGTCGGCGGCGGCACCCTCATCGTCGGCAAGGACCTCATCGGGACCGGCGCCGCCGTGGCCGTGGACGCCGTGCTGTTCACCGCGGGCACCGCGGTCGGCCTGGTCGCGGCCGTGGCCGTGCCCTACCTGATGGTGGTGCGCCACACGGTCGAGCCGGAGCAGGCCAGCCCCGTATGGCTGCTCCCCCTCGTCTCCCCCATGGTCTCGGCCGCGCTCGGGCCACTGCTGATACCCCACCTGCCCGCCGGCCAGCCCCGCGAGGCCATGCTGCTCGCCTGCTACGCCATGTTCGGCATCAGCCTGCTCGCCACCCTGCTGATGCTCCCCCTGGTCTTCGGCCGCCTGATCGTGGGCGGCCCCCTGCCCCTGGCGCTGACCCCGACCCTGTTCCTGGTCCTCGGCCCGCTCGGGCAGTCCACCACCGCCGTGAACCAGCTCGCCGACATGGCCCACCAGGCCATCGGCGCCCCCTACGCCGGCGCGCTCGGCGCGTTCGCGGTCGTCTACGGGGTGCCCGTGATGGGATTCGCGCTGCTGTGGCTGGCCCTCTCCGTGTGCATGCTGATCCGCGCGGCTCGCGCCGGCATGGGCTTCGCGATGACCTGGTGGGCACTGACCTTCCCCGTCGGCACCTGCGTCACCGGCGCCGCCGGCCTGGCCCGCCACACCGGGCTCACCGCCCTCGGCTGGCTCGCCGCGGCCCTCTTCCTCGCCCTGCTGACGGCGTGGCTCCTCGCGGCCGCCCACACCCTGCGGGGGCTGCTGTCGGGTCGCCTGCCGTAAGCCGCGCGGGGCGAGCCCATTGCTACGAGGCCGGGCGGCCCCCTCGCGCGGCGGGACCCAGCGGCACGGGTCCCCTCGCGGGGAGCGGAGGCCGGGCAGGGTCCGTGCTCGGTGCGGGCCCTTCGCAGGGAGCGGGGCGGGATCCGGGCTCGGTGCCGGGCCCTCCGCGGGGAGCAGGGCGGGGCGGGATCCGGGCTCGGTGCGGGCAGGTCGCGGGGCCGCGCAGGGGTATCTCCTCGGCTCGGCGCGCGCGGGCAGTCACGGCTGTGAGCGGTGGTCGCGCGCTCGTCCTGCGGGGACACCCCTCCCCGTCCCCGCTCCACAGGCGCGAGCCCGGTTCCACAAGGCAAACCCCAGCGGGTCCGGCCCGGCCCGCCGGGCGGGAACCCGGCCCCGCTACCGTCCCCCTCCGCAGGGAGCGGCGGAGCGGGATCCGGGCCCGCGTTCGGGTCGGTCGCGGGGCCGCGCAGGGGTATCTCCTCGGCTCGGCGCGCGCGAGCCGTCACGGCTGTGAGCCGTGGTCGCGCGCTCGTCCTGCGGGGACACCCCTCCCGAGCCCGGTTCCTCGGGCAGGGCGAAGGCGGCGGAGGGTCCCCGCAGGACGAACGTGCAACCCAAGCCGCCTCGCCGGGACCGGCCGCACGCGCCGAGCTGGCGGTGCACCACCCCACCCTGCCGCCCGGGCCGCAACCCCCGGCGGGAGCCGAGCGGCGGTCAGCGCGCCGCGCGCAGGGCCTCGGCCAGTACCGTCGGCGCGGCGGCCAACGACGGCCCGTACCAGGTCAGGTGCCGCCCGTCGACCAGGGCTGCCGGGAGGCCCGGGAAGGCCTCCGGGCCGTCCGCGGCGGTGAAGCGGTACGGCTCGTCCGGCAGCACCACCAGATCGCAGTCGGCCGCGGCAAGCTCCTCCACCGGGATCCTCGGGTACCGCTCCGCGTGCCCCGCGTAGGCGTTGCGCACCCCCAGCCGCGCCAGCAGGTCACCCGCGAAGGTGTCCCGGCCCAGTACCATCCACGGCCGCCGCCACACCGGCACGAAGGCCGTGAGCTCTCCCACCGGCTCCGCGCGGGCCCACGCCGCCTCCGCGTCCGCCAGCCAGCCCGGCCGCGCCAGACCCAGCGCCCCCACCAGCACACGGTCCAGCTCCCGCAGTGCCTGAGGCAGGTCGCGGACCTCGGTGACGAGCACCTCCACTCCGGCCGCGCGCAGCTCCGCAAGGTCCGGCGCCCGGTTCTCCTCCTCGTTGGCGATCACCAGGTCCGGGCGGAGTTCGGCGATCCTGCGCACGTCGGGGTTCTTCGTCCCGCCGATCCGCTCCGCCGCCCCCAGGTCGCCGGGGTGGGTGCACCAGTCGGTGACCCCGACCAGGCGCCCCGGCGCGCTCACGGCCACCGCTTCGGTCAGCGACGGGACCAGCGACACGACGCGCCTCACGCGGCCGCTCACTGTCCGGGTGACGGGGGCTCTGACGTCGCGTGGATGTGGTCCCCCACGGCGACCACCAGGATCCGGGTGTCCTCGGTGACGGCCCGCCAGCGGTGGCGGACACCTCCGGACAGGAAGAGCGCGTCCCCGCTCTCCAGCCGGTACGCCCGTCCCTCCGCCTCCACCTGGCAGGCGCCTTCGACCACGTACATCAGTTCGTCGTTGCGGTGCTGGTACTCGCGCCCGGCGTCCTGGTCACCGGTGAACTCCATCGCGTGCAGCTGGTGGTGCCCGCGCACGAGGGGCCGTACGCCGGGGATCGGGGTGAGGCCGGACTCGTCGCCGACGCGTACGAGGTCCACGGTGCGCGCGGTGTCCGAGGCGGCGAGCAGCTCGACGGCCGTGGTCTCCAGGGCGTCGGCGACGCGTTCGAGGGACCGCATGCTGGGCCGGGCCCGCTCGTTCTCTATCTGGCTCAGGAAGGGCACCGACAGGCCGCTCCGCGCCGACACGGCGGCCAGCGTGAGGTGGAGCGCGCGGCGGCGCTTGCGCACGGCCACACCCACCCGCAGCGGCTCCTTGCCGTCCTTGTCCTTGCTCGTGTCGTCGTCCAGCTTGCCGTGCAGGCCGTCCGTCCCGTCCCTGTCGTTCATGTCGGGGCTGCCCTCCCCATGTCCGTCGCACATCGGTGTGCTGTAAGCACCTTACGCAGCAACCGGCTCCGGTTTCGCCCGCACCGGCCTTCCGGTACGCGGCCGCTCACCGTGCGTGGTGTTCAGGGGGGCGGACGGGAGCACGACGGGGCGTCCCGGCGGCCGGGACGGCGGTGCGGGGCGTTGCGGCAT
This sequence comes from Streptomyces sp. NPDC046349, assembly GCF_055587885.1. Taxonomy (NCBI): domain Bacteria; kingdom Bacillati; phylum Actinomycetota; class Actinomycetes; order Kitasatosporales; family Streptomycetaceae; genus Streptomyces; species Streptomyces sp. NPDC046349. The sequence continues at coordinate 286,387 of NZ_JBVJFK010000005.1, forward strand.
CATCGTCTGCGTGACGACACGACGCCTGATGCTCCTGGACACCGCCTCCCTCTACTTCCGCGCCTACTTCGGCGTACCGGACTCCGTCAAGGCCCCCGACGGCACCCCGGTCAACGCCGTGCGCGGGCTCCTCGACTTCATCGCCCGGCTCGTCCAGGACCACCGGCCGGACGACCTGGTGGCGTGCATGGACGCCGACTGGCGGCCGCACTGGCGGGTGGAGCTGATCCCCTCGTACAAGGCCCACCGGGTGGCCGTCGAGACCGAGACCGGTCCCGACGTGGAGGAGACCCCGGACACGCTGGCCCCGCAGGTGCCGATCATCGAGGCGGCCCTGGACGCCTTCGGCATCGCCCGGGTCGGCGTCGCCGGGTACGAGGCGGACGACGTGATCGGGACGCTCACCGCCCGTGCGACGGGGCCCGTCGACATCGTCACCGGCGACCGGGACCTGTACCAGCTCGTGGACGACGCGCGGCAGCGGCGGGTGCTGTACCCCCTCAAGGGCGTGGGCACCCTCCAGATGACGGACGAGGCGTGGCTGCGGGAGAAGTACGGGGTGGACGGCCCCGGTTACGCGGACCTCGCCCTGCTGCGCGGCGATCCGAGCGACGGCCTGCCGGGCGTTCCCGGCATCGGTGAGAAGACGGCGGCGAAACTGCTCGACGCCTACGGCGATCTGGCCGGGATCATCGCGGCGATCGACGACCCGAAGTCGAAACTGACGCCCACGCAGCGCAAGCGGCTCGACGAGTCCCGGCCGTACCTGGCGGTGGCGCCGAAGGTGGTGAAGGTGGCCTCCGACGTGCCGATTCCGCAGTTCCAAGCGGCCCTGCCGGCGGTCCCGGCGCAGCCCGAGCTGGTCGACGCGCTAGCCCATCGGTGGGGATTGGGCGGCGCTGTGTCCCGTCTGAGCGGCGCCCTGCACTCCTGAGGTGCTAACTTAGGTAAGGCTAAGTTTCATGGGAGTCAGGGAGTCACCGTGGCAGAAGGACGCGGCCGCACCGTCGGCACCGCCGTAGTCGTACGCACCGAGCGGCTTTCGCCGCACATGGTGCGACTCGTGCTGGGTGGTGAGGGGCTGGCCGACTTCGGCGCGGGCGAGTACACCGACCACTACGTGAAACTCCTTTTCGCTCCCGAGGGTGTGACTTACCCCGCGCCGTGGGACCTGGAACGCATCCGCGGCGACTTTCCGCGGGCGCAGTGGCCGCGGCAGCGGGCCTACACCGTGCGGAACTGGGACCCGGAGCACTTGGAACTGACCCTCGACTTCGTCGTCCACGGCGACGAGGGCCTGGCCGGCCCCTGGGCGGCCCGGGCGCAGCCGGGCGAGCTCGTACGGTTCCTCGGCCCGGGCGGCGCGTACGCCCCGGACCCGGCGGCCGGATGGCACCTCCTGATCGGCGACGAGAGCGCGCTGCCGGCCATCGCCGCGGCGATGGAGCGGATGCCGGCGGGCGCGGAGGTCCACGCGTTCGTGGAAATCGAGGGCCCCGGCGACGAACTGAAGGTCGCCACCCCCGACGGCATCACCCCGGTCTGGCTCCACCGCGGTGGCCGTCCGGTCGGCGAGGCCCTCGTCGAGGCGGTCCAGGCCATGGAGTTCCCCTCGACGGACGTGCACGCCTTCGTCCACGGCGAGGCCGGCTTCGTCAAGGACCTGCGCCGCCACCTCCGCCTGGAGCGCGGCGTCGCACGCGAACGCCTGTCGATCTCGGGCTACTGGCGGCTGGGAGAGACGGACGAGGGCTGGCGCGCGATCAAGCGCGACTGGAACGCCACGGTCGAAGCCGAACAGGAACACCGCGCCGCCGCCTGACCCTTCGGGGGCGGTCCGCAGTCACGCGGCCCCCGTTCCCCAGCAGGCCCCGGCCCGTGCCCGCGCAGGCCCTCCTGCAGGCGCAGCGCCCCCGAGCCCGTGGCCCGGTCCACGGCCCCCGCGGCCCGTGGGCCGCACGCCCGGGGCCGCTGCGGCGCACTGGCCCGAAGACCCGGGCCGATGCCCGCCCGCCTTCCCCGGCCCCGCCAGGGGCACCCTCCCAGCGCCGGACCGACCCCTTCGATCCGGCCCGGCCCGCGTTGCCCGGCACCGCACCTCACCGCGTCGTCGTTGCCCCCGGCGACGCCGGGTCCGCGCAAGCCCCTGCGCTGCGACGGGGGGACCGAACGGCGCGGTCCGCGAGTGTCGGGGATGCCCGACGGACGGGCGGGGCGGCGGCGCTCGGCCGGTGCGTCGGGGCGCACGGCGCCGCGACCCCCTGCCCGGGCCGGGCGTGGGTGGCCTCGGGCGGCTCCTCGCCGGACGCGAGCCCCGGGCCGCCGGCGGCTGTGCTTCCGCCTCCGCCCGCCCACGAGATCCGGAAGAGGCGGCCCGGCGGCAGAGCCCGAGGCGCCGCGGGCGGGGGCAGCGCCTGCCGATCCGGTTGCGCGGCGATCGAGCGCGGGCCCGGGGGCAGCCCCCCGGGCGGCGCCGCACGCCGCGCAGCACACGCGTCCGCGGCAGGCCCCTCCGGCGCGCGCCGAAAGGCGTGCGGCGGGAGAATGTACCCATGCGTACGCTCCGCGCGCTCGGGGCAGCAGGGGTCGCGGCCCTCCTCACCGCCTCGGCGGCTGCGGCGGCACCGAGCCCGCCCCCCGCTCCCCGGCCCCAACTCACGGACGCCGCCGTCGACAAGGCCGTCGCCGCCCTCGACCGCACCGTCGCCGACAAGATGCGCCGCACCGGCGTGCCCGGCGTCGCGGTGGCCGTCGTCCACAACGGCGAGGTCGTCTATCTCAAGGGCTTCGGGGTCCGCCGCACCGGCGAGAGCGCCAAGGTCGACCCCGACACCGTCTTCCAGCTTGCCTCCGTCTCCAAGCCGGTGTCCTCAACCGTCGTCGCCGGCGCGCTGGCCGATCCCGCTGACTGGGACGAGCCCCTGGCGGGCTCCCTCCCCGGTTTCGCCCTCAAGGACCCCTGGGTGACCTCGCACGTCACGCCCGCCGACCTGTTCTCGCACCGCAGCGGACTCCCCGATCACGCCGGGGACCTCCTGGAGGACCTGGGCTACGACCAGTCGTACATCCTCGGCCACCTGCGCGAGGAGCCGCTGAGCCCCTTCCGTGCGAGCTACGCCTACACCAACTTCGGACTCACCGCCGCCGCCGAGGCCGTCGCCCGCGACCACGGCGTGAGCTGGCAGAAGCTCAGCGAGGACAAGCTCTTCAAGCCCGCCGGAATGACGCGCACCAGCACCGAGTTCGACGCCTACGCCAAGGCCCCGGACCGGGCGTGGGGCCACGTACGCAACCCGGACGGCACCTGGAGCCCCCGCTACGTCCGCGACGCCGACGCCCAGACCCCGGCGGGCGGGGCCAGTTCCACCGCCCGCGACATGTCCCGCTGGCTGCGGCTGCACCTGGACACCGGCAGCCTCGACGGGAAGCGGATCATCCCCGCGGAGGCGCTCGCCCGCACCTACCAGCCCGAGATCGTGTCCCAGGCCGTGACCGGCCGCGGCACCCCGCAGTTCTACGGGCTCGGCTGGAACGTCTCCTACGACGACGCGGGCCGGCTGCGCCTGAGCCACTCCGGGGGCTTCGCCCTCGGGGTGAACTCCAACGTCACGATGCTCCCGCTGGAGCGGCTCGGCATCGTCGTCCTGACCAACGGCGCCCCGGTCGGGCTGGCCGATGCCGTCGCCCTGGACTTCTTCGACACCGCCCAGTACGGCAAGCCGACGGCCGACTGGATGCCGCTCGTGGGCGCGAGCTACGCCCAGACGTTCAACGCGGGCCGGTCCGACACCGACTACGCCCACCCGCCCGCCGGCGCGAAGCCGGCCCGCGACAGCTCCGCGTACACCGGCACCTACGACAACCCCTACTACGGCAGGGCCACCGTGACCGCTGCCGACGACGGCGCGCTCACCCTCGCCCTGGGCCCGAAGCCGATGCGGTTCCCGCTGAAGCACTACGACGGCGACACCTTCAGCTTCGAGACCACCGGTGAGAACGCCGTCGGCCGTACGGGCGTCTTCTTCTCGGACGGCACGCTCCGCGTGGAGTACCTCGACGAGAACCGCCTGGGCACCTTCACCCGGCAGTAGCCGCATAGCCTGTTCTCCGATGAGACGCAGAGCCCAGGCACCCTCCTCGCCCCTCCCCCAGCGGGCCGGCATCGACCCGGTCCGGCTGCGGCTGCCGCCCGACCCGGACGGCACCTGGCCGGACCTGGGCGGATACCTCGCCGCCCGCTACGCCGGCACCCGCGGCGAGGAGTCCATGGCCCGGCTGCTGGCCGCGGGCCGGGTCCTCGGCCCCGGCGGGCGGGTCCTGCATGCGCGGGATCCGTACGAGCCCGGCGCCTACCTGTGGTTCCACCGCGACATGGAACCGGAACCGCGGGTGCCGTTCGCGATCCGCGTGGTCCACCGGGACGAGCACCTCCTCGTGGTGGACAAGCCGCACTTCCTGGCGACCACCCCGCGCGGCAGCCACATCACCGAGACCGCCCTGGCCCGGCTGCGCGATGAGCTCGGCCTGCCCGGGCTCAGCCCCGCCCACCGCCTGGACCGGCTCACCGCCGGCCTGGTGATGTTCAGCGTCCGCCCCGAGGACCGCGGCGCCTACCAGCTCCTGTTCCAGCGGCGCGAGGTCCGCAAGGAGTACGAGGCCCTCGCGCCCCACGACCCGGCGCTCGCCTTCCCCCGCACGGTCCGCAGCCGGATCGAGAAGCTCCGCGGGGTGATCGCCGCGACCGAGGTCCCCGGCCCGCCCAACGCCGAGAGCCGGATCGAGCTCGTCGGCGTGCGCGGCGGTCTGGGCCGCTACCGGCTGACCCCGCTCACCGGCCGCACCCACCAGCTGCGGGTGCACATGAACGGCCTGGGACTGCCCATCCTGGGCGACCCGGTGTACCCGGAGGTCACCGATCCGGCTCCGGGCGACTACCGCCGGCCGCTGCAACTCCTGTCCCGGGTACTGGCGTTCACCGACCCGGTGACCGGCGCCGCCCACCGTTTCGAAAGCGCCCGCACCCTCCAGGCCTGGCACGACCGGCCAGGCTGGGAGGCGGGCGGCTGAGACCACGTCCCACCCGGCGCCCGTCCGTCCCCGACCCGGTCATCGGATCCTCGCGCGCTGAGCGCGTTGACCATCCGGCGCAACCGGATCAACGCGGCTCATGCTCTGAGCAGCACGGTCTGCGACAGCCGTGCCGTCGGTTCTTGCCGGCCGGGCCCGCGCCGTCCGGTGACAGTCAGCGCGGGCCCGGCAAGCTCCGTAGGAGACCGCCTAGCCGACGGAGCTGTAGGCCACCACGCCCCGCAGGAGCGCGTCGACGGCCTTGCGGGCGTTCTTCGCGACCGTGCTGCCGCTGTCGCCGGTGGCCGAGGGGGCCGCCGCCGCGATCTGCCCGAGCACGTCGATGACCTGCTTGCACCAGCGCACGAAGTCGCCCGCCGGCATCTCCGCCTCGCGCAGCACCTCGTCCAGGCTCTTGTCGGAGGCCCACTGGTACGCCGCCCACGCGAAACCGAGGTCCGGCTCGCGCTGGCCCACGCCCTCCGCCTGGTTGATGCGGTGCTCCTCCTCCAGCGCGTCGAGCCGGCCCCAGATGCGGACCATCTCCCCGAGCGCCGCCTTCGCCGCGCCGCCCGGGACCTTCGGCGCGACCGCGTCGTCGGACTGCCGGGCCTCGAAGACCAACGCCGAGACGCAGGCGGCCAGTTCCGCGGGGCTCAGGCCCTCCCAGATCCTGGCGCGCAGGCATTCGGACGCCAGCAGGTCGAGCTCCCCGTACAGCCGGGCCAGTCGCCTGCCGTGCACGGTGACCTCGTCCTCGCGCAGGTAGTCGAGCTCGGTCAGCAGCGCGTGGATCCGGTCGAAGGTGCGGGCGATCGTGTTGGTCCGGCCCTCGATCCGCCGCTCCAACGCCTGCGTGTCCCGCTTCAGCCTGTGGAAGCGCTCCGCCCAGCGGGCGTGGTCCTCGCGCTCGTCGCAGCCGTGGCAGGGGTGCGCCCGCAGTTCGGTGCGCAGCCTGGCGATCTCGCGGTCGTCGGCGGCGGCGGCCCGGCCGCGGGCGCGCCGCTCCGGGGTGATGTGCCCGGCCTTGCTGCGCAGCTGGGAGGCGAGGTCCCGACGGGACTGGGGCGAGCGCGCGTTGAAGGTCTTGGGGATCCGCATCCGGTCCAGCGCCTCGACCGGGACCGGGAAGTCGATCGCGGCGAGACGCTTGACCTGGCGTTCGGCGGTGAGCACCAGCGGACGCGGGCCCTCGGCGTACTCGTACCCGCGGTGCCCGTGGACCCGTCCGGCCGGCACGCCCGGGTCGAGGACCAGCGCGAGCCCGGCGAACTTGCCCGTCGGCACGTGGATGATGTCGCCCGGCTTGAGCTTCTCCAGCGAACTGGCCGCCTGCACCCGCCGCTGGGCGGCGCCCTGCTTGGCCAGCTCCGTCTCCCGGTCCTTGAGGTCGCGGCGCAGCTGTGCGTACTCCTCGAAGTTCCCCAGGTGGCAGGTCATGCCCTCCCGGTAGCCCTCCAGGCCCTCCTCGTTGCGCTGCACCTGCCGGGAGATCCCGACGACCGAGCGGTCCGCCTGGAACTGCGCGAAGGACGTCTCCAGCAGCTCGCGCGAGCGGTGCCGCCCGAACTGGCTGACCAGGTTGACGGCCATGTTGTAGGAGGGCTTGAAGCTGGAGCGCAGCGGATACGTTCGGGTGCCCGCGAGCCCGGCGAGTCCGGCCGGGTCCATGCCCCGCTGCCAGAGCACGACCGCGTGGCCCTCGACGTCGATGCCGCGCCGGCCGGCCCGGCCGGTCAGCTGCGTGTACTCGCCGGGGGTGATGTCGGCGTGCTGCTCGCCGTTCCACTTGACCAGCTTCTCCAGGATCACGGTGCGCGCGGGCATGTTGATGCCCAGCGCCAGCGTCTCCGTGGCGAAGACGGCCTTCACCAGACCGCGGACGAAGAGCTCCTCCACGACCTCCTTGAAGGTCGGCAGCATGCCCGCGTGGTGCGCGGCGATGCCCCGCTCCAGGCCTTCGAGCCACTCGTAGTACCCGAGGACGTGCAGGTCCTCGGTGGGGATGGAGGCGGTGCGCGCCTCCACGATCTCGCGGACCTTGAGCCGCGCGGACTCGTCGTTGAGGCGCAGGCCCGCGTACAGGCACTGCTGGACGGCGGCCTCGCAGCCGGCGCGGCTGAAGATGAAGTTGATGGCGGGCAGCAGCCCGTCGTTGTCGAGGCGGGCGATGACCTCGGGCCGGGACGGGGTCCAGATCCGGCCGCGGGAGCGCCGCTCGCGCTCGCGGTCGGCCTCGCGGACCATCTTGCCGCGGCGCCGGTCCTTGGGGCTGTAGGTGCGGCTGTTCTCCTCGCGCGCCATGCGCAGCAGGTCGGGGTTGACCTCGCGGCGCGCGGAGCCGCGGCCGCCGTGGTCGGACTCCTCCTCGAAGAGGTCGTAGATCCGGCGGCCGGCCATGACGTGCTGCCACAGCGGTACGGGCCGCTCCTCCGAGACGATCACATCGGTGTCCCCGCGCACGGTGTCCAGCCAGTCGCCGAACTCCTCGGCGTTGGACACGGTGGCCGACAGGGAGACCAGGGTCACCGATTCGGGCAGGTGGATGATCACTTCCTCCCAGACGGCTCCGCGGAACCGGTCGGAGAGGTAGTGGACCTCGTCCATCACGACGTAGCCGAGGCCGCGCAGCGACTGAGAGCCCGCGTAGAGCATGTTGCGGAGCACCTCGGTGGTCATCACGACCACCGGCGCCTCGGAGTTCACGCTGTTGTCGCCCGTCAGCAGGCCCACCTTGTCGGCGCCGTAGCGCTTGACGAGGTCGGCGTACTTCTGGTTCGACAGCGCCTTGATCGGCGTCGTGTAGAAGCACTTGCGGCCCTGTGCGAGGGCCAGGTGCACGGCGAACTCGCCGACGATGGTCTTGCCCGAGCCGGTCGGGGCGGCTACGAGGACGCCCTTGCCGGCCTCCAGCGCCTTGCAGGCCTCCACCTGGTACGGATCCAGGTCGAAGTCGTACATCTCGCGGAAGGGGGCCAGGGCGGTGGCCTCTTCGGCGGCGCGGATCCGGGCAGCGGCGTACCGCTCGGCGGGTGAGAGTTCTTCGGTCATCTTGCTGTCGAGCCTACCCGCCGGGTCTGACAACAGTCGCGATCATTTATGTGAGGAGCCGGACCGCCCCGGGTATGCACTCGGCGGTCACCGGGAGGGGCCCCAGCGGCTCCCCGTCCGCGTACGCGGTCAGGCCCGGCGCCTCCAGGGTGATCTTCCGGGCGCGGTGGGCGCTCACCTTCGGGTGGGAGAGGTGTCCGCCCCGGTAGACCTGCGGGAACACCTTCACCAGGGTGGCCCGGCTGCAGTCGCCGACGACGGTGACGTCGAAAAGGCCGTCGTCGGGGGCGGCGCCCGGGCAGATGCGCATGCCGCCGCCGTAGGAGGAGCCGTTGCCGACGGCGACGAGCGTCGCCTCGGTCTCGATCACCGGGCCGTCGTCGAGTGTGATGCGGTAGGGAAAGGGCCGGAAGGCGGCCAGTTCCGCGATCATCGCGAGGTCGTACTTGAAACGGCCCGCGGGCAGCCGCATCCGGTTGCCGCGGTCGTTGACCTTCGAGTCGAAGCCGGAGCACAGCACGGTCCCGTACCAGGTGCCGCCCACGCGCCCGAGGTCGATCTCGCGGATCCGGCCCTCTTTGAGCGCCTCGGCGGCCATCCGGCCCGCCGTCGCGGGCTCCCGCACAGGCAGTCCGGCGGCCCGTGCGAAGTCGTTACCGGTGCCCGCCGCGACGACCCCGAGCGGCACCGGGGTGCCCGCGAGCGCCTGGAGCGCCAGGGAGACCATGCCGTCGCCGCCCACCGCGACCACGGCGCCGGTGCCCTCGCGGACCGCGGCCCTCAGCCGGGCCAGCGCGTCCGGGGCATCGGCGCCCACCAGGGTCCGTACGGAGAAACCGGCCGCCCGCAGAGCGGAAGCGGCCGGCTGCGCGGCGTGCGCGCCCCGGCCGCGTCCCGCGGTGGGATTGACGAAGAGGGTGACCTCGTAGCTCACCCCGGGAATGTACCGGAGGCCGTTCCCGGTCCCGGGCGCCCCCGGGGGCGTACCCGTCAGGTGGCGTCGTCGTACCCGTTGATCCGCTGTCGTCCGCCGTCGGCCTGTCCGGGCAGGGCGGCCGGGGCGGGCACCGCGTCCATCGCGCCGATCGGCGCCGGGGTCAGGTCGAGCTCCGAGGCCTCGTCGTCGCCGAGTCCGGCGTCGGGGTCGCTGCGCCGGCGCCGGCGGTCGTTGAGGAGGCAGAGCCCGACGGCCGCGAAGTAGAGGGTCACGATGGGCAGGGCCAGCGCGAGCATGGTCGGCGGGTCGCCGGTGGGCGTCGCGAAGGCGGCGAAGACCGTGATGCCGAGGACCATGCCCCGCCACCAGCCCGCCAGGCGCTTGCCGGTGAGGACGCCGGTGAAGTTCAGCAGGATCAGCAGCAGCGGCAGCTCGAAGGCCAGACCGAAGACGATCACCATGCGGGTGACCAGGTCGAGGTAGTCGTCGACCGGCAGCAGGTTGCGCGCGTGGTCGGGCGTGAACTCGAGCATGATCATCGCGGTCTGCGGGAGGATCTTGTACGCGAGCACGGCGCCGGCCATGAAAAGGGGCGCTCCGACCGCGACGAAGCTCCGAGCGTACTTCTTCTCGTGGCTGTGCAGTCCGGGCGCGGCGAACGCCCACAGCTGGTACAGCCACACCGGTGCGGAGAGCACCACTCCGGCCATCAGCGAGACCTTCAGGGCGATCGAGAACGCCGAGATCAGGCCGTTCACGGTCATGTCGGCGCAGGGGCGCCCGTTGCGCTGGGTCACCACACCGTTCGTGCAGCCGACGGAGTCCAGCATCGGCTTCAGCAGGAAGTTGATGATGTCCCGGTAGAAGAAGGCCGCGACGATCGTGATGACGAGGATCGCCAGAACCGACTTCAGCAGGCGGTTACGCAGTTCGCGCAGGTGCTCGACGAGAGGCATGCGCCCTTCGGCGTCCTTTGCCTTTCGTTCTTGTTTCCCCTGCTTGCGGGCAGACTTGAGCAACCCACGTCCCTTGTCTCGTTGCAGATGACTGGCGTGAAGGGCGTCCGTCAGCCCTGGGCGGTGCGGTTCGGCTCGCTGACCGGCCGGGAGCTGGTGACGTCACCGGGCGCGGCCTGGATGGTGCGCGGGGCGACCGGCTGCTGCGCGGACTGGTCGGCGGCGGGGGCGGCGGCCGCGTCGTCGGCCTCGCCGTCCTTCTTCATGGCCTTGGCCTCGCTCTTGAGGATGCGGGCCGACTTGCCGAGGGAGCGGGCCATGTCGGGGAGCTTCTTGGCGCCGAACAGCAGGATGATCACGCCGACGATGACGAGGATTTCCCAACCCCTGAGGTTGCCCATGAAGTCTTCCTTTTCTCCGAGGTCTGCAGCGCACCGGTACGGGCGCCTGGGATGTCTCTACCGAGGATCGTAACCCCAGGGGGTTAACGCCCGGCAATCCCCCGGCGTACCCCGTCTTGCGTCCTGGCCGGTTGTCAATCCCCCGGTCACACGGCTGTCGGATTCGTTACGGCCGCACGTCGCCGCCTGCCTTTGCCAGCCCGAGGGCCTCCCGCTCCAGCTCACCCGATGCGGCGGTGATCCGGCGGCTGGCCAGCGCGACCTCCGCGGAGAGCCGGCGCACCTCCGCGTACACGCGCACGGCCAGCACGGCGAGCACGGCCACTCCGAGGAAACCCAGGGCAATTGCGAACATCGGCCACAGCATGGGGCCGAGCCTAGGCCACGGCCGCCTCACATGCTCCGCAGGGTGCTCACGCCGCCGCCGGTCAGCAGCTCCACGATGCGGTCCCCGGCCGGTTTGCGGACCGCGGACCCGCATTCAGGACACGTGAAGGAGTAGAAGGTGGCCCTGCGGCTGCCGCCGATGGCCAGCCGCAGGGCGCCCGCGTCCAGCTCGAACCGGGCGCGGCATTCGGGACAGGAGGCCTTGAACGCGACCGGCCCGGACGTTGGCGACATCTCGACCGCCCTCCCCTCAGACCTGTTCCCCGTACCCCGCGAGTGCCTCCCGGGCGGCGCTGCGCGCGCTGTCCGCCAGCTCGGCGGGAGCCGTGATCCGCCCTTCGCGGCCCAGCCGCAGCGCGAGGCGGCGCAGGGAGCCCGGGTCCGGGGTGCGCAGGGTGATCCGCAGGCCGCCGTCCGCGAGCTCCTCGGCGCTGTCGTGCGGGTAGTACTCGGCCACCCATCGCCCGCCGGGCCCGACCTCGACCACGACCTCCGGGTCCTCGGCGGACGGCTGGACGAGGCCCTCGGACAGGTCGCGCGGCTCGATGGCGGGCGGCTCCGCCCGCTCGTCCAGCAGTCGGATCTCCGCCACCCGGTCGAGCCGGAAGGTGCGCCGGTCCTCGGAGAGGTGGCACCAGCCCTCCATGTAGGTGTGTCCCACCGCGAAGAGCCGGATCGGGTCGACCTCGCGTTCGGTGAGCTCGTCACGGGCCGGCGAGTAGTAGCGCAGCCACAGCCGCCGGCGTTCCGCGATGGCCCGGTCGACGTCCGCGAAGACCCCGCCCTCGGACTCGAAGGTCACCGACAGTCGGGAGCTGGCCCCGGCCGCCTCGCCCGCGGCAGCCTCCAGCTTCGCGGTCGCCCGCAGCAGGGCGTCCCGGTCGCTCTCGCGCAGCCCCGGCAGGGTCGCCACGGCGCGCGCGGCGACCAGCAGCGCGGTCGCCTCGTCGGCGGCGAGCCGCAGCGGCTCGGCGGTGGACTCCCCCGAGGCATCCGGATTGCGCCACCAGATGCGCTCCCCGTCGGTGTCGATGTCGAGCAGGTCCCCGCCCCGGAAGCTGGTCCCGCACATGGGCAGCACGTCGAGGTCGGAGATCAGCTCGTCCTCGGTGATGCCGAAGGCGCGCGCGACGTCGGCCACGTGCGCACCCGGGCGCTCGCGCAGGTACGTCACCAGGGACAGCATCCGGCGGGTCTGGTCGATGGCGTTGGCAGCCATGCTGGTACGTCTCCCCCTCAGGGCACGTCTGTGGATGTCGCGGTTTCGAATGGTGCGGCGGGCGAACCTGCCCCGCACCGCGGGCGGTACCCGGACGGCGGGTGTCACCCGGACAGCGTGTCAGGCCCCGGCGACGGCCCGCAGCCGGTCCACCACGTCCGCCCTCAGATCGGCGGGTCCGACCACGACGACGTCGGGACCGAACTCCACCAGCCAGGCGTCGAGCCCGTGCCCGTAGGGGATCTCCAGCTCGTCCCAGCCGTCGGCGCCTTCGCGCACCGACGTGGCCTTGGCCCGCAGCGGGTAGCCCGCCCCGGCCCGCAACCGGATCAGCGCCGAGCGGTCCGCGCTCTCCCCTGCCCAGCTCGCCACGGTCTCCCGCACGGTCACCACGTCCGGCACGTCGGCGGTGTACTTCGCCGCGCGGGAGCGGACCTTCCCGGTGATCCGGGAGAGCCGGAACACCCGCTCCGCCCCGCGCTCACGGTCGTAGCCGGCCAGGTACCAGTGGCCGCGCCAGCACTCCAGCGCCCACGGCTCCACCTGACGGGTCTCGGGCCGGGCGGCGGTCGACTTGCGGTAGTCGAAGACCACCGGCCGGCGGTCCCGGCAGGCCAGCATCAGCGGCTCGAAGGCCGCCTCGTGGACCGGGATGCGCGGCTCGATGGCACTGTGCTGACCCTCGTACGGGTTGTCCGCCTCCGGCATCCCGCCCGCCCGCAGCTTCTGCAGGGCGCCGCTGGCGGCTCCCGCGAGACGGGCCTGCTGCCAGACCTTGGCCGCCAGCCCCAGCGCCGCGGCCTCCTCGGCGTCCAGGGAGACCGGCGGCAGCCGGTTGCTGTCCCGGCGGGCCAGATAGCCCGTCTCCCCCTCCAGGTTCTCCACCGTCTCGATGACCAGACCGAGTTCGCGCAAGTCGTCCTTGTCCCGCTCGAACATGCGGTTGAAGGACTCGTCGTTGCCGGCTTCCATGTAGGCCTCGATGGAACCGCGCAGCTCGCGCTTGCTCAGCGGCCGGCGGGTCCCCAGCAGACACAGCGCCAGATTCATCAGACGCTCGGCCTTGGCAATCGCCATCGACGCCCATCCCCCGTTCTCGACACACACACACTCGTGACCGTTGACCGTACCGCCCCGGCGGTCCCGGACAAAAAGCGAGGGCCCCCGCCTCACGGCGGGGGCCCCTGCACTGCTCGCGGATGTTCCGCTCAGCCGACCTTGACCAGGTCGCAGACGAAGATCAGCGTCTCGCCCGGGGCGATCGCACCGCCCGCACCACGGTCGCCGTACGCCAGGTGGGCCGGGATGACCAGCTTGCGGCGGCCGCCGACCTTCATGCCCTGGACACCGCGGTCCCAGCCGCTGATGACCTGACCGACACCGAGCTTGAACTGGAGCGCGGAACCGCGGTTCCAGGAGGCGTCGAACTCCTCGCCGGTGGAGAAGGCCACGCCCACGTAGTGGACGGCGACCATGTCGCCGGCCTTGGCCTCGGCACCGTCACCCAGCCAGATGTCCTCGATCACGAGGTCCGCGGGGGCCTCGCCCTCGGGGAAGTCGATCTCGGGCTTTTCGAGCTTGTCGCTCACGGAACTGCTCCTCAAACTATGGGACAACCGGGACAGTCTTACATCACCGCGAGGATGTCGAGGCTGAAGACCAGCGTCGAGTTCGCCGGGATGGTCCCCTGCTCCTTGTCGCCGAAGCCCATGTCCGGCGGGATGACCAGCAGGATGCGGCTGCCGACCTTCTTGCCGACGATGCCGTCCTTGAGGCCCTTCACCTGGAGCTGCTCCAGCGGCCAGGTCACCGACTGGCCGGAGGTGTAGGTGCTCTCGAACGTCTTGTCGTCCTTCCACGTCTTGCCGTGGAACTTGACGACGACGCTGTTCTTGTCCGTCACGGCCGGGCCGTCGCCCTCGAGGACGTAGTTGGAGACCAGCTTCGCCGGCGGGGTGACGTCCTTCGGGACGGCCACGGAGACTTCCTTGCCGTCCGTGTTCGTACCGATCTTCGGCAGGTCCTTGTTCTCCTGGGCGACTTCCTTGCCCGTGGCCGAGGCGGGGACCGTGGCGCCCTTGACGATGTCCACGACGAACACCAGCGTGGCATCACCCTTGATCTTCGGGGGCGAGCCCTGGGCCCCGTAACCGAGGTCCGGCGGGATCACCAGCTGGACACGGCTGCCGACCTTCTGACCCTCGAGGCCCTGGTCCCAGCCCTTGATGACGGCGCCCGCGCCGATCGTCACGTCGAACGGCTGACCCTTGCCGAAGCTCTGGTCGAACGGCTCGGTGCCGTCCCACACCTGGCCGTAGTAGTTGACCTGGGCGATGTCGCCCTTCTTCAGCGCCGGCCCGGTGCCCTCCTTGACGGTCACCACCTTCAGCTCCTTGGGCGGCTCGCCCTTCCCCTTCGACAGGGTGGGAGTCTCCCCGAACTCGGCGCCCTTGGTGATCGCAGGCGCTCCGTTCTTCATCTGGGCGGAGTCGGAGCCGCTGTCGTCGCCACACGCCGCTGTCGACAGCAGCAGAAGGGGTACGACAAGCAGGCCGGCAAGTCGGCGCACGGGTTCCTCAGATCTCAGACGGCAAGACGGTCGCCCGCCACTCTAAGCCGTGCACAGGGCCCCGTACGAGAAACGTACGGGGCCCTGGTGAGAAGAGGGACGTCACACCGGCTGCCTACATGCCGGCGATCAGCTTCTCCACGCGGTCGTCGACCGACCGGAACGGGTCCTTGCACAGCACCGTGCGCTGTGCCTGGTCATTGAGCTTCAGGTGCACCCAGTCGACCGTGAAGTCCCGCCGCTGCTCCTGCGCCCGCCGGATGAAGTCGCCGCGCAGCCGCGCCCTCGTCGTCTGCGGAGGCACCGACTTGCCCTCGAAGATCTTGAGGTCGTTGCAGATCCGCGCCGCCTGCCCCTTGCGCTCCAGCAGGTAGTACAGCCCGCGCCGGCGGTGGATGTCGTGGTAGGCGAGGTCTATCTGAGCCACCCGCGGATTCGACATGGTCATGTTGTGCTTGCCCCGGTACCGCTCGATCAGCTGGTACTTCATGACCCAGTCGATCTCGGTGCCGATCCGGTCCAGGTCCTCGGCCTCGATCGCGTCCAGCGTGCGGCCCCACAGCTCCAGCACCTGGTCCACCACGCCGGTCCGGATGCCCCGCCGCTCGGCGAAGTCCACCGCCTTGTCGTAGTACTCCCGCTGGATCTCCAGCGCGGAGGCCTCCCGGCCGCTCGCCAGGCGCACCTTGCGCTGGCCCGTGATGTCGTGGCT
Source organism: Streptomyces sp. NPDC046349 (assembly GCF_055587885.1). Classification (NCBI taxonomy): domain Bacteria; kingdom Bacillati; phylum Actinomycetota; class Actinomycetes; order Kitasatosporales; family Streptomycetaceae; genus Streptomyces; species Streptomyces sp. NPDC046349. The sequence continues at coordinate 301,686 of NZ_JBVJFK010000005.1, forward strand.
CACCTCGCGGATGGCCCGGATCGGGTTCTCCAGGGTCAGGTCCCGCATCACCGTGCCCGCCTCGATCATGCGCAGCACCAGGTCGGTCGCCCCGACCTTCAGCAGCATGGTCGTCTCGGACATGTTCGAGTCGCCCACGATCACGTGGAGGCGGCGGTAACGCTCCGCGTCCGCGTGCGGCTCGTCGCGCGTGTTGATGATCGGCCTGGAACGCGTCGTCGCGGAGCTGACGCCCTCCCAGATGTGCTCGGCCCGCTGGCTCACGCAGTAGACCGCACCCCGAGGGGTCTGCAGCACCTTGCCGGCACCGCAGATCAGCTGCCGCGTGACGAGGAACGGAATGAGAATGTCCGCCAGGCGGGAGAATTCCCCGTGCCGGGCCACCAGGTAGTTCTCGTGGCAGCCGTACGAGTTGCCCGCCGAGTCGGTGTTGTTCTTGAAGAGATAGACGTCGCCCGCGATTCCCTCCTCGTGCAGGCGGCGTTCGGCGTCGACGAGCAGTCCTTCGAGAATGCGCTCGCCTGCTTTGTCGTGCGTGACCAGCTCGGTCACGTTGTCGCATTCGGGAGTTGCATATTCCGGATGCGAACCCACGTCGAGGTACAGGCGGGCGCCGTTCCGCAGGAAGACATTGCTGCTGCGGCCCCATGACACGACACGGCGGAAGAGGTAGCGCGCCACTTCGTCAGGAGACAGTCGGCGCTGTCCCCTGAACGTGCACGTGACGCCGTACTCGTTCTCCAGCCCGAAAATGCGGCGGTCCATGACTGAACATTACGCCTTCTGCCCTCTTCTGAAACCGGGTTCGCAGGCGCCGTTTCGATCAGTTCCCCCGAGGAGGCCGCCGAACACCGGGCAGGCGACCGGTGAAAGCCGCGGCGCGCCGCACCGGCGCGCCCGCCCGTCACTGCGCCGACCGGGCCTGCGGGGCCACCTCGTCGGCTCCGCCCGGCACTCCCTGCGCCGAACCCGCCACCGCACGGCTGTGGCCCGCAGTTGACAGCGCCCGCTGAGTCACCATCAGAACCAGCAGGGCCGCACCGCCCGCGGCACACGCCACGCCGAAGCCCCACGCGGTGCCGCCCAGCTCCACGGCCGGCCCCGCGGCCGCCGTACCGATCGCCGCGCCCACGCCGAAGAACGTCACCAGCCACGAGAAGGCCTCCGTCACCGTGCCCGACGGCGCGTGCCGGTCCACCACGATGAACGCGCACGCCAGGGAGGGCGCCAGGAACACGCCCGACAGCGCGGCCAGCGCCGTCATCGCCACCGGCCCCGGGATCAGCAGCAGCGGCAGGTAGCCCACCGCCAGCAGCGCCACCAACAGGCGCAGCCGCCGCTCGGGCGCGCCGGCCCACTGCCGCGCGCCGTAGAACACGCCGCCGATCAGCGCGCCGAGCCCCAGCGCCGCCATCAGCCAGCCGTACACCGCCTGGCCCCCGTTGTCGTCCGCGTACGCCACACCGGCCACCGTGATCGAACCCAGCGCCATACCCACGAAGAAGAATGCGCCCAACAGCGCCAGCAGCCCGCGCGAGCGCAGCGCGCCCAGCCAGTGGGCCTCCCGCGGCTCCGAGCGCCACGTCCGCGACGGCTCGCTGACCACCACCGACAGCGCGCCCAGCACCCCGATCGCGTTCAGCGCCAGCAGCGCCCCTGCCGGCGACCACACCGCCACGAACAGCGTCACCAGCAGCGGACCTACGGTGAACATGACCTCCTGGGCCACCGCGTCCATCGCGTACGCCGCGTGCACCTTCTCCTCGCGGCCCCCCAGCACGCCCGGCCACAGGGCGCGCAGCCCGCCCTCCAGCGGCGGCGTGAAGAGCCCGCCGACCACCACCGCGGCGTACGCCGCGACCACCGAGCCGGTCCCCGCGAACGCCAGCCACACCATGCCCAGCGCGGACAGCAGCGCCGCCGGCAGCTGCACCCGCGGCTGGCCGAACAGGTCCACGGCCCGCCCGAGCAGCGGCTGGCCCACCGCGTTCGCCAGCCCGTACACCGCGGCCAGCGCCCCCGCCAGGCTGTAGCTGCCGCCCTCCGCGCGCGTGAACAGCACGATCGCGATCGGCGCGGTGGCGTTCGGCAGCCTGCCGACGAGCGTGCCCACCAGCAGCCTCGCGGCGTGCCGGGTCCGCAGCAGCTCCGCGTATCCCGCGGCCATGTCGGCCCCCTTCTGCCCGGATCCAGCCGGGGTAATACGTATAACGTGACGAGTCATACGTACCATGGCCACAGTCCACGGGTCCACCCCACGGACCGCACCACCACCCCTGACCTCGCACTGCAGGAGCCCCGTGTGACGAGACCCACCAGCCGGGACGTGGCCACCGCCGCCGGGGTCTCCCAGGCCACCGTCTCCCTCGTCCTCGGCGACAAGTGGCCCGGCCGCGTCTCCGAACGCACCGCCGCCCTCGTCCGCGAGACCGCCACCCGCCTCGGCTACCGCCCCAACCTCGCCGCCCGCAACCTCCGCCTCGGCTCCACCCGCACCGCCCTCCTCGTCGTCCCCGCCCTCACCAACGAGTTCTTCGCCCGCGTCTACACCGGCGCCGCCCGCGTCGCCGCCGAACACGGCTTCGGCGTCGTCCTCTACCCCTCCCCCGACGGCACCGGCCCCGCCCGCGACCCCTTCGCCTCCGCCCGCGCCGCCCTCGACGGAGTCATCGCCTCCTCCATGGCCGCCCACGCCCTCCAGGCCATCGGCGGCGACACCCTCCCCCTCGTCATGCTCGACAGCGACCCCCGCGCCCAAGGCTCCGCCGCCCACGTCAACCTCGCCATGGCCGATGGCATGCGCCAGGTCACCGAGCACCTCCTCGCCCTCGGCCACCGGCGCTTCCTCCACCTCGCCTCCGCCGTCGACTCCTGGACCTTCGACACCCGCGCCGAAGCCCTCGGCACCCTCCTGGGCCCCGGCACCGAGCTGCGCACCGTACGGTCCCCCCTCACCGCCGACGACGCCCGTACGGCCATGGAGGCCGCCCTCGCCGTCCCGGAGGGCAGGCCCACCGCCATCGTCTGCGACGACGACATCCTCGCCGCGGGCGCCTGCAAGGCCGCCCGCCGACTCGGCCTGCGCGTCCCCGAGGACCTCTCCGTCACCGGCTTCGACGACCTCGCCCTCGCCACCGCCGTCGAACCCGAGCTCACCACGGTCCACCTCCCCGCCGAACGCGTCGGCGAACAGGGCATGACCGCCCTCCTCGCCGTCCTGGAAGGCACCCCCTGGACCGCCCCCGACATCCCCGTCACCCTCGTCGTCCGCGACTCCACGGGACCGGCCCCCACCCCGTAGCGACCCGGACACGACGAAGCCCCGGCCACCCCGTGAGGGGCGACCGGGGCCACGGACCCGGATCCTGGTGCTCGCTACTCCGCGTCGTCCTCCGGAGTCTCGTCGTTCGACACGGCGTCCGCCTGTGCGGCGGCCGGCACGTCCGCCTCCAGCAGCCGAGACAGCTGCCGGCCCCGGATCCGCTTGAACTTGCGCTGCTGCGACCGGGTCCGGTCCAGCACCGCCACCTCCAGCCGCTCGGCAGGGATCGCCTTGTCGGCACCGTTGGCCTGGCTGGACAGCGCCGCCACCGCCAGCTTCAGCGCCTCCGACAGGGTCATCCCGTCCTGGTGGCGCTGGTCGAGGTAGGTGCTGATCTGCTCGGCGTTGCCGCCGACCGCGACCGAGCCGTGCTCGTCGACGATCGAACCGTCGTGCGGCAGCCGGTAGATCTGGTCGCCGGCGGCCGTCGCACCGACCTCGGCCACGACCAGCTCCACCTCGTACGGCTTCTCACCGGCACTCGAGAAGATGGTGCCGAGGGTCTGCGCGTACACGTTGGCCAGCCCACGGGCCGTCACATCGTCACGGTCGTAGGTGTATCCGCGCAGATCGGCGTACCGCACTCCGCCGATCCGCAGGTTCTCGTACTCGTTGTACTTGCCGGCGGCCGCGAAGCCGATGCGGTCGTAGATCTCGCTGAACTTGTGCAGCGCGCGGGACGGGTTCTCGCCGACGAACACGATGCCGTCGGCGTACTGCAGCACGACAAGGCTGCGACCGCGGGCGATGCCCTTCCGGGCGTATTCCGCCCGGTCGGCCATGGCCTGCTGGGGTGACACATAGAACGGAGTCGACACCGGCTTTCCGTCCCTTTCTTCTGGGCTCCTACGAAGCGACGGATGGTCAGAGCAGGGCGGCGCGCGGGCCGTCGGGCTGCTCCAGCCTGCGATTGGTGACCGAACGGGCGAGTTCCTGCGACTCCTCGTCGGTCAGCCTGCGGAACCCCTCGTCCGTGATGACGGTGACGATCGGGTAGATGTGGCGGTACAGGTCCGGCCCGCCGGTCGCCGAGTCGTCGTCGGCGGCGTCGTACAGCGCCTGCACCACCAGCGTGGTGGCCTGCTGCTCGGTCAGATCCGGGCGGTAGAGCTTCTTCATGGAGCCCCGCGCGAAGATCGAACCGGAACCGGTCGCCGCGTAGCCGTGCTCCTCGGAGCGGCCGCCGGTGACGTCGTAGGAGAAGATCCGGCCCTTCTCCTTGCCCTCGTCGTAGCCGGCGAAGAGCGGCACCACGGCCAGGCCCTGCATCGCCATGCCGAGGTTGCTCCGGATCATGGTGGAGAGCCGGTTGGCCTTGCCCTCCAGGGAGAGGGTCGCCCCCTCCACCTTCTCGAAGTGCTCCAGCTCCAACTGGAACAGCTTGACCATCTCCACGGCCAGGCCGGCCGTACCGGCGATGCCGACCGCGGAGTACTCGTCGGCCGGAAACACCTTCTCGATGTCCCGCTGCGCGATCATGTTCCCCATGGTCGCCCGCCGGTCACCGGCGAGCACGACCCCGCCGGGGAAGGTGGCGGCCACGATGGTCGTCCCGTGCGGCGCCTCCACGACGCCTTCCGGCAGCTTGCGGTTCCCGGGCAGCATCTCGGGCGAGTGCGCACCCAGGAAGTCCATGAAGGACGACGACCCCGGCGTCAGGAAGGCTGCCGGTAGACGCCCTGTGCTACGAGTGTTGGGTTCCACAGGTTTCCTTCCACGTAAGCGGCTGCACGCCGTATGACGTCCGGCCGATCCTTGAACTGCCCCAAGGCTGCGTTGCAGCTGAAGCACAGTACGCCTCGGACCTTACCCGTCTGATGATCGTGATCCACGTGCTCGGCCAGACCTTCTTGGCAGATCACGCAGACACCGTTCTGAGCGGCGATCATCTCGTCGCGCTGCTCCTCGGTCATGCCGTAGGCGCGCTTGAGATGGCCTGCCCTGCCGCGCGCCGCCTTGCACGGCTTGCAGCAAGTGGCGAGCCCATCAGGTGCGGTTGCGTTCTTGTGCCACTCACTGTGGGGTTCTTGACCTCCCCGCAGGAGCGGCCTTGCTTCCAACCCGGAGGCACGTCCGCCCGGACCCACACCGTCTTGCCCTTGGCGGCCTGCCGGCGCCGGCAGTGCTCTGCCCCGTAGGTGGCGACGCATGAGCGGCACCGGGCCTGCAGGCCGTCCTTGGTGGAGCGGTTCGCGGCGAACGCACTGAGCGGTTGCTGCTGGCCGCAGCCGCGACACAGCTTCGATTCGATCGACATGGCCCTGGCGCATCAGGGCCACCTTCATTTCGAAGGCAGAATGGCCTTACTCTCCACCCTTTTGAACGAAGCTTCGAACAAAATCCTCAGCGTTCTCTTCGAGCACATCATCGATTTCATCGAGTACGGAGTCGACGTCGTCGGAGAGCTTTTCCTGGCGCTCCTTGAGGTCGGTCGATTCCTCGACCGCAGCCTCCTCGACCTCCTCGGTCGAGCGCGTCGCCTTCTGCTGTCCGCCGCCGGTGTCCTTGGTCGCCATGTCTACCTCACCCCGCTCGGTTCGCACGCTCATGTCGAGAGACCCCGGGATTCGGGATCTCTCAAGATCAGACCCTACGTCGGACCCTATAGGGAGGGTCCGACATTCGTCCCCGTACTTTCACAGTCCGGTTCTTCTCATGATTCCCGGACCGATCGCATTTCAGGCCCGCTCACTGCCCCGAAAGCACCCGGACCAGGTCCTCCGCCGTGCGGCAGCGGTCCAGGAGCTCCTTGACGTGGTTGCGGGTCCCCCGCAGGGGCTCCAGGGTCGGGACCCGCTGGAGCGAGTCGCGGCCAGGGAGGTCGAAGATCACCGAGTCCCACGAGGCCGCGGCCACGTCGTCCGCGTACTGCTCCAGGCAGCGCCCGCGGAAGTACGCCCTGGTGTCCTCCGGGGGCTTGCTCTGAGCCCGCTCCACCGCGGACTCCTCCACCAGCCGCTTCATCTTGCCGCGGGCCACCAGACGGTTGTAGAGGCCCTTCTCGGGCCGTACGTCCGCGTACTGGAGGTCCACCAGGTGCAGCCGCGCCGCGTCCCAGTCGAGACCGTCCCGGCGCCGGTAGCCCTCCAGGATCTCCCGCTTCGCGATCCAGTCCAGCTCCCCCGACAGGCTCATGGGGTCGCTCTCCAGCCGGCCCAGGACGTCCTCCCAGCGGGACAGCACGTCCTTGGTCTGCTCGTCCGCGTCCGAGCCGAAACGCTCGTCCACGTACTTCCTGGCCAGTTCGAAGTACTCCATCTGGAGCTGTACCGCGGTCAGTGTCCGGCCGCTGCGCAGCGTGATCAGGTACTTCAGCGAGGGGTCGTGGGAGACGTGGTGGAGAGTGCGTACGGGCTGGTCGACGGCCAGGTCGACGCCGATGAAACCGTCCTCGATCATGGACAGCACGAGGGCCGTGGTGCCGAGCTTGAGGTAGGTGGAGATCTCCGAGAGGTTCGCGTCGCCGATGATCACGTGGAGCCGGCGGTACTTCTCGGCGTCGGAGTGCGGCTCGTCCCTGGTGTTGATGATGGGCCGCTTCAGGGTGGTCTCCAGGCCGACCTCGACCTCGAAGTAGTCGGCGCGCTGGCTGATCTGGAAGCCGTGCTCGCGCCCGTCCTGGCCGATGCCCACACGTCCCGCGCCGGTCACGACCTGCCGGGAGACGAAGAAGGGGGTCAGGTGGCGCACGATCTCCGAGAAGGGGGTTTCCCGCTTCATCAGGTAGTTCTCGTGCGTGCCGTAGGAGGCACCCTTGTTGTCGGTGTTGTTCTTGTAGAGGTGGATCGGCTGGGCCCCGGGCAGCTGGGCGGCCCGTACGGCGGCCTCGGCCATGATCCGTTCGCCGGCCTTGTCCCAGAGCACGGCGTCCAGCGGGTTGGTGATCTCCGGGGAGCTGTACTCGGGGTGTGCGTGGTCGACGTAGAGCCGTGCCCCGTTCGTCAGGATGACGTTGGCGAGGCCGATGTCCTCGTCGGTCAGCTGGCTGCTGTCGGCGGCCTCGCGGGCGAGGTCGAAGCCGCGGGCGTCCCGCAGCGGGTTCTCCTCCTCGAAGTCCCAGCGGGCGCGTCGCGCCCGGTGCATCGCCGCCGCGTAGGCGTTGACGATCTGGGACGAGGTGAGCATGGCATTGGCGTTCGGGTGACCGGGGACGGAGATCCCGTACTCCGTCTCGATCCCCATTACTCGCCGTACGGTCATGCGGCCCTCCTTGCCCGGCGGCGCCCCCCTCCGGGGGCGGCGCTCAAGTACCGCTGGTGCTCCGGTGCGTGTGACTGTGCGGTGCCCGTCCCCGCACTGCGCGACCGGCGGTACGGAAGAGCCTAGAACCACTGCGCGCTCGTGGGGAGATCATTTCCGTCATTGAATCTGCCCTGTCACCGGCTGGAATACGGCCGGTTAAGCGGTCGGGTAAAGCAGTCGGCTGCGGATGCCCGGGGAGGGCATCCGCAGCCGCTCCGCTTCAGAGGTACTGACCGGTGTTCGCCACCGTGTCGATGGAGCGTCCGGTGTCCGCGCCTTGCTTTCCGGTGACCAGGGTGCGGATGAATACGATCCGCTCGCCCTTCTTTCCGGAGATTCGGGCCCAGTCGTCCGGGTTGGTGGTGTTGGGCAGGTCCTCGTTCTCCTTGAACTCGTCCACGCAGGCCTGGAGGAGGTGGGAGACCCGGAGGCCCTTCTGGTTGTGCTCGAGGAAGGCCTTGATGGCCATCTTCTTGGCACGGTCGACGATGTTCTGGATCATCGCGCCCGAGTTGAAGTCCTTGAAGTAGAGGACTTCCTTGTCGCCGTTGGCGTACGTGACCTCGAGGAAGCGGTTCTCCTCGGTTTCGGCGTACATCTGCTCGACGACGGTCTGGATCATGCTGTGGACGGTGCCGGCCGTGGAGCCCTGGTGCTCGGACAGGTCGTCCGTGTGCAGGGGCAGCGAGGCCTTGAGGTACTTGGCGAAGATGTCCTTCGCGGCCTCGGCGTCCGGACGCTCGATCTTGATCTTCACGTCGAGGCGGCCGGGGCGCAGGATGGCCGGGTCGATCATGTCCTCGCGGTTGGAGGCGCCGATGACGATGACGTTCTCCAGGCCCTCCACGCCGTCGATCTCGGCGAGGAGCTGCGGGACGATGGTGTTCTCGACATCCGAGCTGACGCCGGATCCGCGGGTGCGGAAGAGGGACTCCATCTCGTCGAAGAAGACGATGACGGGGGTTCCCTCGCTGGCCTTCTCGCGGGCCCGCTGGAAGACGAGGCGGATGTGCCGCTCGGTCTCGCCGACGTACTTGTTGAGGAGTTCGGGTCCCTTGATGTTCAGGAAGTACGACTTCCCCTGGGCCTGTCCGGTCACCTCGGCGACCTTTTTGGCAAGGGAGTTGGCGACGGCCTTGGCGATGAGCGTCTTGCCGCAGCCGGGCGGGCCGTAGAGCAGGATGCCCTTCGGGGGCCGCAGTTCGTGTTCCTTGAACAGGTCGGGGTAGAGGTACGGGAGCTCGACCGCGTCGCGGATCAGCTCGATCTGGTCGCCCAGGCCGCCGATCTTGTCGTAGTCGATGTCGGGGACCTCTTCGAGGACCAGGTCCTCGACCTCGCTCTTGGGCACGACCTCGTAGACGTAGCCGGAGCGGGGCTCGAGCAGGAGGGCGTCGCCGGGGCGGATGGTGATGTCCAGGAGCGGCTCGGCGAGCCTCACCACCCGTTCCTCGTCGGTGTGCCCGACGACCAGGGCGCGCTCGCCGTCCTCGAGGATCTCCTTGAGGGTGACGATGTCCCCGGCCCGCTCGAATTCCATGGCCTCGACCACGTTGAGGGCCTCGTTGAGCATGACCTCCTGGCCTCGCCGGAGGTCTTCCGGGTCGACGCTGGGGCTGACGTTCACGCGGAGCTTTCGGCCTCCGGTGAAGATGTCGACGGTGCCGTCCTCGTTCGCCTGGAGGAAGACACCGAAGCCTGCCGGCGGCTGTGCGAGCCGGTCGACTTCTTCCTTGAGGGCCACGATCTGGTCGCGGGCCTCACGGAGGGTATTCGCGAGTCGTTCGTTCTGTGCGGAGACGCCGGCCAGATTCGTCTGGAGCTCGACGATCCGCTCTTCGAGAATCCTCGTGTGTCGCGGAGAGTCGGCGAGCTTACGTCGCAGGACGGCGATTTCCTGCTCGAGATAGGCAACCTGGCCGGCGGGGTCCTCGGACCCTCGCGCGGGCCGGATGCCGCGGTTGATGTCGTCGTCGTGGGCTGCCACGGTCCTCACCTCCTCCAAGGGGAGCTGGACGCTTCCTGACCCTACCTGGGCTGGTGGTGATTGAAACCCCTAGATCACAAAGACGATAGAGGTGTGTCCGATCTTCACCCTTGCGTACTCCCTCACGCCAAGGAAATACCCACCCATCAAACTCGGGAAGCCGCCGGTTGTAAGGTCGATGTGTTCAACACCCGTCAGGGCCCGTGCGACTTGCTGCGGGTTCTGATCGGGATGGATCACTCACCGCAGGGAACGGCAGGAGATATGACCGTGCAGCAGGACGCTCCGACGGGCGGCGCCGGTGGGGCCGCCGAGCCGCTCGAGGTCTGGATCGACCAGGACCTGTGCACCGGGGACGGCATCTGCGCGCAGTACGCGCCCGAGGTGTTCGAGCTGGACATCGATGGTCTGGCGTACGTGAAGAGCGCGGACGACGAGCTTCTGCAGGAGGTGGGGGCGACCGCTCCGGTGCCGCTGCCGCTGCTCCAGGACGTGGTGGACTCGGCGAAGGAATGCCCCGGTGACTGCATCCACGTAAGGCGCGTTTCGGACGGTGTGGAGGTCTTCGGTCCGGACGCGGAGTGACGTTTCAAACACTCCTGGCGGCTGAGTCCGTCAGCTCCTGGCGGAATTTTCCGTCGGTCCAGCGCCACTTGGCGCGCTGCTTCTTGTCGGGGCAGCAGCGCGGGACATCGGGGCCGGAGTAGCCGAGGAGGCTCGCCGTGACCGTGCGGTCGCCCACGGTCAGTTCCGTGGCGGTCTGGCGCTGCGGGGTGTCCAGGAGGGTGGCCACGACGCGGGGGCGGGAGCCCTCGGCGGGGTCCTGTGTGAGCACGTAGACGGCGTGGGGCGGGGTGCCGGAGCCCGCGTCGCAGCGGACGGCCGCCACGGTCTCGGGGCGGCCGTCGCCGTCGAGGTCGCCCTGGGCGGTGGCGGTGACGACCCGGGGCGCGCCCTTGCAGTCGAGGGGGAAGGTGACGGCGGCCGCGTCGGGGGCGGCGGCCTGCGGGCCCTTCGCGGTGGGCTCCCCGGCGGCCGCCGGGCTGCCGGTGGCCGGCTGCACGAGTCCCGCTGCGGCTATGACGGCGGCCATGGCGGTGGCCGTGGCGAGCCAGTGGAGGGGCCTGGTCCGGGTGTGGGCCAGGGTGTCCGGGGTTGCCAGCGTGGCGGGGGTGTGCAGCACGCGGGGTGTCTCCTGTGCGAAGGGTGACGGGGAGCCAGCATCGTGCCACACCTCACACCGGGGTGGAACGGCAGGGTCCGAGGTCGGTGCGCGGACAACGAAAAGGCGCTGCGACGCAGTTCCCCCGGGGTGGGGGGAACTGCGCCGCAACGCCGTCGTGTTGGGTCTGCGCAGGGGTGGGCGGCCGTTACGCGGAGCGGTCGCTGCCGGGGCCCTCGTAGTCCTCGCCGTAGGCGCCCTTGGCGGGGCGGCGGCGGCGCATGGGCGGCTCGACGCCGTCCGCGAGGCGGCGGGCGGTGACGAGGAAGCCGGTGTGGCCGATCATGCGGTGGTCGGGGCGGACGGCCAGGCCTTCGACGTGCCAGTTGCGGATCATCGACTCCCACGGCTGCGGCTCGGCGAAGCAGCCGATCTCGCGGATGGACTCGACGGTCTTGGACAGCTGGGTGGTGGTGGCCACGTAGCAGCAGAGGATGCCGCCGGGGACGAGGGCCTTGGAGACGGCCTCGAGGCATTCCCAGGGGGCGAGCATGTCCAGGATGACGCGGTCGACGTCGGTGTCGGAGAGGTTGTCCTGGAGGTCGCCGACGGTGAGCTGCCAGGCCGGGTGGGGGCCGCCGAAGTAGCGTTCCACGTTGGCGGTGGCGATCTCGGCGAAGTCCGCGCGGCGCTCGTAGCTGTGGAGCATGCCCTGGTCGCCGATGGCGCGCAGCAGGAAGCTGCTCAGGGAGCCGGAGCCCACTCCCGCTTCCACGACGCGGGCGCCGGGGAAGATGTCGGCGAAGGCCAGGATCTGGCCCGCGTCCTTGGGGTAGACCACGGCGGCGCCGCGGGGCATGGACAGGACGTAGTCGGGGAGCAGGGGGCGCAGCGCGAGGTACGCGACGTTCCCCGTGGTACGGACAACACTGCCTTCGGGAGCACCGATCAGCTCGTCGTGGGGGAAGGAACCCTTGTGGGTGTGGAAATTCTTCCCGGCTTCGAGCGTGAACGTGTAGTGGCGGCCCTTGGGGTCGGTGAGCTGAACCTGGTCCCCGACCTTGAAGGGCCCGCGTCGGCGGGCGGCACCGGTCGGTTCGGACATGTGACCAGTGTATTGGCTTCAGGACTGGGGCCGTGCCATGGCCTTCACGAAGGCCTTCTCGACGTCGAGCGTGGACAGGACGCCGTAGATGGCGCCGTCCGATTCGAGGACGAGGTATTCGGTGGCGGGGTTGGCGCGGAGGTGGTCGAGGAGTTCTTCGCCGGTGAGTTCCGCGGAAACCTTCATGCCGTCGGTGAGGTCCTGGGCGAGGGTGCTGACGGCGACCCAGGGGCGGCGGTGTTCGGGGACGGAGGCGATGGCGCTCTCGCGGACGATGGCGGTGGGGTCTCCGTGGCCGTCGACGACGACGAGGGCGCGGGCTCCGGCTTCGTTGGCGCGGCGGAGGGCTTCGCTGAGGGGGGTGGGGTTCTCGACGGGGATGGCGCGGCGGGTGAGGCTGCGGGCGCGCAGTTCGGGGAGGTGTTCGCGCAGTCGGGCCATGCGCAGGCTGTTGCCGGCTCCGGTCCAGATGATGGCGGCCAGGATGGCGGCGAGGAGGGCGTCCATGACGGTGTCCATGCCGCCGATCTCCTCGGTGCGGTTGCCGAGGAGTCCGGTGTGGGTGAGCAGGGGGAGGCCGAGGAGGACGGCGACGGCGAGGGCGCGGCCGACCCAGGCGGCGGCGACGGTGCCGGCCATGGGTTTGCCGGTGATGCCCCAGATGACGGCGCGGAGCATGCGGCCGCCGTCGAGGGGGAGGCCGGGGAGCAGGTTGAAGGCGGCGACGAGCAGGTTGGAGATCATCAGGCCGGCGAGGAGGACGCCGGGGACGGTCGCCGGGTCGACGGCCTTCATGCCGAGGTAGAAGCCGCCTGCGAGGAGGAGGGAGAGCAGCGGGCCGACGAAGGCGAGGACGAACTCGCGGCCGGGTGTCTCGGATTCCTTCTCGATCTCGGAGACTCCGCCGAAGAACTGGAGCTGGATGCGGCGGACGGGGAGTTTGAAGCGGAGGGCGGCGACGGTGTGGGCGAGTTCGTGGACGAGGACGGAGGCGTAGAAGGCGACGGCGAAGAAGAGGGAGACGAGGTAGCGGACGGGTCCGAGGTCGGGCAGGACGCGGTCGAGCTGGTCTCCGAAGACCCAGGTGATGAGGGCGGCGACGAGGAACCAGCTGGGTGAGACGTAGACGGGCACGCCGAAGGGGCGGCCCATGAGGAGTCCGCCGCCCGGTCCCGAGCGCCGGTTATCGCGCTCGCCGGTCTGGTCGGTGTCTGCCACGTCTGTCCTTCGTTCGGTGCTGGGGTTCACGGGTGGTTCCGGTCGTGTCCGGCGCGGTGTGTGAGCGCCTGGTGATGCTCCGATCATGCAGTGCGAGGGGGCTTTGCGTCGATGGTATGCGCGTGCTGTCCGTGGCGGGTCGTAGGGTTTTGTGCATGACGACGAGCCCCGGTGCCGTGCCTGGCGCGGCCGAAGCCGCAAGCCCGAGTGCTGTGGCACCCTCTTCGCTCTCTCCTTCCCGGGCGAGCGATTTCATGCAGTGCCCGCTGCTGTACCGGTTCCGGGTGATCGACAGGCTGCCGGAGAAGCCGAGTGCGGCGGCCACGCGGGGGACGCTGGTGCACGCGGTGCTCGAGCGGCTCTTCGATCATCCCGCGCAGGAGCGGACGGCGCCGCGGGCGAAGGGGCTGGTCCCTGGGCAGTGGGACCGGTTGCTGGAGTCTCGGCCGGAGCTGGCGGGGCTGTTCCCGGAGGGTGACGAGGGGGCGGCGCTGGCGCGGTGGCTGACGGAGGCGGAGGCGCTGGTGGAGCGCTGGTTCACGTTGGAGGACCCGACGCGGCTGGAGCCGGTGGAGCGGGAGTTCTTCGTGGAGACGGAGCTGGAGTCGGGGCTGCGGCTGCGCGGGATCATCGACCGGGTGGACGTGGCGCCGACGGGTGAGGTGCGGATCGTCGACTACAAGACGGGGAAGGCGCCGCGGCCGGAGTACGCCGAGGGCGCGCTGTTCCAGATGAAGTTCTACGCGCTGGTGGTGTGGCGGCTGAAGGAGGTCGTGCCGCGGCGGCTGCAGCTGGTGTACCTGGGCAGCGGGGATGTGCTGACGTACGACCCGGTGGTGGCGGATCTGGAGCGGGTGGAGCGCAAGCTGCTGGCGCTGTGGGAGGCCATCCGGGAGGCGACGGCGACGGGTGAGTGGCGGCCTCGGCCGACCAAGCTGTGCGGCTGGTGCGACCACCAGGCGTCGTGTCCGGAGTTCGGCGGTACTCCCCCGGTGTACCCGCTGCCGGTCGTGCCGAGGCCGGCCGGGAGTCCGGAGATTTCTTGATCGTCGGGTCAGGGCAGAATGGGCGTGTCCGCCGAAGCCGTCCGACGAATACGAGGTATCGCCCGTGGCCATCCGCGTTCTTCTGGTCGATGACCAGCCACTGTTGCGCACCGGCTTCCGGATGATCCTGGAGGCGGAGCAGGATCTGGCGGTGGTCGGCGAGGCCGGGGACGGCCTGCAGGCGTTGGACCAGGTGCGGGCGCTGCAGCCGGACGTGGTGCTGATGGACATCCGGATGCCGCGGATGGACGGTGTCGAGGCGACGCGCCGGATCACCGGTCCGGGCCGGGACGGTCCGGCGAAGGTGCTGGTGCTGACGACGTTCGATCTGGACGAGTACGTGGTGGAGGCGCTGCGGGCCGGTGCGAGCGGGTTCCTGTTGAAGGACGCGCCGGCGGGCGAGCTGGTGCAGGCGATCAGGGTGGTGGCGGCGGGCGAGGCGATGCTGGCGCCGAGCATCACGCGGCGGCTGCTGGACAAGTACGCGGGGCACCTGCCGTCGGGTGAGGAGCGCGTCCCGGACACGCTGGGGACGTTGACCGAGCGCGAGGTGGAGGTGTTGAAGCTGGTGGCACGGGGCCTGTCGAACGCGGAGATCGCGGCGGACCTGTTCGTGAGCGAGACGACGGTCAAGACGCACGTGGGGCACGTCCTGACGAAGCTGGGGCTGCGGGACCGGGTGCAGGCGGCGGTGTACGCGTACGAGAGCGGTCTGGTGCGTCCGGGGGCGCAGTAGCGGCGGCCGGCTTGGCCGGAGCTGTTCCGGGAACGGGCACGGGCCGTACGCGCGGGCAAGGCTCGCGCGTACGGCCCCGAGTGTGTCCGGGGGCGGCCCGGATCAGCCCTTGCTGATCTCCCAGAAGCGGAAGACCGTGGAGGCGTCCAGGGACCACTGCAGGCCGTTCACGTTCTGGCGGGTGACGGCGTACTGCTTGCCCTGCCAGAGCGGGAGGAGCGGGATCTCGTCGGCGACGATGTCCTGGAGCCGGTTGTAGTCGGTGTTGGCCGCGGTGCGGTCGGACTTCGCGGAGGTCGACGGGATGATCGTCCCGGTGATCTCCTTGTTGTCGTAGTTGTTGTTCAGGACGTTGCCCGGGCCGAAGAACGGCTGGGTGAAGTTGTCGGCGTCCGGGTAGTCGGGGACCCAGCCCTTGACGTAGATGCCGTACTTGCCGGCCTGGATGTCCTGCTCGTACTGCTCGAACTCGACGGACTTGACGTCGGCCTCGAAGAGGCCGCTGTCGTTGAGCTGCTTGGCGATGACCTCGAACTGCTGGTCGGTGGAGGGGCCGTAGCGGGACGGGGTCGAGTAGAGGGTGACCTTGACCTTGCCGGTGATGTTCGCGGCCTTGAGGACGGCCTTGGCCTTCTCGGGCTGCGGGGTGCCGCCGTAGCGGTCGAAGAAGGGCGTTGTGTGGCCGGCGATGCCGGTCGGGACGATGGAGTAGAGCGCGGTGGCGGTGCCGGCGTACACGTCCTTGACGAGGGCTTCGCGGTCCACGAGGTAGGCGATGGCCTTGCGGACGGGGAGCTTGCCGACGACCGGGTCGTTCATGTTGAAGACCATGTGCTCGACCTCGGCACCCGTGCCCTGGACGACGTCGACCTTCTCGTCGCCGGTCTTGCTGGAGGCGAGGGCGGCGATGTCCTTGGCGGCGAGGCCGCGGAAGGCGAAGTCGACGTCTCCGCTCTCCAGGACGGTCTTGAGGCCGGCCTGGTCGCCGTTGAAGAACTTCAGGGTGACACCGGTGTTCTTGGCCTTGGCCTTGCCGGTGTAGGACTCGTTGACCGAGAAGCTGGCGCTCTTCTCGCTGAAGGAGTCGAGCTTGTAGACGCCGGAGCCGACGGCCTTGTTGTCGGTGCGGAGCTTGTCGGCCGGGTACTCGCGGTGGTCGACGATGGAGCCCGCACCCGAGGCGATCTTGCTCGGGAAGGTGGCGTCGGAGTTCTTCAGGCGGAAGACGACGGTCTTCTCGTCGGGGGCGTCGATGCCGGCGATCGAGGCGAGCATGACGGCGGGGCCGTTCTCGTCGTTGATCTTCAGCGTGCGCTCGAAGGAGTACTTGACGTCCTTGGAGGTGAGTTCGTGGCCGTTGCTGAACTTCAGGTCGGGCTTGAGCGTGCACTTGAAGAGCTTGCTGTCGCCGCCTTCGAAGCCGCAGCTCTGGGCCGCGTCGGGCTCGGGGGTGGTTCCGCCCTTGGGGAAGCTCAGCAGCGACTGGAAGACGTTGTTGAAGAGCAGCCAGGAGCCCGGGTCGTAGCCGGAGGCCGGGTCGGTGGACTTCACCTTGTCGGATATGCCCATGACCACGCCCTTGCCGCTGCCGGCATTGGAGCCATCGGTCGAACCGCAACCGCTGAGCAGCGCGGCGGCGGTGGCTGCGCCGAGCGGGGCCGCCAGCCACTGGTTACGTCGATTCACGCGAACGTCCTTCACAGTCGAACTGTTTCGTTGCTCCGGCCCGCGACATCCGCTGCCGGTCTTTGCCTTGCTCAGCCGCTTACGCCGCGGCCGAGCTCCCACAACTGGAGGTCGGAGATGGCGTTGACCGACCACTCCACTCCGGTGATCCCGTCGCGTGCGGCGACGTACTGCTTGCCCTGCCACAGGGGCAGGACGGGTACGTCCTCGGCGACGATGTCCTGCATCTCCGTGATCGCGGGGGCGGCGACGTTGCGGTCGACCGCCCGCCGGGATTCGGGGAGGAGCCTGGTGCGCACCGCGTTGTTGGCGTACGGCGTGCCCAGGAAGTTGTCCTGCTCCAGGAACGGGGCGAGGAAGTTGTCGGCGTCCGGGTAGTCGGGGAACCAGCCGAGCCCGTAGGCGGCGTGGTCGCCCTTCTTCTGCGCGGGGCGGAAGTCCGCCCATTCGCTGCCCTGGACGGTGATGTCGAACAGCTGGGTGGCATTGAGCTGGGCCTTGAGGGCCTCGAACTCGGCCGCCGTGCCGTCGCCGTAGTGGTCGTTGGTGTAGTGCAGCGTCAGCTTGACCGGGGTCTTGATCCCGGCCTCCTTCAGCAGCGCGGCGGCCTTGGGCGTGTTGCCGTCGCCGTACTTGTTGTAGAAGGAGTTGACGTGGCCGGTCACGCCGGTGGGGACCAGCGAGTGGAGCGGCTGGGCGGACTTGCCGTAGACCTTGGAGATCAGCGCGCCGCGGTCGACGGCGGCGGCGAGCGCCTGGCGCACCGCCTTGTCCTTGACGACGGGCGCGTCGGTGTTGAAGCCGATGTAGCGGATCTCCAGGCCCGGCATCGGGACCAGCTTGACGCCCTTGGGCGGGTTGGCGCTGAGCTCGGTGATCTGGGCGGGCGACAGCGTGCGGGAGACCATGTGGATCTTCCCGTCGGTGAGGGCCTTGCCCATGGCGGTGGAGTCGGCGTAGGTGCGCAGCTCGACCTTGTCGTTCTGCAGCTTGATGTCGCCCTTGTAGTGGGGGTTCTTGCTGAAGACGGCGCGGACGAGGCGGTTCTCCTTGACCTCGGCCTTCATGGTGTAGGGCCCGGAGCCGTCCACCTCGAAGCCCTCGCGGAGCTTCCTGGCGTCGTAGTTCTTCTCGCTGACGATGCCGGCGGCAGGGGTGGAGAGCTTGAAGGGGAAGGTCGCGTCGGGTGTCTTCAGGTGGAAGACGACCGTGTCCTCGCCCTTGACCTCGACGTTGTCGAGGGTGGAGAGCAGCGAGGAGGGTCCGTTCTCGTCCTTGATGGCGCGGACCCGGTCGATGGAGAACTTGACGTCCTTGGCGGTGAGCGGGTCGCCGTTGGCGAACTTCAGGCCGGGGCGCAGGGTGCAGCGGTAGCTTTCGTTGCCGGAGTCGGTGAAGCGGCACGCGGAGGCCGCCTCGGGGACGGGCTGGCCGCCGCCGCGCGGGGTGTGCATCAGCGTCTGGACGGTCTGGCGCAGGATGTTCCAGGCGCCGGCGTCGTAGGCGTAGGCGGGGTCGAAGGGGGCGGGAGCGAAGTCTGCGGCCTCGAACCGGTCGGTGGTCCCGACGACGATCGCCGCGGATCCTGCTCCTCCGCCACTCGCGGTGCCGCATGCGGCCAGCGCGGGGGTGAGCAGTCCGGCCGCGGCCGTCAGCACCATGGTCTTGCGGTTCATGCTGGAAGTACTCCCTGTAACCGGCACTTGCTCAAAGCGGTGTGAAGGGCACTTCGCGGCGGTCGCCCGGTCAGGGCGGAACGATCGGGCCGGTGGTGTGACGATCGGTCCACGCGGTCCGGCACAGGGGTGTGTGTCCGGGACGCGGCTGGGTGCGGCGCAGTGCCCGGCTCGACACTAGTGGTCCGTGGCGGGATGGCTGGAACTGGCCGGACTTGGTGCGTAATCGCACCGTGATCGGAGCGAACTGCCTGTTCACAGGCAGGGCTGCGCAGATTCGGTCAGGGGCTGATCAATGGGGACACATTGGAACCCGCAGGGGCTTCCCGACAGGCCCGTCGGAGGCGTGACGCGTGACCAAGGTCACCCTGTGCGACGACCTCCGAGGGGATGGAATTTCAGCCTCCAGGGCCTGCGACGGAAGATCCTTCCGTCAGGACGCCGCTAGACCGGGTTCCGTTCGGTACGGAGCGTATTCAAGGGGTTCCGGTGAGTGGCGATGCATACCGATGTAGGGCACTGCATGGCGATGTGTCCAGTTGGGTGGGGCGCGCCGCCGGAACGGGGCGGACCGGGCATCGGCCCGGGCCGGCCGTCACTCTCAGTTCATGGGGGCGATGAGCGAGCGCAGGAACGCGAGGTCGACGTCCTCCAGCGAGCGGACGACCGTACGCCCCGGGGCCGGTTCGATCACGCCGACCGAGGGGACGGCCACCACCCGGCACCCGGCGGCCTCCGCGGCCGCCACACCGGTGCGGGTGTCCTCGATGACCGCGCACCGCGAGGGATGCGCGCCCAGGGTCCGCGCGGCGAGCAGGTACGGGTCGGGGTGCGGCTTCGTACGGGCGACCTCGTCGCCGGCGACCGTCAGCGTGAAGCGGTCGCGGCCGAGGGTGAGCAGGACCTGGTCGATGACGCGGCGGTGGGAGGCGGAGACGAGTGCGGTGGGCACGTTGTGCCGGGCCAGCTCGCTGAGCAGCCGCTCGGCGCCGGGCATCAGGGGCACCTGGTCGGCGATGCGGGCCTCGAAGCGCTCGTTGAGCAGGACGCTCAGCTCGGCGATGGTGATGGCTGCCCCGGTGGCCTCGATCAGGAAGCCGGCGCTGCGGGTCATGGGACCCCCGACGACCTCGTGGCGCCAGGCGTCCTCGAGCCGGTGCCCGAGTTCGCGGAAGATCTCCGCCTCGATCTCCCACCAGAAGCCCTCGGTGTCCACCAGGGTGCCGTCCATGTCGAGCAGCACCGCCTGCAGGGCCGAGCCGTCGGCCGTACGGGTGACCGGGGCGGGAACGGTGCTCGTCATGCGCATGCCTCTCCGAAGGACGAGAAGGCCGGTCACCTCTTCCTCGGGGCATACCACCCCTCGGAACAGGCGACCGGCCTGTATGGGACCGACAAGTGTACGTCGGCGGAGCTCAGCGTGCGTTGAAATACTTCGCTTCGGGGTGGTGGATCACGATCGCGTCGGTCGACTGCTCCGGATGGAGCTGGAACTCCTCCGAGAGGTGGACGCCGATCCGCTCCGGCTGGAGGAGGTCGGCGATCTTCGCGCGGTCCTCCAGGTCGGGGCAGGCGCCGTAGCCGAGGGAGAAGCGCGCACCGCGGTACTTGAGGTCGAACATGTCCTCGACCTTCGCCGGGTCCTCACCGCCGAATCCGAGCTCGGCGCGGACGCGGGCGTGCCAGTACTCGGCCATGGCCTCGGCGAGCTGGACCGACAGGCCGTGCAGTTCCAGGTACTCGCGGTAGGCGTCGGACTCGAACAGCTTGGCCGTCGCCTCGCCGATCTTCGAGCCGACGGTGACGACCTGCAGGCCGACGACATCGGTCTCACCGGACTCCTCCGGGCGGAAGAAGTCCGCGAGGCACAGGCGGCGGCCGCGGCGCTGGCGCGGGAAGGTGAAGCGGGTCCGCTCGTTGCCGGCGTCGTCGAGGATGATCAGGTCCTCGCCCTTGGAGACGCAGGGGAAGTAGCCGTAGACGACAGCCGCCTCGAGCAGGTTCTCGGTGTGCAGCTTCTCCAGCAGGCCGCGCAGGCGTGGGCGGCCCTCGCTCTCGACGAGCTCCTCGTACGTGGCACCGCCGGCGCGGGCCTGCTTGAGACCCCACTGGCCCTTGAAGAGGGCGCCCTCGTCCAGCCAGGAGGCGTAGTCCTTGAGCGGGATGCCCTTGACCACCCGGGTGCCCCAGAACGGCGGGGTGGGGACCGGGTTGTCGACGGACACGTCGGAGCGGCCGCCCGGCTCCTCCGGCTCCTCCACCAGGGCGGGGCTCCCCGGTGTCGCAGCGCGCTTGGCGACGCGGCGCTGCTTGAGCTCGGGCAGGGTGGCGCCCGGCACGCCGCGCTTGACGGCGATGAGGGCGTCCATGAGGCGCAGGCCCTCGAAGGCGTCCCGGGCGTAGCGGACCTCGCCCTCGTAGATCTCGTGGAGGTCCTGTTCGACGTAGGCGCGGGTGAGGGCGGCGCCGCCGAGGATCACCGGGTAGTCGGCGGCCAGCTTGCGCTGGTTCAGCTCCTCCAGGTTCTCCTTCATGATCACGGTCGACTTCACGAGCAGGCCGGACATGCCGATGACGTCGGCCTTGTGCTCCTGGGCGGCTTCGAGGATCGCGGAGACGGGCTGCTTGATGCCGATGTTGACGACGTTGTAGCCGTTGTTGGTGAGGATGATGTCGACGAGGTTCTTGCCGATGTCGTGGACGTCGCCGCGGACGGTGGCCAGGACGATGGTGCCCTTGCCCTCGTCGTCCGTCTTCTCCATGTGCGGTTCGAGGTAGGCCACGGCCGACTTCATGACCTCGGCGGACTGCAGGACGAAGGGCAGCTGCATCTGGCCGGAGCCGAAGAGCTCGCCGACGACCTTCATGCCCTCCAGGAGGGTGTCGTTGACGATGTCGAGGGCGGGGCGGGTCCGGAGGGCCTCGTCGAGGTCGGCCTCCAGGCCGTTCTTCTCGCCGTCGATGATGCGGCGCTGCAAGCGCTCGTCCAGGGGCAGGGCGAGGAGTTCCTCGGCGCGGCCGGCCTTCAGGGACTTGGTGTTGACGCCCTCGAAGAGGGCCATCAGCTTCTGCAGCGGGTCGTAGTCCTCGGTGCGCCGGTCGTAGATCAGGTCGAGGGCGGTGGACACCTGCTCCTCGTCGAACCGGGCGATCGGCAGGATCTTGGAGGCGTGCACGATGGCCGAGTCGAGGCCGGCCTTGACGCACTCGTCGAGGAAGACCGAGTTCAGCAGGACGCGGGCGGCCGGGTTCAGGCCGAAGGAGATGTTAGACAGGCCCAGCGTGGTCTGCACGTCGGGGTGGCGGCGCTTGAGCTCGCGGATCGACTCGATCGTGGCGATGCCGTCGCGGCGGGACTCCTCCTGGCCGGTGCAGATGGTGAAGGTCAGCGTGTCGATGAGGATGTCCGACTCGCGGATGCCCCAGTTGGCCGTCAGGTCCTCGATGAGGCGTTCGGCGATGGCGACCTTGTGCTCGACGGTGCGGGCCTGGCCCTCCTCGTCGATGGTCAGCGCGATGAGCGCGGCGCCGTGCTCCTGGGCCAGCCGGGTGACCTTGGCGAAGCGGGACTCGGGGCCGTCGCCGTCCTCGTAGTTCACCGAGTTGATGACGGCGCGGCCGCCGAGCTTCTCCAGGCCCGCCTTGATGACGGGGACCTCGGTGGAGTCCAGGACGATCGGCAGGGTGGAGGCGGTGGCGAAGCGGCCGGCGAGCTCCTCCATGTCGGCGACGCCGTCGCGGCCGACGTAGTCCACGCAGAGGTCGAGCATGTGCGCGCCCTCGCGGATCTGGTCACGGGCCATCTCGACGCAGTCGTCCCAGCGGCCCTCCAGCATGGCCTCGCGGAACTTCTTGGAGCCGTTGGCATTGGTGCGCTCGCCGATCGCCATGTACGAGGTGTCCTGGCGGAAGGGGACCGTCTGGTAGAGCGAGGCGGCGCCGGGCTCGGGCCGGGGGTCGCGCTGGACGACGGCCGTGCCCCGGACCCGCTCGACGACCTGGCGCAGGTGCTCGGGGGTGGTGCCGCAGCAGCCGCCGACGAGGGAGAGGCCGTACTCGCGGACGAAGGTCTCCTGGGCGTCGGCGAGCTCGGCGGCGGTCAGCGGGTAGTGCGCGCCGCCCTTGGTCAGGACGGGCAGGCCGGCGTTGGGCATGCAGGAGAGCGGGATGCGGGCGTTGCGCGCGAGGTAGCGCAGGTGCTCGCTCATCTCGGCGGGACCGGTGGCACAGTTCAGGCCGATCATGTCGATGCCGAGGGGCTCCAGCGCGGTCAGGGCCGCTCCGATCTCGGAGCCCAGCAGCATGGTGCCGGTGGTCTCGACGGTGACGGAGCAGATCAGTGGGACGCTGACGCCGAGCGCCTCCATGGCGCGGCGGGCGCCGATGATGGAGGACTTGGTCTGCAGGAGGTCCTGGGTGGTCTCGACGAGCAGCGCGTCGGAGCCGCCGGCGAGCAGGCCCTCGGCGTTGGTCTGGTAGGCGTCGCGGATCTGCGCGTAGGTGATGTGGCCGAGCGTGGGCAGCTTGGTGCCGGGGCCCATGGAGCCGAGGACCCAGCGCTGCTGTCCGGTGGAGGCGGTGAAGGAGTCGGCGGCCTCGCGGGCGATGCGGGCGCCCGCCTCGGAGAGCTCGAAGTTGCGTTCGGCGATGTCGTACTCGGCGAGGGCCGCGTGGTTCGCGCCGAAGGTGTTGGTCTCGACGCAGTCCACGCCCACCGAGAAGTACGCCTCGTGCACCGTGCGGACGATGTCGGGGCGGGTGATGTTGAGGACCTCGTTGCAGCCCTCGAGCTGCTGGAAGTCGTCGAGGGTGGGGTCCTGCGCCTGGAGCATCGTTCCCATGGCTCCGTCGGCGACGACCACGCGGGTCGCGAGCGCCTCCCGGAGGGCGTCGGCCCGGGTCTGGGTATCGGCGGGCGGGTTCGGCAACGAGGCCATGGAGTGCTCCCTGGGATGCGACGGCTGTCGGCTTTGCACCCCCGCTGTGTCAGGGGTGCACGCGGCCAGGGTAACCGCGAGGCACCGGCCCCGGTGTGGGTGTCCCACGTGGCGGACTGCATTCTGTGGCGGGAACTTGTCAGGGGTGTCCCGGTGACCGTACGGCGAACAGATCTCCGACGGTGCGCGAGGTCGACATCGACCGATACTGTTCAGCATTGTCGAACCGCGTCAAGATGGTCAGTAGTAACGAAGGTCAGCAGGAGGCTGCGCGATGGCACGGAACATCCAGTCGCTCGAACGAGCCGCTGCGATGCTGCGACTCCTGGCGGGCGGAGAGCGCCGGCTGGGGCTCTCCGACGTGGCCTCGTCGCTGGGTCTGGCCAAGGGCACGGCCCACGGCATCCTGCGCACCCTGCAGGCAGAGGGCTTCGTGGAGCAGGACCCGGCCTCCGGCCGCTACCAGCTGGGCGCGGAGCTGCTGCGGCTGGGCAACAGCTATCTCGACGTCCACGAGCTGCGCGCCCGCGCCCTGGTGTGGACCGACGACCTGGCCCGGGCGAGCGGCGAGAGCGTGTACGTGGGCGTGTTGCACCAGAGCGGGGTGCTGATCATGCACCACGTGTTCCGGCCCGACGACAGCCGCCAGGTGCTGGAGGTCGGGGCCATGCAGCCGCTGCACTCGACCGCGCTGGGCAAGGTGCTGTCGGCGTACGACCCGGTCGCGCACACCCAGGCGCTGGAGGTGGAGCGCGATGCCTTCACCCCCCGTACGGTCACCGACGCGATCGGCTTCGAAGAGGTCCTGGGCCTGACCCGGGCGCGCGGGTGGGCCGCGGACGTCGAGGAGACGTGGGAGGGCGTCGCCTCGGTGGCGGCCCCGATCCACGACCGGCGCCGGATGCCGGTGGGCGCGGTGGCGGTGGCGGGCGCCGTGGAACGGGTCTGCGGCGAGGGTGGCGAGCCCCGCGCGGCCCTCGTGGCCTCGGTGCGCGACTGTGCGCGCTCCGTTTCACGCGATCTCGGCGCAGGCCGGTTCTGACCTCTCTTTAACAGGCCTCGGCCATCACCTGGCCCCCTTCTGCCCATTTTTCGCCATATCTCGACCTTCAGATGGCCGGATTTGGCGGATCGCACGTGCCGGTAACGATCCGACACATTGGCCAGGCCGACCCTTGACGCATTCTTCACCTGGGCGGAAAACTGCCGTTCACCGGTCGACATTGTCGAACACCTAACGGCAATACGCGCTAGGATGCGGCAAGGCCAAGGACCGGTGCAGCACTCACCGAGTGCGCGGAACCACCGGAGGGACCCGGTTTCCGCCCACCCCTGGACGTACGTAAGGAGTCGCGGGTGTCCAGCTCCGACATCTTCATCGGCGAGACCATCGGTACCGCCCTGCTCACCCTGCTCGGCGGTGGCGTCTGCGCCGCCGTGACACTCAAGAGCTCCAAGGCCCGCAACGCGGGCTGGCTCGCGATCACCTTCGGCTGGGGCTTCGCCGTACTGATCGCGGCCTACGTGTCCGCGCCGCTCTCCGGTGCGCACCTCAACCCGGCGGTCACCGTCGGCCTCGCCGTCAAGACCGGCGAGTGGGGCGACGCGCCCGTCTACTTCGCCGGCCAGCTGCTGGGCGCCATGCTCGGCGCGGTGGTGATGTGGGTGACCTACTACGGCCAGTTCCGGGCCCACCTCTCCGATCCCGAGCACATCCGCGACGCCAAGCTCGGCCCGGAGGACCCGCACCCGCACGACGTGGCCGGCCCGGTGCTCGGCATCTTCTCCACGGGTCCCGAGATCCGCAACGTCGTGCAGAACCTCGCGACCGAGATCATCGGCACCGCCGTCCTGGTCCTGGCGATCCTGACCCAGGGCCTGCAGGACGGCGGCAAGGGCCTCGGTGTCATCGGTGTCCTGATCACGTCCTTCGTGGTCGTCGGCATCGGCCTCTCGCTGGGCGGCCCGACCGGCTACGCCATCAACCCGGTGCGCGACCTCGGCCCCCGAATAGTCCACGCCCTGCTGCCGCTCCCCAACAAGGGCGGCTCCGACTGGGGATACTCCTGGATCCCGGTGGTCGGCCCGCTCGTCGGTGCCGCGCTCGCCGGCGGTCTCTACAACATCGCGTTCGCCTGATCAGCATCTGCCGCGCTCGTAAGATCCGCATCGCACTCCTGATTCCGCCTACTCACCAGACCTGCCAGGAGCAGCCATCATGACCAGCAGCACCGGCCCCTTCATCGCCGCGATCGACCAGGGCACCACCTCCTCCCGCTGCATCGTCTTCGACCGCGACGGCCGCATCGTCGCCGTCGACCAGAAGGAGCACGAGCAGATCTTCCCGAAGCCGGGCTGGGTGGAGCACGACGCCACCGAGATCTGGACCAACGTCCAGGAGGTCGTCGCCGGGGCGATCGCCAAGGCCGAGATCACCGCCGCCGACGTCAAGGCGATCGGCATCACCAACCAGCGCGAGACCACCCTGCTGTGGGACCGCCACACCGGCGAGCCCGTCCACAACGCGCTCGTGTGGCAGGACACCCGTACCGACGCCCTGTGCAAGGAGCTCGGCCGCAACGTCGGCCAGGACCGCTTCCGCCGCGAGACCGGCCTGCCGCTGGCGAGCTACTTCGCGGGCCCGAAGGTCCGCTGGCTGCTCGACAACGTCGAGGGCCTGCGCGAGCGCGCCGAGGCCGGCGACATCCTCTTCGGCACCATGGACTCCTGGGTCATCTGGAACCTCACCGGTGGCGCCGAGGGCGGTGCGCACGTCACGGACGTCACCAACGCCTCGCGCACCATGCTGATGAACCTGCACACGCTGGCGTGGGACGAGAAGATCGCGGAGTCGATGGGCGTCCCGCTCAACGTGCTCCCGGAGATCAAGTCCTCCGCCGAAATCTACGGCCACGTCAAGGACGGCGTCCTCGCCGGTGTCCCGGTCGCCTCGGCGCTCGGCGACCAGCAGGCCGCGCTGTTCGGCCAGACCTGTTTCGCCGAGGGCGAGGCCAAGTCCACGTACGGCACCGGAACGTTCATGCTCATGAACACCGGCGACAAGATCATCAACTCCTACAGCGGCCTGCTGACCACGGTCGGCTACCAGATCGGCGACCAGAAGCCGGTCTACGCCCTCGAGGGCTCCATCGCCGTCACCGGCTCGCTCGTCCAGTGGATGCGCGACCAGATGGGCCTGATCAAGTCCGCGGCCGAGATCGAGACCCTGGCCTCCTCCGTGGAGGACAACGGCGGCGCCTACTTCGTGCCGGCCTTCTCCGGCCTGTTCGCCCCGTACTGGCGCTCCGACGCCCGCGGTGTGATCGCCGGCCTCACCCGGTACGTCACCAAGGCGCACATCGCCCGTGCCGTTCTGGAGGCCACCGCCTGGCAGACCCGTGAGATCACCGACGCCATGACCAAGGACTCGGGCGTCGAACTCGCCGCCCTGAAGGTCGACGGCGGCATGACCTCCAACAACCTGCTGATGCAGACGCTCTCGGACTTCCTGGACGCTCCCGTGGTGCGCCCGATGGTCGCCGAGACCACCTGCCTCGGCGCCGCCTACGCCGCCGGCCTGGCCGTCGGCTTCTGGCCCGACACCGACGCCCTGCGCGCCAACTGGCGCCGCGCGGCGGAGTGGACCCCGCGGATGCCCGCCGAGCAGCGGGAGCGCGAGTACAAGAGCTGGCTCAAGGCCGTCGAGCGGTCCATGGGCTGGGTCGACGACGAAGACGCCAGCTGATCCGCACCAGCTGAGTCAATCGACGAGGAGCTGAAAGAGATATGAGCACCCTGCAGAGCGTCCCCGCCCTGGGTACGCACCCGACCGCCGGCGCGAACGCGAGCCGTGCCGAGACCCGCGAGCAGCTGGCGAAGGCCACGTACGACCTGCTGGTCATCGGCGGTGGAATCCTGGGCACCTCGGTGGCCTGGCACGCCGCGCAGTCGGGTCTGCGGGTTGCCATGGTGGACGCCGGCGACTTCGCCGGCGCCACCTCCTCGGCCTCCTCCAAGCTCGTCCACGGCGGCCTGCGCTACCTGCAGACCGGCGCGGTCAAGCTGGTCGCGGAGAACCACCACGAGCGTCGGGTGCTGGCCAAGGACGTGGCCCCGCACCTGGTCAACCCGCTCACCTTCTACCTGCCGGTCTACAAGGGCGGTCCGGTGGGTGCGGCCAAGCTGGGCGCGGGCGTCTTCGCCTACTCCGCCCTCTCGGCCTTCGGCGACGGCATGGGCAAGGTCATATCCCCGGCCCGTGCCGTCGCCGACAACCCCGGCCTGAAGACCGACAACCTCAAGGCCGTCGCGGTCTACTACGACCACCAGATGAACGACTCCCGCGTCGCCGTCATGACGGTCCGCGCTGCCGTCGAGTCGGGCGCGGTCGTCCTCAACCACGCCGAGGTCACCGGCCTGCGCAAGACCCACGGCCGGGTCACCGGCGCCGAGCTCAAGGACCGCCTGGACGGCACCGAGTTCGGAATCGACGCCCGCGTCGTGCTCAACGCCACCGGCCCGTGGGTGGACCACCTGCGGCGCATGGAGGACAAGCACTCGATGCCGTCGATCCGCCTCTCCAAGGGCGCGCACATCGTCATGAAGCGCAAGTCGCCGTGGAAGGCCGCCATGGCCACCCCGATCGACAAGTACCGCATCACCTTCGCCCTCCCGTGGGAGGACCAGCTGCTGCTCGGCACCACCGACGAGGTGTACGAGGGCGACCCGGCGGACGTGCGCGCCACCGAGTCCGACATCCAGCAGATCCTGGACGAGGCGGCCTTCTCGGTGAAGGACGCCGACCTCGACCGCTCGCTGATGACGTACGCCTTCGCCGGCCTGCGCGTACTGCCCGGCGGCCCCGGCGGCGTGGAGAAGGCCAAGCGCGAGACCGTGGTCTCCGAGGGCGCGGGCGGCATGCTCTCGGTCGCCGGCGGCAAGTGGACCACCTACCGCCACATCGGCCGTGTCGTCATGGACAAGCTGGCCAAGCTCCCGGGCAGCCCGCTGACCGAGGACATGGAGCCGGTGAAGTCGCTGGTGCGCCGGATCGCGCTGCCGGGTGTCGCCAACCCGAACGCGGTCGCGCACCGTCTGCTGGTGGACCGTGAGCCCGGCACCCGCATGGACCCGCTGACCGCGCGCCACCTGGCCTCGCACTACGGCTCCCTGGCCTTCGACATCGCACGCCTCGCGAACGAGGACCCGGCGCTGGCCGAGCGCATCCACCCGGACGGTCCGGAGATCTGGGCGCAGGTCGCCTACGCCCGGGACAACGAGTGGGCCGAGACGGTCGACGACGTGCTGCGCCGCCGCACGACGGTGACGATCCGCGGCCTGGACGACGACTCCGTGAAGGCCCGGGTCGAGGAGATGCTGGCCCGCAAGGCATAGCTCTCACGCAGGTGGGGAAGAGGGGCGGTTCCGAGGGGAACCGCCCCTCTGTCGTGGGCTGTGGCCGGTGTCCCCTCAAGGCTTAGGCTGACCCACGTACGCAAGGAACTTCGGAAGGAGACCTGGGTGATCGAGCTTGAGGGCGTGCCCGAGCTGATCGACCCGGTCATGGTGGCCGCGTTCGAGGGCTGGAACGACGCGGGTGACGCGGCCTCCGGTGCGGTCGCACACCTGGACCGGGAGTGGAAGGGCGAGGTCTTCGCGGCTCTGGACGCCGAGGACTACTACGACTTCCAGGTCAACCGGCCCACGGTGTGGCTGGACAACGGGGTACGGAAGATCACGTGGCCGACGACCCGGCTCTCGGTGGTCCGGATCGGCGGCGCCAAGCCGCGCGACCTGGTGCTGGTACGCGGCATCGAACCGTCCATGCGGTGGCGGTCGTTCTGCAACGAGATCCTCGGCTTCGCGCACGAGCTGGGCGTCGAGATGGTGGTCATCCTCGGGGCGCTCCTCGGGGACACGCCTCACACCCGGCCGGTGCCGGTGAGCGGGGTCACCTCGGACGCGGACCTGGCGCGGACCATGGACCTGGAGGAGACCAAGTACGAGGGCCCCACGGGCATCGTGGGCATCCTCCAGGAGGCCTGTACGCACGCCGGGGTGCCGGCCGTGTCGCTGTGGGCGGCCGTGCCGCACTACGTGTCGCAGCCGCCGAACCCGAAGGCGACACTGGCCCTCCTCAACCGGCTGGAGGACCTGATCGACATCAGGATCCCGCTGGGCGAACTGCCCGAGGACGCCCGCGCGTGGCAGCTGGGTGTCGACCAACTGGCCGCCGAGGACAGCGAGGTGGCGGAGTACGTCCAGACGCTGGAGGAGGCGCGGGACACCGCGGACCTGCCGGAGGCCTCGGGCGACGCGATCGCGCGGGAGTTCGAGCGGTACCTGCGGCGGCGGGATCCGGCGGCGGGCCCGGCGGCGGAGCCGGGCGACGGCTCGTACTTCCGGGACCTGTCGGGCGGCCGCCCCCAGCCCAGGCCGAAGCAGGAGGAAGCACCGGACCAGGACGGCCCGCCGGACCCGGACGCCCCGGCCGAGGGCGACGGGGCGGGCGACGGCGACGGGGACGGGGACGGGGAGACCCCTTAGCACGACCGGGCTGTCCGGGTGTCAGTACGCCCTGCTTGGATACGGGTTGCCGTTCCGAGAGAGGGAAGCATGACCCGTACGACTCCGCCCCGCCCGCTCGACGTGGCTTCGGTGTTCCCGGAGCTCGCGGGGATGTCCAGGACCGCCACCCGGCTGCACCCCCGGCCCGGCGCGCCCACCGTGCACGACAGCTCGGTGGGCGGACCGCTGCTATGGCGGCCTCGGGGAACAGCGGTACAGCCGTTAACGCTAAGCCGATGATCATGGGCTGCTAGCACAGGCGATCGGTCTGGCGCCGGGGTTCGGTGGAAGATCGTTGGGCGGCTGCGGGCGTCGTTAGCGTCAGGTCCATGCCAGTGGAGTTTCTGACTGACGAGCAGGCGGCTTCGTACGGGAAGTTCAACGAGGAGCCGACCCGGCCGCAGCTGGAGCGGTTCTTCTTCCTCGACGACGAGGACCGCAAGCTGATCGCGAAGCGGCGCGGCGATCACAACCGGCTCGGGTTCGCCCTCCAGATGTGCACTGTGCGCTACATCGGCCGGTTCCTCCCTACTGACTTCGGCTTGTCAGGGTGAACCTTGGCGAAGTGCCTGATGGGCTTGAGGTGCTGGCTGTATGAACGACCGTGGCAACGGGGTCGCTCGGGCCACCCGTCCTGCCGATGTCCGGCAACCGGACCGGCTCATGGGTGCCGCCAGCAGCCGGTGACCCCACCGCGGAGCCCCACATACTGTTGCCTCGTACGTGAGCAGGGCATACGGGGGTAGGGAACGTGGTGGACGAGACGGTACGTGCAGGCGCCAGGCACCGTACGGAAGTCTTCGTGTGGCTCGGTCTCGCGCTACTCCTGGGTGCACTGTCGGCCCTGGTACTGATTCCCCAGGCCCAGCATCAGCGCTCGCTCCGCGACGGTGTGCGCGCCGACGCCACCATGCATACCCGCGGGACGTGCGCGCTGGGACAGTGCAAGGTCGCCTTCGAGGCGCAGGGCCGCACCGTCGTGGCGGCCTTGCCATCGGGCAGTAGTGGCAGCATGTACCCCGTGGGCGCACACCTCACCGTCCGGTACCGGGCGGACGATCCGCAGGCAGTCGCCGCCGCGGCCGACGTGGAGGGCGGTGGGGCGACCTTGCTAGCCGCCTCGACCGGCGCGGGCGCCGTGTTGTTCCTGCTTCTGCCGGTCGTGAAGACGGTGGCCCGAGCACGGCGGCGGCGCGCGGCGTCCAGCGCCGTTGGATGACGTGCCCGCCCCACA
This sequence comes from Streptomyces sp. NPDC046349, assembly GCF_055587885.1. Lineage (NCBI taxonomy): Bacteria > Bacillati > Actinomycetota > Actinomycetes > Kitasatosporales > Streptomycetaceae > Streptomyces > Streptomyces sp. NPDC046349. The sequence continues at coordinate 332,604 of NZ_JBVJFK010000005.1, forward strand.
TGCCGATCACCGTGCTACTGACTTCGACTCGTCAAGGTGATGCCGGGGCGTCGAGGGTCAGGCCGGTGCCTGCTATGAAGCCGTCGAGGATGTCGGGCCGGTATTGAAGCCGTTTAAGACGGTTGCGGACGAGGGTTTCGAGTCGGTCGAGGGCCATGACGGCGAGGTTGGCCAGGCTGCGCTTGACGTGCGCCCAGACGCCTTCGACTGGGTTCAGGTCGGGCGCGTAGGCGGGCAGCAGGAACACTGTCAGCCACGTCCGCTCGGCGACGAGGTCCCGCATCTTGCGCGAGACATGGGTGTTCAGCCGGTCCCAGATCAGCACGATCGGCGGCCCTTGCCTGCGGGGTGGGTCCGCACCCGGTGGCACAGCCGGGTCCGGGAGCCGGGCCGCATGGCGATCAGGCCGGCCACCGACAGCCGTCCCGAGCGGCGCCCGCTCACCGTCACGACCGGGGTGCGGCCTCGCCTGCCCCAGGTCCGTCCCCGGGGCGGCCGACGGGTGAAGCCCGCTTCGTCCTCGAAGCAGACGTAGCCCCCGCAGGCCGCCCGGGCCCTTTTACCTCCGCCCAGGTCGCCTCCTTCCATGCGATGACGGCCTGCTCGTCACGCTCGGCGACACGCCGCGCGGGAACCTGCGGGCTGAAGCCGAGCCGGTGCATCAACCGGGTGGCACCCGAGACGCTGTAGGAGACGTGGAACTTCCGGCCGATCAGCGTGGCCACCCTCGACGCGGTCCACACCTGGTCCTCCACCCAGCCGTGCGCCGCCGGACCTTCCTCCAGGAACCTTGTCAGCTTCTCGAGGCAGTACGGCGACAGCCGGCACCGCGAACCACTCGGTCCACACGAGACCAGTGCCGCAGCCCCGCCGTCGCGCCACAGTCGGTGCCATTGGTAGGCCGACTTCAGGCTTACCCGCAGGCGCCGGGCGACCTCCGACGGCTTGGCCTTCTGCTCGAACAGCCCGACCGCCTGTATCCGTACCGATTCACGGCGCTGACGCCCTGCAGGGGTCAGCCCGCCCCCATCCGCATACCTCACACACCACGGGATACAGCCACAGCTCCAAGCCCAGCAGGCACTTCACCAAGATTCACCCCGACGAGCCGAAGTCAATAGCGGTAAGGAACGATCTTGCTCGCTAGCACAGTGATCGCCCGGTCCGCTCGGCTTCGACCGAAGATCGTATGAAGTGATCGGCTAAGAGCTGTCCCGTAACTGGACGGCGTCCCCTTCCCGACCCGGATCGGACCGTGTCAGTGGCTGGTGACAGGATCGAAGGGTGCTGATCAAGGGATATGACGTCGGCCCGTTGGTACCGGGCGAGTCACTGCTGCTCCACTCGGGCTTCTGGTCGAACTACCTCTTGGCGATGTGCAGCGACGGGGGGTGTGCAGAGCGGCCGGTTCCAGAGTGGTTCGGTGAGGACGGCGCCGATGTCGATGCCCTGTCCGAGGTCCTCTTCGATCCTGAGCACTGGCCCGTGTTCAGGGTGCCGACTGACGACGGACCCGGAGCCGTGGTGATCTACCGCAACCTGGACGGTGACTACGGCACCGACTACCTACTCACCCATCCGGACAGAAGCTACGCCGAGCAGCTCGCCAGCTGGGACGGAGATTTCTCGGGCACTGGGCTGACGTGGCACGAACTGATCCGGATCGCTGACAGCCCGTTCCTTGCGGACGAAGGCGTCCAGGACACGGCCACCCGCTTCCTGCTGCTGCTTCCCCTCCTCACCGACCCGGACGTGCCGGAAACAGCATCGGCAAGGCTTATCGCGGCCCTGACCGCAGTCGGCACGCCGCAAGACACAGCCTCCCTCACGGCGGAGCACCTGCTGGCGCACCTTACGAGGAGATCCCGACATGACCCTGCGTGGGCGTCTCCGTTGAGCGGCAGCTGAGAGGTGGACCAAAACCGCTGATCACACCATGGAAGATCTTGGTATGGCTGGTGTGATCACGGCGTCGGAATCTTCCTGGATAGCCCCGTTCTCCGGGCTGAGTCCTCGCACCTTCGGGAAGCTGGTAACCGTTCTGCGGCGCCAGGGTGCGGACGCCATTCGGAAAGGCCGGCCGTGGAGCCTTCCGCTGGAGGACCGCGCACTGCTGGTCGCGGCGTACTGGCGCACGAACCTGACCATGCGACAGCTCGCTCCGCTGTTCGGGGTGTCCAAGTCGGCAGCGGACCGCATCATCGACCACCTTGGGCCGCTGCTCGCGCTCCAACCCCGCAAACGGTTCGCCAAGGACACCGTGCTCATCGTCGACGGCACCCTGGTCCCCACCCGCGACCACACCATCGCCGAGCGGTCGAAGAACTACCGATACTCCACGAACCACCAGGTCGTCATCGACGCCGACACCCGGCTCGTCGTCGTAGTCGGCCGGCCGCTCGCCGGGAACCGCAACGACTGCAAGGCCTGGGAGGAATCCGGCGCCAAGGCCGCCGTCGGCAAGACCCTCACGATCGCCGACGGCGGCTATCCGGGCACTGGACTCGTCATCCCGCACCGCCGACAGCGCGGTCAGACCGAACTCCCGGACTGGAAAGAGGACCACAACAGGTCCCACAAGCAGGTCCGGGCCCGCGTCGAGCACGTCTTCGCCCGCATGAAGGCCTGGAAGATCCTCCGCGACTGCCGCCTCAGAGGCGACGGCGTCCACCACGCCATGCTCGGCATCGCCCGGATGCACAACCTCGCCCTCGCCGGATAGACCAGGGGACCACACCGCAACCAACGATGCCCGGGACGACTTGGAGATCATTTACGGGACAGCCCTTAGCGGATACCGTCCGCCGCGTGCCGATGGACGCGCACACCGGGTCGATCGAGGAGGGGGCATCACTCGCGTGGGTCGCGGAATTCACCGGGTGAACGTTCCGCCCGGCCGGCGCACGGGGCCTCGGGGAACAGCCGGTGCAGCCCTGTGTGAGGCGGCAGGCCGCGGCCGCACCACCGCGCCTTGCGGTGCTCGGCACTCGGCCAGTCGTAGGTCACCGCCGACACCTGTTCGGCGCCGTCCTCCTGGATCCACGCCACCCGGTAACTCACGTCTCTGCGACAGTTTCGCGTGTGGCCGCACACTCGATGACGGTATCGAGGTGCCCCATATGGGTTCTGGCGTCTCGGCAGGCGTGCCTGCGACGCCCTTCCCGCGTTGCGCAGGATGCCTGATTATCCGGACCGCAGAGTCGGAGGATGAGAATGAAAGCTCGTAGGGCCCAAATCGCTGCTGTCAGCTTGCTCTTGGCAGGATTCATGGCTCCCGCAGCACAAGCACAGGCCGATGATGATGGTGATCTGCTTAATCTGATCAATTCGTGCGCTATTAACGCCGACGTGAACGTTCCAGTTTTTTCGACACAGCCCCTCGAGCAGGCCCAGAGCGTGTGCGACGAGGCGGAGGACTAGATGATGGGCTAGTACTCCAGCCGTAGATCGTAATCTTCATGGCTGGGTGGCCACTTGCCGCCGGTAGTGGCAGTCGCGGGCGCGGGCCTGGTGCCGTCGTCGCCAGTGTGACCAGCGCAGTCGGTGCGCGAGGCCGTGGACCGGGCCGATCAGCGTTGCGAACAGGTGCTGGATCTCGTTGCCGGTCAAGGGAATCAGACCGTCGGGAGCGGGGCGGTCGCGGCGTTCGGTCGCTGCCGTGACGGCGAGGAAGGCGTGGGCGAGCATGGCGAGGGTGACCCATCGGTGCCAGGAGGTCCAGCGGCGGACCTGGTGCTTGTCCAGGCAGTCAGGCCCTTGCTCGCCTGGAACGTCTCTTCCACCGTCCAGCGCTGTCCGGCCACCCGCACCAGATCGGACAGCGGCACCGGCTGGGGCGAGAAGCATCGGTAGAAGGCGAGTTCACCAGCTCGGCGGTTGCGGCGGACCAGCAGCCACCAATGGCCGGTGCGACCGGCTGGGCCGTCGATGTCGACCTGAGCCCAGTCGTAGTAGCGCTCGCCCTTTGCGCCCGGGCCGGCCGAGCGCCGCTGCCAGGCCCGCTTGGGGATCCGCAGCGCCAGGACCTTCGCCTGGAACTTCCCGGCGTGGGTGACGACGGGGTGGGTGCTGGAGATGGCCAGGACGTAGCCGGTCCGGCGGTGTTCGAGGGCGGTCCGCAGGTGCGGGTTGTCGCCGTAGACCTCGTCTCCCGCGACCCAGCGAGCGGGTGTTCCCGCGTCCAGGGCCCGGATGACCATGCTGGCGGCGAGTTGGGGCTTGGTGGCGAAGGCCAGGTCGGCGGGGATTCCGGCGTGTCGGCAGCGGTCCGGGTCGTCGGTCCACGAGCGCGGCACGTACAGGGCCCGGTCGATGGCGGCATGCCCGCGTGCGGCGGAGTACACGAGGTAGACGGCGACCTGGGCGTTCTCGATGCGGCCGGCCGTTCCGGTGTACTGGCGCTGCACGCCGACTGTCGCCGTGCCCTTCTTCAGGTCGCCTGTCTCGTCGACCACGAGCACCGCATCAGTGTCGTGCAGGTGCTCGACCACGTAAGCGCGTACGTCGTCACGGAGCGCCTCGGCGTCCCACTTCGCGCGGTGCAGCAGGTGCTGCATGCCGTCCGGGGTGGCGTCGCCCGCGTGCTCGGCCAGGGTCCAGCAGTTCTTGCGCGGCAGATCCGACAGCAGCCCGGAGACCAACCGCCGCACCCGGCGGCGGGGTTCAACCCGGGAGAACCGGTTGGCAATCCGGCTCATCAGACCCTCGAAGGCATCCTGCCAGTGGGCAGGCACCATATTGGCGTCCGAGGCCGCCGCTTGATCATTGGTTATCCACACAACACCTAATGATCAACCGCGGCCTCATCTGCTCGGACGCCCCACCGGAACCAGTAGTCCATCCCTTCGACCCGGTAGCGACCGCCGGCGTCGAACCGCATCTCACCCACCAGCCGACGCGCGTCGTCCGGCACCTGACGGTGGGGTGCAAGCAGCGCGTCCAGTTCGTCGTAGCGGGCGTCGATCCCACCGTGACCCGGATGGCTCTCCAGCCCGACCTTCCCAGCCTCATGACACTCGTTCCAGCTGACGTAGATCGCCCACTGCTCGCGCTCCAACTCCACCACAGCCGAACTCGCAGGCCAGACACGGTACTCATCGGCCTCGTCTCCGACGTACTGGCCATAGCCGTCGAAGTAGTGGGGCTCCCCAACGATGTCAGCGAGGCCGACGCGAGGTCCGTCGTACCACTCCAGCTCGACGTACACACGCTCGAAGCCGTCCGCGATCAGCCGCTGTTCGTCCCAGGTCTCAGCCACGTAGGAAGGCTACCGGCGGGCGATCTCCGCATCCATGATCACGATCTACGGCTGGAGTACTAGAGGGTGTCCCGGAACTCCGGGCACCCGGACCGGCCGGAGCCGAGTGCGGCAGGCCGGGCGGACGCGTGGGAGCGGGGCGTAGCGGCTGCGCGTGCTTACCTGGCCCGTGAGGGCACCCTCACAGGCGTTTCAAGGGCTCACGTCGAACGCGTTGAACACCACGGCCAGGAGCACGCGGTGAAGCTCGGCGTATGGCTGTCCAACCCGCGCGACGCTCCCCCGCGGACCGCGTTGCGGTGCTCACGGAACTCGGAGTCGTCTGAACGGCGTACAGCGGTGGGCACCCTCTTTCCAGGACCTCACCTTCCCGAAACCGACGGGTTGTCGCGGCCGCAGTCGGACCAGGTACAGGGCACCACCGGGGTTTGCCCCAAACAGCCGGTCGGCCTTCGCGGAAGCCATCACCGGGTTGAGCGCTTCCCTAGCTTGGAGACGACATCCTCCAGCGTAGGGAGGTCCGCCCCGCCGCATTGATTCAGTGCGCTGCCGGTAGGGAGACCCATGATGTTTCCGCCCACCCTGCCAGTGCCGTGGTGGGTGTTCCCGGCCGCCAAGGCGCCGTTGTTGAGAGCGCAGCCGGTCGCCCGGCTCTTTCATCAATAGGTCAAGGTCGTCCACACCGGGGCTGGTGTAGGCGCAGATGATCCGGTCCTTGGTGACCTTCCGCAGACGCGGCAGGACCTTCTCGAAGGGCCTGGCGTCCGCTACGTCCTCGTCGGAGATACCGTGCACGTGCCGGGCCCCGCTGTGATCGGCTCCGTGGGCTTCACGGCCCTGTTCTCCCGAAGCTACGGCGAAGTGACAGGTAGCTCTCTGTAATCAGAATGACGCTCGGTCAGGGAGAGCGGGCGGGGTCCGGGGACTTCGCAACACCCCGTACATGGACGCGGCCGTCACCCAGCTTCGCGCCGACGGCTTCGACGTCCGGGACGAGGACATCGCCCGGCTTTCCCCGTTCGTCCGGCACCACGTCAACATGCTCGGCCGGTACTCCTTCCAGCTCCCCGACCTCCCCGGCGGCCTGCGCCCCCTGCGCGACGGGGCGCTCGGGCACGCGGTGCGCGGGGACGGTGCTTCCAGTGCGCTCGGCTGCAGGGGTGAACCGGCCTGGCCCACCGCGCTGCACACCATGTGTACCGGGAACTCTGATCTTGACCACACAAGGTATCCGCTCTGCGCAGCCGACAAGAGAAGAGAGATCACATGAAGCGTTTCCGTCGCCACGCCATGGCAGTGCTCGGGGCCACCGTCGCGCTCCTGGGAACCGCGGTGCTGCCGACCGCGTCCGCCGCGCCGGCCGATGACCCGGTGGAGTGCCCGTATGTCACGGGCGTGTGTACGTACTCCGAGCCCGAGGGCTATGGCGAGCTCAGGCTCTACCGCGGGGACAATCCGCTGGCTGACCCGTGGTTCCGCACCGTGCAGAACCAGACCCGCTACTTCTGGTGCGTCTTCTCATCGCCGGGCTTCGAGGGCCAGCAGCAGCTGGTTATGCCGGGGGAGACCATCCGCAACCTTCCCTTCGCAGCGGCGTCTCTGAGTCGCGGAGAGTGCCCGGGGCAATGATGGTCGAAAGCGGGCACTGCGGTCCCCGTTCCTGCATCGCTCAGCGACGGCTGTCGCCCGGGGCGAGCAAGCTGGTGAGTTCGGCAATCGCGTCCGGGGACGGCTTGAAGTAGCGCCGGACGTTCTCCGGCTTCTTGTGCCGGGACTTCGCCATCAGCATCAGCAAGGAGGCGTCCTGCTCGCCGAGGTGGGTCAGGGAGGAGTGACGGTACTCGTGCAGGTCCCAGCCCGTCCCGGGTCCGCGTACGGCGGTGCGCTCGTCCAGCAGGGCGCGGGCCTGCCCGTATGAGAGCCGGGCGAATCCGGTATCCGGGCACACGTCGCGCGCGCTGACGACCTTGCCGGGGCCGGGCTTGCAGTGGGTGACGAACACCGGTCCGCGGGTGCGGCCCTTCAGCAGGCGGGGCAGGAGCCGGGCGGTGCCGGCGTCCCAGTACACGGTCTCCAGCACGTAGTCCTCGCGGGCCCGGCCGCGACGGCGTGCCTTGGTCCGGGCGCCCTTCGCCTTCACCCGGCAGCGGCGCCCGGCGAGGTCCAGGTCCTCGATGTTCACGCCGAGGATCTCCTCCGCCCGCCCGGAGGTCTCGTAGAGCATCCGCCACATCGTCTTCTCCCGAAGGTGGACTTCGCGCCGGGCGATCAGCCGGTCGATCGCCATCTTCGAGCGGGCCGGGGTCTCGGAGTCCGGCACCGCCAGCCGCTTCACCCAGGCCGGGACCGCCGGACCCTCGTGGCCGCGCTCGCGGCACCAGCCGAGCCAGGACAGCACCCCGGCCCGGCGGGAGTTCCACGTGTTGACCGCCGCGGCGCCCCAGAGCAGTTCGAGGGCCTCGCCGATCTCGTCGTCCGCGACCGACGCCAGCGGCCGACCAACGCCGATCCGTTCGGCGGTCTTGCCGACACCGATCCCGTAGTTCCGGACCGTGTTCGGGTTGCCGAGCGAGTCGAGGAACACGTCGGCCGCCGCCCGGACGGTCAACGCCTTCCCGGTCGCCAGCTGCACGACGCTGGGCACCACTTCCCCCTTACCGCAGATAACAGTGACGCTTTTACGTAGCGGCCGGAGAACGTCACCGCAGGTGACGGATCAAGCTACCGCAGATATTGGGGTGTTATCTGGGGAACGACTTCAGACCGGTCCCGTCGCCGACGCGCCGTCAGCCGCCCACCAGGGGCGACGGAGGCTTAGCGCACGATCTGACACCGATGTTCCTCAGGCCCCCAGCCGGAGCCGGACCCGGAGATCACCCTCGACCTGCCCGGCCTGCTCGCCGACCGCCTGCTCGCAGGCGGCGACGAGACCGTCCGCACCACGCTCGCCTCCGGCCGGACCATCCGCCGCGGCCAGGGCCACTCCCTCCGGATCACCGCACCCCTCAAACTCCACCGCACCGCGCTGCAGCAGGCCGCCGCCCTCGCCACCGACACCGCCAGCTCCGCCGAGCGCAAGGCCCACCGGGTCTACGCCACCCGCATCACGGACGCGACCTGACCATCAAGGGCTTACCGCTAAGAGCTCGTCGCTGAACTGCCCAGCGCCAACATCCTCACCTCGAAGGCCGGCCAGCCACCTCACCGTTGGTCCACCCCCCTCAGGGCGCGTTCAATCCGAAGGCCTGGTTGTTGCTGTTGCTGCCGTTCGGGCTGTTGATGTTGTTGCCGGTGTTGATGTTGTTGAAGAGTGGGAGGACGCCGTTCAGGTTGATCGGCAGGATGGAGCCGCCACCCCCGCCGCCACCCCCGCCGCCGCCCCCGTTGCAGTCGCCGCCGGTGATGGTGGTCGGGTCAGTGTCCGAGAGGGTGGCGTTTTGACCGCCAGTCTCGACGATTGTGACGGTGTTTTCGACGGAGCAGGGTGCATTGTCGGCGATGTTCACGCGGACGTTCAGGTTGGAGACCAAGGAGGGGGGGAAGTAGGGGACAGCGCAGCGGATATTCCTCCCGTTGTTCGTGACCTCGCAATTCTCGGGGCCTGCGAAACCGCCACTGACGGAGACGACGGTGAGACCTGCGGGGAGGTTGTCTGTGATGACCAGCGAGCCAGTATTTTCATCGCCGGTGTTGGACACCTGGATGGTGTAGATCCCTTGCCCGCCCCGCACGAAAGTACCTTCGTGAAACTTGTTGACGCTCAAGATCGAGGCTGCGTGGGCGGGTGTGATGAGTACTCCGAACGGCATCGCGACGCCAAGCCCTAGCACTGTCGCGAAAGCAGACATCCGACGCTTAAACCCGTGCGCGATCATCGCAGATCAACTCCTGACCAAGCGGATTCGTAGGGGTCGTCCCCGGGAGCGGGGAAACCTGACCAGGGCGAATGTAGCGGCTAGGGATAGCCGGGATGTCGCCGTCCGGTTGGCAAATCCCGACTTCACTCGATCGCCCTGCATGACGCGGGTTCTCATCGTGCGGGTCCCGCCGTACCGGTAGCGCAGATCGGCGATGGCCACCAGGCGGCCGCCGACGCGGACCTGGTCCCCGACCCGTAGCTCGGTTGGCGGCAAGTCCAGCACGACCTATCCCGCAGGGACCTGCACCCCAGCCCCGTCCCGCAGCCAGCAGGGCATCCCGGTTCAAGCGGGCCCTGTCAAGCCCCGACTTTCCGGGCCATGACCACACCCCCGGGTCTGAGGCCCAATGGAGACACGGACACGGCAGGAACACCGACGAACCGCCCGCCGGGGTCCGGACCCCCACCCTCGACCTCCCTCTTTAAGGACTCTCCCTCATGGCCATCACCAGGGCCCGACGCCTCGTTCCCCTCCTGATCGCCAGCACCATCGCCGCCGGAGGCCTCTCCCTCACCGCCGGCTCGGCATTCGCCGCCACCCCGGCAGTACAGCCCGCCGGCATCACAGCGGACGGCGGCGGCGGGGTCTTGGGACCTCCGCGGCGGTGACGGCGGCATGTACGACACCACCTCGAATCTGGGCACGACGGAATGGATGTACGAGATGTTCGGCAGTGCGTCCAACCGCACCCCCCAGAACTACCTCTGACAACAACCCCGACGCCGCATGCCCCACCTGCTTCCCGGATGGCCTGAGCACGGCCAAGGCCGCCACCCCCAGGGTGGCGGCCCGCAGTGTTCTGTGCCCACCTGGGAGGCTGGCGGCAGGGGAGGCTTTGATCAAGGTCACCGCAACCGTTCAGCGAACGCGCCCGTACAGCTGAAGCCGGGACGGGAAGACTCTGACCTGGCCTTTTTGGGGATGAGAAACAGGCTTTCAGGAGCTGTGGATGCGCATCGGATGGGAGCGAGCGACGCCGCGGAGGCCGACGGGGCCCTTCCGGCCCGCCGCGCGGCGGAACTCGCCCACCGGGCCGCCGTCCTGGCGGACGCGTGCGAGCATGCCGCCGCCGAGACCGAGGCACTGGCCACGCCCCCGCTCCTGCGGCCGGTCCCCAAAAGACCGAGAAGTTATACAAGTGCGTTCGCCCCGTGTTCGCCCTCGCCGGGCACCTCGACGGAGGGAGGCGTGCCGCCGCCCTGGAGCCGGCCCCGGCCGCCCGGCCTTGACCCGAATTCCCGAAGGACGTCGAAAGCGAGAAGTTATATAAGTTAACGGGTAGGGTGGGGGCGCGGACCTGATACGGTCCGCGCCCGAGATGAGAGGCGACGCCCGCATGGCCACCGCACCCCGCCAGGTCCCCAAGGTCTATCCCGCCGGTACCGGCCGGCCCACCGAGCGGAAACTCACCGACGAGAAGGTGGTCCGCACGGTGAACGTGGCCGGGACCGTGTGGGAGGCGGGCAAGGAACGCGCTGGTCAGAACGAGGTATCGATCTCCCACGCCGTCGGCTTGTTCCTCGAGGCCTACGCCGCTGGCCTCCTCGACCTCGACACCATCACCGCGCAGCTCGACGCGCTCGCCGGCGGCCGGGAGCCCGCAGCCGTACCCAGCCCCGGCGCGTGGACGGAAGAAGCCCCTCCCGCCTTCCCGCACCCCAGTTGGAGCAGCGGGGACGGCGTCCCGCGCGCACTCGACATCCTCGACGCCGAGGACAGGCCCTGACCTGCATACCCGTACGCCCCGCCCGGAGATCCGGGCGGGGCGTTTGTCGTTCACGTGGGGCCCCGTGTGGGGCCGTGGGTCAGCGCCGGCGGACGGCGACCGCGACGCCGACCGCCGCGACCAGTGCCCCGGCCACCGTCGCCACCGTCGCGATCGGCCCGGTCAGCGACGGGTGGGCGACGCACACATAGCCGGCCATTGCGAGGACCAGTGCGCCAACGATGACCAGGCACAGCGTCACGAGCGGATCCGTGGCCGGCTGCTGCGGCGGCCGCGGGGACTGCTGCTGCGGGGTCTGGGGCTGCGGGTCGGTAGCGGTGGACATGAGGTTCCCTCCCGAGACGTCTGCGGACCCTCCGCAGACGAGGCACTGCACGCCACCGCCGTACTGCCTGCACAGCCGGCGGCGGGACAGACAGGACAGTGCGGGAGACAGGGGTTAGCGGCGCAACCGGTCCATGCGCCCGGAAGCGCCCAGGCCGACCTTCCCCGCGTCGTACGCCGGATGAGTCATCACGTAGACGAACGTCGACTCGGCGGTTATCACGTATCTCCTCCAGGTTCTCGACAGCCGTGAGCACCATGGCTCACAGCCGCGGGGCCGAAATCTCGGCCAGCGTCAGCCGGTCAGGAAGTGGCGCAGCTTGGCTTTCAGGTCTCTGCCAAGCAGGGATGGCGTGTCGGAGAAGCCGGCGTCGTGCACGGCTGCGCCGATGCGGTGTCCCCGGCCGGTGGAGTAGATGGCGAACGACCAGGCGTCATCGTGGGGAGAGGAGATGTCGGGCGACAAAAACGCGGGGGTAGTCGGCTCGTCGGTGGTGAACCCGAAGGCCGTGTACCGGAGCTGGCGGCCCTGGCCGATGCACTTGGTGTAGGCGTCTTTCAGGACCCAGAGGTTCATCAGGCGCGACATCCGCTCTTCGGGCGGGATCGAGCGCAGGAACTCGACTTCGTGGGGTGCCAGGACATCCAGCAGCTCTCCGGCGGGCCGGTCTGCGACGCTCTCGGCGGTGGCGATGCCCACGCCGATGAGTCCGACCTGGGTCAGGCCCACGACGGCCAGGTCCCCGTCCAGCGTGAGGCTGATGTCGATCGTGTCCATGCCCCGCACGTACAGGCGGCCTCCGGGTCCGCTCCTCAGCACGACCTGGTGCGGCTCAAGGTCAGTCGCCGCGGCAACGGTGTGCCGGATCAAAACCCGCGTGCTCAGGAGACGTCGGCGCTCAGCCGGGTCCTTGGCGCTCTCGTAGCGCGCAAGCTCGGGGCCCATCAACGGGGCCACCGGTTCGTCGGGGCCAGGCTGCCAGTGCGTGAGCCGGCCGACGACCAGGATCGAGCCTGCGGACCGGAACAGTCCTGCGAAGTCGTCCCAGCGGTTGTCCTTCGGCCCGGTGACCATCAGCGCGATGTCGGATTCGATCTCGTGCGGGAACAGTTCGTCCTCAAGGTGGTGCAGCGCGTGCAGGAGGCTGCCGGGCTGTGGAGAGTCGGCGCCCTCCGTGCCGCCGTCGCCTTCGGCCGGCTGCTGGCCGAGGGAGCCGCGGCGCTCCAGGTCGGCCTCCTTCCACAAGCGCCCCACCCACTCCCTGACCGGCTCAGGGTCCGCCCGGGCGCACTTGGCGAGGAACATGCCGAGCGCCTCGGCCTGCTTCAGGCGCGGGAACGCGCGGCCGGCGAGGACGTCGCTGACGGCCTGTCTGTTCATCGTTCCCGGCAGATCGTCGTCCTCCTTCATGCCGCTCTCGATGTCCCGTACGCCAGGGCGGTCCGCGTCGATGTACAGCACGTGAAGGGCCAACAGGAGCTCCCGCTCCCCGCCCGGCGGCAGGACGTCCTCCGTCGGCATGTCGATGCCTCTCGTCCCCCGGCGCTGCTGCGACATGTGTACATCCCCCTGTCCTAGATCGACCGGTGCCAGAGTGTCAGAGGGTGTCAGACAGTGACTACCTCCTCTTCTGTACCGCTCACGGTGGTTGAAGCGGCCCGCACCAAGCGGGCCACGACCACTCGGGAGCCCCCAGTGAAGAAGCAGGAACGCAAGAACGGGAACGCCAAGCGGCTGGCTCGGACGGCGACGTTCGCCCTCGTCCGAGGAGCCGCCACCGGGGTGGGAGGCGCAATCGTCACTCTCCTCGTCCTGTGGGCGCAGAACCGCAGTTAATGGGACCTCAGGACACCGCGAAGCGGGGCCGTCACCGGCTGGTGACGGCCCCGCAGGGGCTTTCGGGGCCTGCTGTACCCGGGGTGCAGCCGTCGCCGAACCCGCCCCCGTACGGTCCGCGCGCCGCGGCGACGGAAGACTGGGGGTGATCGAGCGTGGCAGAGCCGCACCCACCGGTCACCTGACTCCCTCGGCCTCGGGGAACAGCGGTACAGCCGTTAACGCTAAGCCGATGATCATAGGCTGCTAGCACAGGCGATCGGTCTGGCGCCGGGGTTCGGTGGAAGATCGTTGGGCGGCTGCGGGCGTCGTTAGCGTCAGGTCCATGCCAGTGGAGTTTCTGACTGACGAGCAGGCGGCTTCGTACGGGAAGTTCAACGAGGAGCCGACCCGGCCGCAGCTGGAGCGGTTCTTCTTCCTCGACGACGAGGACCGCAAGCTGATCGCGAAGCGGCGCGGCGATCACAACCGGCTCGGGTTCGCCCTCCAGATGTGCACTGTGCGCTACATCGGCCGGTTCCTCCCTAACGACGCGCTGGACGTTCCGTGGGCCGTGGTGGAGTACCTCGGAGAGCAGCTCGGCATCGAGGACGTCAGTTGCGTGAAGCAGTACACCGAGCGCAAGCCGACGGCATACGAGCACGCGTGGGAGATCCGGGACGCGTACGAGTACCACGAGTACGACGATGCGGAGTGGGGGCGGAAGTTCCGTACGTTCTTACACGGGCGGGCGTGGACGCACGCCGAGGGGCCGGTGGCGCTGTTCAACCAGGCGGTGGGCTGGCTGCGCCGTCACCGGGTGCTGCTGCCGGGGGGTGTCGGTGCTGGCCCGGAAGGTGTCGGAGGTCCGGGCGGTCGCGGAGAAGCGGCTGCACACCACAGTGGCCAGGGCCGCGCACCGGGCGGATGCGGCGCTGCCCGGGGACCTGGTGGCCATGCTGGTGACGCCGGAGGGCGCGCGGTTCTCGGAGCTGGAGCGGTTGCGCCGGCCGCCGACGCGTACGACGGCTACGGCGTTCGCCCGGGCGCTGGAGCGGGTCGATGAGATCGGGGCGTTCGGGCTGGGCCGGGTGCGGCTGTCGCAGGTCCCGCCGAACCGGCTGGCGGCGCTGGCCCGGTACGGGCTGGGGTCGAAGGCGGCGAACCTGGAGCGGGCCGAGGAGCCCAAGCGGACCGCGATGCTCACCGCGGTGATGCGCCACCTGGAGGCGAAGGCCATCGACGAGGCCCTGGACCTCTTCCAGGTCTTGATGGCGACCCGGCTGATCAGCACGGCGAAGCGGGCCACGGAGAAGGAGCGCCTGTCGACGCTGCCGCAGCTGGAGAAGGCGTCACGGACGCTCGCGCGGGCGGCGAAGGTGCTGTTCGAGGAGCTGGAGCTGGTCGGGGAGCACGGCGCGGACCTGGATACGGCGGCGCTGTGGGCGGCGGTCGAGGAGGTCGCGCCCCGCGAGGCGGTGATGACCGCGGCCGCGCTCGTGGTGTCGCTAGTTCCCGAGGGCGCGGATTCGGCCGACGTCGCGATGCGGGCGGCCCTGACCACCCGCTACAACACCGTGCGCCCGTTCCTCGCGCTGCTGGGCGAGTCGAAGGCGCTCGACGCGGCGACCGGCGGTGCGCGAGTGCTGGCCGGAGTGCGGCGGCTGCCCGCGCTGGCTCGCCGACGGGTCAAGGACAAGCCGCTCCTGCCGCGCGAGGTCGACGACAAGCTGGTGCCGGCTGCCTGGCGCAAGGCGGTCTACGCCAACTCCGACCTGCCGCAGGGGTCGGTGGACCGGGACGCGTACGTGGTGTGCGTGCTGGAGCAGCTGCACCGCGCCCTCCAGCGCCGGGACGTGTTCGCCTCCCCCTCGCACCGCTGGTCCGACCCCCGCGCCCGGCTCCTGGACGGGCCGGCGTGGGAGGCAGTGCGCGAGGACGTGCTGGCCGGGCTGAGCCTGGACATGCCCGTGCAGGAGCACTTGGAGGAGCTGGTGCAGGCCCTGGACGCCGGCTGGAAGCAGATGGCCGAGCGGCTGGAGTCGGCGGGCACTGACGCGAAGGTGTCGCTCGACGTCCAGCCCAACGGCCGGGTGAAGCTGAACGTGGAGAAGCTCGGCGCGCTTGGCGAGCCGAAGTCGCTGGCCTTGCTGCGCAAGCGGGTCGAGAAGATGCTCCCGAAGATCGACCTGCCGGACCTGCTTTTCGAGGTCCACTCCTGGACCGGGTTCCTCGACGCCTTCGTGCACCTGGGTGACGGCACCACCCGCATGAATGACCTGCCCACCTCGCTGGTTGCGCTGCTGGTCTCGGAGGCGTGCAACATCGGCATGATCCCGGTCACCAACCCCGGCCACGAGGCCCTCACGCGCTCCCGCCTGGTCCACGTCGACCAGTTCTACCTGCGCGCCGACACGATCGCCGCGGCGAACGCGATGCTCATCAAGGCGCAGTCCGAGGTGCCGATCGTGGCCTACTGGGGCGACGGCCTGCTGGCCTCGGTCGACGGGTTGCGGTTCGTGGTCCCGGTCCGCACGATCAGCGCGGCGCCCTCGCCGAAGTACTTCGGGTTCAAGCGGGGCATCACCTGGCTCAACGCCGTCAACGACCAGGTTGCGGGCATCGGGCAGATGGTCGTTCCGGGCACCCCGCGCGACTCCCTGCACATCCTGGACGCCCTGCTGAACCTCGACGGCGGGGTGAAGCCGGAGATGGTGGCCACCGACAATGCCTCGTACTCCGACATCGTGTTCGGGATCTTCAAGATCCTGGGCTACAACTTCAGCCCCCGCTTCAAGGACCTGGACGACCAGCGGTTCTGGCGGGCCACGATGCCGGGGTCGAGACGGGGACGTACGGGGTGCTGGAGCCGCTGGCCCGGAACCGGGTCAACCTGAAGAAGATCGAGACGTGGTGGCCGGACATGCTCCGGGTCGCGGGTTCCCTGGTCACCAACCAGGTCCGTGCCTACGACCTGCTGCGGATGTTCGGCCGCGAGGGCCACCCCACCCCGCTGGGGCAGGCGTTCGCGGAGTACGGGCGGATCGGCAAGACCGAGCACCTGATGCGGATGGTCGACCCGGTCGATGACACCTACCGCCGGCAGATGAACCGCCAGCTCACCGTGCAGGAGTCCCGCCACAAGCTGGCCCGCGACGTGTGCCACGGCAAGCGCGGCACCATCCACCAGGCGTACCGCGACGGCATGGAGGACCAGCTCGGCGCCCTCGGCCTGGTCCTCAACGCCATCGTGCTCTGGACGACGAAGTACATCGATGCCGCCGTCGCCCAGCTCCGCGCCGAGGGCCACGAGATCCGGGACGAGGACATCGCCCGCCTTTCCCCGCTCAAGCACGCGAACCTCAACGTGCTCGGCCGCTACAGCTTCACCGCCTCCACCCCGGCCGCCGGCGCCCTGCGCCCGCTGCGCGACCCGGACGCGGCCGGGCTCGGGCTGGATGAGGACGACGAGTAGTAGAGGGACCTCGGCCTCTCCCCGGGAGCCGGACTGTTGCCCGGGAAAGGCGCCGGACAGGGGAGGACCTTACAGAAGTTGAAACTGAGGCCTCGGGGCCGATGGAAAGGGTCCCGTTCACGCCCTCATTGGCGCCGCGGCCGCGCTCCGGCGATGACCTGCGGCCCCTGGGCCGACTACCTCCGGACAGCCGCCCTTACGCCCGCCCGTGACATCGGTGAAATTGCTCTGACCTGGTGTTTTCCTGGGATTCTCCTAGCCTGGGAGGTTCTGCTGGACACCATCGGAGGGGACATCGTGAGCGAGGAATCCACCAGTTACGACGCCAGCAACATCCAGATATTGGAGGGGTGGGAAGCCGTTCGAAAGCGGCCCGGAATGTACATCGGCTCGACAAGTGAACGCGGCCTGCGACACATGGTGTTCGAGGTCGCGGACCGGGCGGTGAACGAGGTTCTGGACGGCCGTGCCGCCTCCGTCGACGTCACCCTCACGCCCGACGGCGGTGTGCGTGTCGCCGACGACGGACCGGGCGTTCCCATCGACGAGACGGGGACCGCCGGCGGTCCAGGGATCGAAGCCCTGCTCACCCAAATGCAGACCGGGACGGGAGCCGCAGGCCGCCACGACATCACGCTCGGCTTCTGCGGCGTCGGGCCCGCCGTCGTCAATGCTTTGTCGCAACGGATGACGGCCGAGGTGCGACGCGAGGGAGTCCGATGGGTCCAGGAGTACGTGCGCGGAGTGGCCGCCACCCCACTCACCTCAGCGGGGACGGCGACGGAAAGCGGGACCACCATTGTCTTCTGGCCCGACACCGACATCTTCGGAGCCGCGGAATTCTCGTTCGACGGGCTGGAAGAGCGATTCAGGGAACTGGCCTTCCTGAACCAGGGCCTGGAGATCTCCCTGACCGACCTGCGCCGCCCAGATGAGTCCCGTTCGGAGCGGTTCCGGTTCCCGGGAGGGGCAAGAGACTTCGTCGCCTTCCTCGACGGGCACGCGGCGGTGTCCGCCCCCATGGACACCATCGCCTTCGAGCACGAGGACCCTCGGATGGCGGGGGTGATGGAGGTCGCCTTCCGCTGGTGCAGCCGTCCTGAGGAGCGGGTCCGGAGCTACGCCAACAGCCCGGCCCACCATCAACGGCACCCACGCGGTGGGCTTTCGCAACGGGATGACGGCCGCGATCACCGCGTACGCGCGGGAGCACGGGCTGCTGACAGCTACGGACCCCGGATTCGGTGCCGATCGGATCGGCGAGGGCCTGACGGCGGTCGTGTCAGTGAAGCTGGACTGTCCCGAGTTTTCGGGCTCCACGAGGGGCGTGCTGGAGAACACCGAAGTACGCGACTGCGTCGGACAGGCCGTCCAGGACCACCTCGGCAGGTGGCTGAAGGAGGACCCGGAGCGGGCCGCAGCCGTCATCGACCGGATCGTCCAGGGTGCCCGCCGGGACTGACCGACAACGAACCGCCCTGCCGGTCCAGAAGACCGAGACCGACAGGGCGTCGGAGCGCAGAGGCGCGCTGCCTTCAGCCCCGCGGATCGGTCCCCTCCGGACCGCGGGCATGGGCGCCATGTTCTTCGCCGTCCTCGCCGTGGCCGGGCAGATCGAGCGCAACTACATCCGGGAGAAGACCCTCGAAGGCCAGGTCATCGCCGCGTCCAAGGGCAACCACGGCGGACGCCCGAAGGTCATCGACGACGACATGCTCACCTTCGCCGTCGCGCTCAAGGACAAGGGCGTCCCCGTCCCCGAGATCGCCAAGAAGCTGACCATCAAGGCAGGGAGGAACGCGGGCAAGCACCCCTCCGTCGCCTCGTTGTACCGGGCCCTCGCGGAAGCCGAGGCCACCGCGCCAGACGACGGCGTGCCGATGCGGCCCAAGCCCGTCCGCCTGCGCCGACCGGGAGAGCCGCTCACCGCCGAGGAGATCGAGCTGCGCGAACGGCTCCAGGCCCAGCCCCACCCGAACGCCGAGCTGAGGTAGACCCGCTCCCGACCTGCACCGACCCCTTGATCATCGGCTTAGCGTTAACGGCTGTACCGCTGTTCCCCGAGGCCGTATGGCCGGCCGACGAGCCCTGGGCGTCGTGCTCGCTGGAGCACGACGCCCCTTTCGGGCTGAACACGCCCGAGGAGGTGCGCACGCTCCGGCGGATCCGCGCCCTCGACGTCTGGACGGATGAGGACCACGCCGAGGTTGCCCGGATCCACGCCGGTCATGACCCGTCGCTGCTGTCCGAGGGCCCGCACCCGCTGATACCGGTGGCGCAGCTGTACGCCCGGGACGTCCCCGGCCTGCCCTTCCCCGAGGGCACGGATCTGCTCCAGGTGCTGTGGTGCCCCTTCATCGACATCGAGTACCGGGTGGGCTCCGAGGCCGTCCAGCTGCGCTGGCGGCGGGCTGCAGACGTGGCGGAGGCGGGGGTCCTGGCGGCCGCTCCGGAGCCCGCGTACGTGGGCACGTACGAACTGGTGCCGGTCCCGTGCGTGCTGCATCCGGAGCAGGTCCGCGAGTACCCGGCCCCGCACGATCTGGACCCCGAGCTGGCCGACCGGATCGCCCGCTGGGAGGAGGACGTGGCCGCGGACTACCGGGACGCCCTGTCCGTCGCGGCGGGGTGGAAGGCCGGCGGCTGGGCCGCCCCGTTCACCTTCCGCGACTCGGGCGGCCCGGAGGAGCTGCGCTGCCCGCAGTGCGCGGCCGTCGGCGAGCCGCTGCTCACCCTCGACCACACAGAGTGGCACGGTGAGACCTCCGGCTGGCGTCCCGTCGAGGAGCCGCCGGGGTCGTCCGCGGCCCCCACGGACATCACGGTGGGCCGCGGCTACACCCTCCAGATCTACGGCTGCCCCGCCGATCCCCGGCACCTGCCGGTCACCGTGGTGCAGTGACGCGATGAGGCCGTGAAACGGCGGAGCGGGGGGGGGGGGGGGGGGGGGGGGGGGGGGGGGGGGGGTTTTTTCCCCCCCCCCCTCCTCCCTCCCCCCCCCCCCCACCCCCCCCACCCCCCCCCCCCCCCCCCCCCCCCCCCCCCCCCCCCCGCTCCCGCGTTCTCCTCCGGGGTCGGCTACAGGGCCACGCCCAGGAGAGCGTCCACGGTCCGGGAGATCAGGCCGGGGGCCGACTCGTCGTCGCCGTCGGTGGCGTTCTGGAGCTCCACCCAGCGGTCCACGGCCGCCAGCGCCGCAGGGGCGTCCAGGTCGTTCGCCAGCGCCTCGCGGACCTCTTCGAGCACCGCGTCGGCCGGGATGCCGTCCGGTCGGGACACGGCAGCGCGCCACCGCTCCAGCCGGGCCACGGCCTCGTCGAGGACGGCGTCCGTCCACTCCCAGTCCGCCCGGTAGTGGTGCGAGAGCAGGGCCAGGCGGATCGCCGCCGGGTCCACCCCGGCGCGGCGCAGCGCCGACACGAAGACGAGGTTGCCCTTCGACTTCGACATCTTCTCGCCGTGCAGGGCGACCATGCCGGCGTGGACGTACGCCTTGGCCATGGGGAACTCGCCCGTCAGCGCCTGGGCGTGCGAGGCGCCCATCTCGTGGTGCGGGAAGGCGAGGTCGGAGCCGCCGCCCTGGATGTCGAAGCCCATGCCCAGGTGGTCCAGGGCGATCGCGACGCATTCGATGTGCCAGCCCGGCCGGCCGCGGCCCAGCGAGCCGCCGTCCCAGCTCGGCTCGCCCGGACGCGCCGCCATCCACAGCATCGGGTCCAGCGGGTTCTTCTTCCCCGCGCGGTCGGGGTCGCCGCCCCGTTCCGCCGAGAGCAGCCGCATCGCCTCGGCGTCGAGGTGGGAGACCCCGCCGAAGTGCGGGTCGGACTCCACCGAGAAGTAGGTGTCGCCCTCGAGCTCGTACGCGGCGCCCGCGTCCCGCAGCCGCTCGACCAGCGGCACGATGCCGGGTATGGCCTCGACGGCTCCGATGTAGTGCTGCGGCGGCAGCATCCGCAGGGCCGTCATGTCCTCGCGGAAGAGCGCGGTCTCGCGCTCGGCCAGCTCGGTCCAGTCGTGGCCGTCGCGCAGCGCCCGCTCCAGGAGCGGATCGTCCACGTCCGTGACGTTCTGGACGTAGTGGACCTGCCGCTTGGTGTCGAGCCACACGCGCTGCACGAGGTCGAACGCGTTGTAGGTCGCCGCGTGACCGATGTGGGTCGCGTCGTACGGGGTGATGCCGCAGACGTAGATGCGGGCGACGGGACCGGGGGCGAGGGTGATCGTCCCCTGGGTCGCGGTGTCGTGGATCTGGAGGTCGCGGCCCTTGCCGGGAAGGGCGGGGACCTCAGAAGCGGGCCAGGCATGCATGTCTCGAGCCTAACCGGACGCATGTTCCGGAAACGAACTGGACCTGCACTGTTGTCTTGATCGGCACTCTTGCGGTCTGGCCGGTTCTGTGCGTACGGCCGATGGCCGGTTCAGACCGGTGGCCAGGGGATCGCCGGCCACTGCCCGGACGGCTGCGGGTGCTTTCCGGTGCGCAGCATGTGCGCCACCCGCGCCCGCACGGCGGCCAGCTCGGCCGCCGTGATCAGTTCGGCCAGGCGGGTGGCGAGGGGGGCTCCCTCGGCCAGTTCCGCGTCCAGTGCGGCGAGCGCCCCGCGGGCCTCGTCCGTCAGCGGCTCCCCCGCCCAGCCCCACAGCAGGGTGCGCAGTTTGTCCTCGGTGTGGAAGGTCACGCCGTGGTCGATGCCGTAGATCCGCCCGTCGGGCGCGGGCAGCAGGTGCCCGCCCTTGCGGTCGCCGTTGTTGATGACGGCGTCGAGGACGGACAGTCGGCGCAGCCTGGGGTCGTCGGCGTGGACGAGCAGGGCCGTGCGGCCCTCGCCGACCTCGGCGAAGGCCACGGGCTTCCAGCCCTCACCGGCCTCCTCGCCCTCGACGAGTGCGAGGAGCTCTTCCTGCGGGGAGTCCTCCTGCGGCTGCCGGGATTCGATCCACTGCTGGACCATGCCCTCGCCGTAGGGTCCGTCGCGCAGCACGGTGGCGGGCACCAGGCCCCAGCCGGTGGCCTCGGAGACCAGGTAGGCGGCGACCTCCCGCTGGGCGAGGCTGCCGTCGGGGAAGTCCCACAGCGGCCGCTCCCCCTTGACCGGCTTGTAGACGCAGTCGGCGCTCGCGCCGTCGTAGGTGACGGTGCACAGCAGGACGGCGTTGGACGCCTCGCGGATCCGGCCGACGACGGTCAGCTCGCCCTTGGCGAGCAGTTCCTCCATGGGCGCCTGCATGTCCCCCTGGCCCGTCACGCCTGGCGCCGGTAGCCGTTCTGGCGCGGGCACACGTGCCCCTCCGGGTCCAGCGGCAGACTGCACAGCGGACACGGCGGGCGGCCGGCGTTGACCACGTCCAGGGCGCGCTTGGCGAAGGCGCGGGCCTGGGCGCCGGTGAGGCGGACCCGCAGCATCGGCGGGCCGTTCTCCTCGTCCTGGAGCAGCCGCTCCTCCGCCTCGGCGAGGTCCTCGTCGGACTCGGCGTCGAGCTCCACCAGGGCCTGGGCCTCGACGATCATCCGCTGCTCCTCGCCGTCCCAGGCCAGGGCCATGGTGCCGACGCGGAACTCCTCCTCGACGGGGACGTCCAGCGGGGCGGTGTCGGCGGCCTCCGCGGGGGCCACGGCCGGGACCGGGGCGTTTCCGCCGGTGCGCCGTACGACCTCGTCCAGCAGCTCGTCCATCCGCTCGGCCAGCGCGGCGACCTGGGTCTTCTCCAGGGAGACGCTGGTGACGCGGGGGCCGGAGGAGGCCTGCAGGAAGAACGTACGGCGTCCCGGCAAGCCGACCGTGCCGGCCACGAAGCGGTCCGGGGGGTCGTAGAGGAACACCTGACGGGGCACGTCCAGTCTCCAAGTCTCGGCGGCGGGGGCGGGTCTGCGCCCTTGTGCGGGCCCGTCCACCCTACTGCGCCGCGCGATCACGCCGCGCCCGCGCCGCCCCCCACGACCGCGTTCCCGCAGTCCTCGGCGTCCTTGTCGGAGGCGACGGGCTCCGGTGCGGCCGGGCGCCGCACGAGGGAGCCGAAGTCCCCGGTGTCGCCGAGCCGGAACACGAACGGGCGCGTCGGCGTGTAGCGGATCGCCGTCACCGAGCAGGGGTCGACGTGGATGCGCTGGAAGAGGTCCAGGTGCATGCCGAGGGCGTCGGCGACGAGGGACTTGATGATGTCGCCGTGCGAGCACATCAGGAAGGTGGCGTCGCTGCCGTCGCTCTCCTCGATCCGCGCGTTCCAGTCGCGTACGGCGTCCACGGCGCGTGCCTGCATGGCCCGCATGGACTCGCCGCCGGGGAAGGCGGCCGCCGACGGGTGCTGTTGCACGATCTTCATCAGCGGTTCTTCGGACAGTTCGGCGAGTTTGCGGCCGGACCAATCACCGTAGTGGCATTCGCCGATGCGCTCGTCGGTGTGGAGTTCCAGCTCGGGCCGCGCCGCCAGCAGGGGTGCGAGGGTCTCCCGGCAGCGTTGCAGCGGGCTGGTGACGGCGGCGGCGAGCGGTACGCCCGCCAGCCGGCCGGGGAGCGCGGCAGCCTGCTCGGCGCCGCGTTCGTCGAGGGCCACGCCGGGGGTCCATCCGGCGAGCAGCCCTGCGGTGTTGGCGGTGGACCGCCCGTGTCGTACGAGGATCAGCGTGGCCATGGGGGCCAGCGTAGGCGGTGCCGGACGGGTGCGGGCCCGTCGGCGGCGGGGGAGAATGTTCGGCGTGATTGTCGACTGCGCGATTTACCGGGACGGTCGCCGCGCCGAGGGTCCGGAGGACTTCTCGGACGCCCTGGACGAGGCCCGGGCGAGCGGTGACGCCTTTCTGTGGATCGGCACGTACGAGCCGACGGAGGCGGAGTTCGATCACGTCCGACGGGAGTTCGGCCTGCACCCGCTGGCGGTGGAGGACGCGCTCAACGCCCACCAGCGCCCCAAGCTGGAAGTGTACGACGACTCGCTGTTCGTCGTGCTGAAGCCGGTGCTCTACGACGAGGCCACGGACACGGTGTCCGCCGGTGAGCTGATGCTGTTCATCGGCGATTGCTTCGTCGTCACGGTCCGGCACGGCGAGGGCGCCCCGCTGGCCGCCGTGCGCCACCGGCTGGAGCAGGAGCCGGACGTGCTGCGGCACGGCCCGACGGCGGTGCTGTACGCGGTGTCCGACGCGGTGGTGGACCACTACATCGAGGTGGCGGCCGAACTCCAGTCGGATCTGGAGGAGCTGGAGGCGGAGGTCTTCGCCCCGAACGCCTCGGACACGAAGAACACCGCTGCCCGGATCTACGGCTTCAAGCGGCAGGTGCTGGAGTTCCGGCGGGCGACGAACCCGCTGCTGGCGCCGATGGACCGGCTCGCCTTCGGGGATGTGCCCTTCGTCCACGAGCATGCCCAGCCGTTCTTCCGCGACGTCGCCGACCATCTGACCAGGGCGAGCGAGTACATCGAGGGCCTGGACCGGCTGCTGTCGGACGCGCTGGCCGCGCACCTCGCGCAGACGGGTCTGCGGCAGAACGACGACGTGCGGAAGATCTCGGCCTGGGCGGCGATCGCGGCCGTCCCGACCATGGTGGCGGGGATCTACGGGATGAACTTCGCCCACATGCCGGAGCTCCACCAGTGGTGGGGCTATCCGGCGGTGGTGGCGCTCATGGCGGGCGCCTGCGTGGGCCTGCACCGGATGTTCAAGCGCCGGGGCTGGCTCTAGGCCGGGTGGACCGCGGCGGGCCACGGCGTGGCGCGGCGGGACGCTAGGCGTACTCGGGGGTGGTGGCGGGTGCACCGCCGAGGGCGTTGCGCCGCTGGGGCATCCGCAGGCCGACCATCCGGTGCCAGCCGCTGAAGCGCTCGTACGCGTACGTCGCGCGGATGCCCGCGGCCAGCAGGGCGGCCTTCGGCGCGGACCAGTGCAGCAGCCGCCCCATGTGGTCCATCACGGCGAGGCTGACGTCGCGGTAGACGGAGATCTCGGCGAGCGCGCTCTCCCGGAGCACTCGCTGGATGGTCCGGGCGTGGCCGGCGCGGGCGAGGCGCAGCAGTTCCTCGTGGCAGTAGGCGAGGTGGTTGGCCTCGTCGTTGCTGATCATGTGGATGGCCTTGCCCACCACGGGGTGATCGCCGAAGTACTTGACCAGCATGTCCATCTGGTCGGCGGCGCGCTGTTCGGTCACGCGGCTGTGCGCGAGGTAGACGACGATGTCCTCCTCGCTCAGCGCCTGCTGGCGGCGCAGCTTGTCGTGGGCGAGGCCGATGCCGCGGCGCTCCAGCAGCATCGTGTAGTCCGTCTCGGGCGGTACGGGAACGGCCTGCAGGCCGCGTTTGCGGAGCAGGGCGTGGAAGATCCGGCCGTGCTTGTCCTCGTCGGCGCCGTGCCGGGTGATCTTGGGCGCGAGGTCGCGCATGGCGTCCGGCACCAGCGCCGCGATGCGGGCGTTCTCCCAGCCGCCCTGGGCTTCCCCGCTGGCGGCGATGGAGCAGAACAGCTGGAAGGAGTCGTCGTTGTCGACGATCTCCTGGAACAGGCTGCGGGCAGAGAGCATGCAACGAGTCAAACGCCGGTCCGCGGGGCGGGCAACCGAGAGGTGGCAGTACTCGTCCGAATGAACGAACCCCGGGCCGGGCCCGTACGCGTAACCCCGCGCGTGCCCGACGCGTTGTTGGCTGTGTCGGCCGTGGCGGGGAAGACCCCCCGAGC
Source organism: Streptomyces sp. NPDC046349 (assembly GCF_055587885.1). Classification (NCBI taxonomy): domain Bacteria; kingdom Bacillati; phylum Actinomycetota; class Actinomycetes; order Kitasatosporales; family Streptomycetaceae; genus Streptomyces; species Streptomyces sp. NPDC046349. Next base: position 357,787 of record NZ_JBVJFK010000005.1, read on the forward strand.
CCCCACCACGGCCGCAGGACTCAGTCGCGCTCGGCCGGCTCAGGCGAGGCCCGCGCGCTCCATGGCCTCGGTGCCGGCGCGCAGGGCGGCGATCCGCTCGTCGAGGGTGAAGCCGGCCGGCGCCAGCGTGAGGGTGGTGACCCCGGCCTCCGCGTAGGCCCGCATCCCGTCGGCGATCCGCTCGACGGGGCCGAGCAGCGTCGTGGAGTCGATCAGCGAGTGCGGGACGGCCTCGGCCGCACCGGCCTTGTCGCCGGCAAGGTACTTGTCCTGGATCTCGGCGGCTTCCTTCTCGTAGCCCATGCGCTGGGCCAGCTGGTTGTAGAAGTTCTGCTTCCGGCTGCCCATGCCGCCCACGTACAGGGCGGTGTACGGGCGGAACATGTCGGCGAGGGCGGTCACGTCCTCGCCGAGGGCCAGCGGCACGGTCGGGCAGACGTCGAACCCGTCCATCGTCAGCCCGGCCTTCTCGCGGCCCGCCCGGATGTGGGTGAGCGCGGTGGCCTCGAGATGCTCGGCGGCCGGGAAGATCAGCAGGGCGCCGTCGGCGATCTCGCCGGTCTGCTCCAGGTTCTTGGGCCCGATCGCGGCGATGTAGAGCGGGATGTGCTCGCGCTCCGGGTGCACGGTCAGCTTGATCGGCTTGCCCGGGCCGCCGGGCAGCGGCAGGGTCCAGTGCTCGCCCTCGTAGCTCAGCCGCTCACGGGACATGGCCTTGCGGACGATCTCCACGTACTCGCGGGTGCGGGCGAGCGGCTTGTCGAACTTGACGCCGTACCAGCCCTCGGAGACCTGCGGGCCGGAGACGCCGAGGCCGAGCCGGAAGCGGCCCTTGGTGAGCGAGTCGAGGGTGGCCGCGGTCATCGCGGTCATGGCGGGCTGACGGGCCGGGATCTGGAGGATCGCGGAGCCGACGTCGATGCGCTCGGTCTGGGCGGCGACCCAGGCGAGGACGGTCGGGGCATCCGAGCCGTAGGCCTCCGCCGCCCAGCAGACGTCGTAGCCGAGGCGGTCGGCCTCCTGGGCGACGGCGAGGTTGTCGGCGTCCATGCCCGCGCCCCAGTAACCGAGATTGATGCCGAGCCGCATGTGTCGTCCCCTTACCGGTGTACCGATCAGTAACGTTGGTGTGCGGGGACTGTAGCGCGCCCGGGTGCTCCACGTCAGCGCCCCAGTAGTCTCAGCGCTCATGGAGCAGAGGCATCTCGGCCGCACCGGACTGCGCGTCTCCCGGATCGGCCTCGGCACCCTCACCTGGGGCCGCGACACCGGCGAGGAAGCCGCCGCCGAACAGGTGAAGGCGTTCTGGGAGGCGGGTGGCACCCTCGTCGACACCGCCGACGTGTACGGCGACGGGGAGGCGGAGTACCTCCTGGGGCGGCTGGTGGGCGGGCTCGTCCCGCGCCGCGACCTGGTGATCGCGACCAAGGCGGGCAGCGTGCCCGACCCGGACCGGCGCTTCGACGGCTCGCGCGGCCATCTGCTCGCCGCCCTGGACGACTCGCTGGACCGGCTGGGCACCGACTACGTCGACCTGTGGCAGGTGCACGCCTTCGATCCGGCGACGCCGGTGGAGGAGACCCTGCAGGCCCTGGACCTGGCGGTGAGCAGCGGCCGGGCCCGGTACGCGGGGGTGGCCGGCTTCTGCGGCTGGCAGTTGGCGAAGGCGGCGACCTGGCAGCTCGCGGTTCCCGGGGTGCGCACCCGGATCGCCTCGACGCAGATGGAGTACTCCCTGCTGCAGCGCGGCGTCGAGCGGGAGGTGCTGCCGGCCGCGCTGGACCTTGGGGTCGGCCTGCTGCCTTCCTCTCCGCTGGGCCGCGGAGTGCTGACGGGCAAGTACCGGGAGGGCACGCCGGCCGACTCCCGGGGCGCCTCGCCGTCCCTGGCCGCGCTGGTGGAGCCGTACCTGGACGAGGCGGCCGGCCGGATCGTGGACGCGGTGGTGACGGCGGCGCAGGGGCTGGCCGTGACCCCGCTCCAGGTGGCCCTGGCCTGGATCCGGGACCGGCCGGGAGTGGTCGCGCCGATCGTCGGGGCGCGGACGTCGGCGCAGCTCGCGGCGGCTTTGTCGGTGGAGGAGCTTAGTCTTCCGGAGGAGATCTGCCGGGCGCTGGACGATGTGTCGGCGCCGGAGCACCGCTATCCCGATCAGGACTGGAGCACGCTGTGAGTACGGACCCTCAGGCCGAGACCGCTACCGCTGCCGCGGAGGAACCGGCCGGGGCGCAGGCCGACTCGGACGCACCCGGAACCCCGACGGCCCCGCCCCACGGCGAAGCCGACACCGCTGACCCGGAAGACCAGGACGACACCCAGACCGACTCGGACGCACCCCCAACCCCGACGGCCCCGCCCCACGGCGAAGCCGACACCGCTGACGCGGAAGACCAGGCCGCCTCCCCGGCGGCCCGACCCCACGGCGGGGGCGGCGGGGGCGGCCAGGGGGCGGAGCCACCGGTGGACGGCCCCGCCGGTGACGGGGGCCCGGGGGCGGAGCTCCCGGTCTCGGGAAGGGACGGGGTGGGGGAGAGCCCCGCAGGGCCCGCCCCCGAGCCCGGTCCGCAGGCCCCGGCGGCAGCCGGCGCCACGGCCGAGGCCGGACCTGACGGTGGGGCCGAGGACGACGCCGGGGCTGAGCCCGCCGCAGGCGGCGGACTCAGCGAGGCCCAGGCCGAGCTGGCCGCGCAGAAGATCGAGCGGGAGCGGATCGCCCGGCGCAAGGCCGAGCGGGAACGTCCCGTCGAGGCCGGCGCGGGGCTCAGCGGGAAGGCTGCGGACCTGCTGGCCGCCGTACGGGCCGTGGAGAGCGGTGCGAAGCCCTCCGCCGTGTACTTCGACGAGGCGCCGGCCGCGCCCCGCAGGCCGGCCCCCGCTCCCCCGGCGCCGCGTCCGGCCGCTCCCGCGCCGACGGCTGCCCCCGCACCATCCGCCGAAGCCGTCGAGGGCGTACGGGCCGTCCTGGCCCGCGGTGGCGCTCCCGAGTCGCTGGCGGGCCCCGTGGCGGCGGCCCTCGGCGACGGAGCGGCGGAGGAACTCGCGCAGAACCCGTGGCGGCTGCTGGCCGTCCCCGCCGTGCGCCCCACGCAGGCCGACGGCTTCGCCCGGGCGCTGCTGGGCCCCGGGGCCGGCCCCGGGGACGAGCGCCGCACGGGTGTCCTGGTCGGGTGGCTGCTCGACCAGGCGGGCCTGAAGGGGCACACCGCGCTGGAGGCCCCGGTCCTGGAGAAGGCCCTGGCCCAGTACGGAGTGCCGGATCCGGCCGAGGCGCTGGAGCAGGCCATCGCGGAGGCCTCGGTACTGGTCTTCCACGAGCCCCTCGGCCCGCCGGTGGAGGAGGGCGAGGAGCAGCCGGTACGGATTCTCGTGGGCCTGGAGGGCGCCGCGATGGCCGAGGAGAGCCTGGCCGACGGCCTGGCACGGCTGGCCGGCACGTTCGGCGGCCCGGCGGACTGGGAGCAGGCCGCCGCCGCGGTGCCGGACCGGTCCGCCGGCGAACTGGTCCGCGCGGTCGCCGGCCACGGCCTGGTCACCCACACGGGTGGTGAGGCCGCCCGGGCCGAACCGCTCGCGCTGGCCGCGGCGGCCCGTGGGCTGGGCCTGCGCGTCTGCGTGGCAGCGCACGCGCCGGGCGCCCCGGACTCGGTGACGGTGGCGGGGCTGCTGTCCGGTCAGGAGGGCCCCGGGCGGGACGCGGACGGGCAGTTCGCACTGGACCTGCTGGTCGTGCTGGACGCGCCGCAGCTGGACGTGGAGAGCGCGGCCGCGCTGGTCGAGGGCGTGCCCGACGGGGCCCGGCTGGTCCTGTCCGGGGACCCCGGAGTCCTTGGGTCCGCCGGAGCGGGACGGGTGTTCGCCGATCTGCTGGCGGCGCGTACCTGCCCGCAGCTGGTCTCCCGTACCCCTGACCCGGGCCCCCTCGGCGAGCTGGTCTCCGGGGTGGGGATCGGCGAGCTGAACCAGGTCGACGCGCCCGGCAAGGAGGTCGTCATCGTCCCGGTGCAGGATGCCGGCGAGGCCGTGCACCGCGCCGTGCAACTGGTGGCCGAGTCCGTGCCGCGGGCCTTCGGGATCCCGGCGGACGGCGTCCAGGTGATCACTCCGGGGCACGGCGGGCCCGCGGGTACGCGGGCGTTGAACGCCTCTCTCAAGGAGCGGCTCAACCCCGGGCCGGGCCGGTTCGGCGGCTTCGACCCCGGCGACCGGGTGGTCCACGTGCCGTCCCCGGGGCGGGCCCTGCCGGCCCGTGTGGTGTCGGCCGACACCGAGGGGCTGCACCTGGACCGCGCGGGCGCGCGGATCGTCGTGCCGAAGGAGCTCGTCGAGTCCCAGGTGCGGCACGGCTGGGCGGTGACGGCACATCAGGCGGTGGGTTCGCGCTGGCCGGCGGTGGTCGTCGTGCTGCCGGGCGACGCCGCGCAGGCCCTGTCGCGGGACTGGGTCTACACGGCGTTCGGGCGGGCCGAGCGGCACCTGTCGGTGGTGCACGGGGTCGACCAGGCTCTGCCGCGCGCGGTCGCCGAGGTGCTGCCCAAGCCGCGTACGACGCGACTGACGGGTCTGCTGAAGGCCCTGGCCGCGGCGGGCGAACAGCAGGAGCGGTAGGGGGCGCGGCCTCCCGCCCCGAGGGGCGGGAGGCCGCGCTGTGGTGCCACGCCGGGCGCGGTCACGGATTTCAGGCGGTGGTCAGGCCAGGCCGGGCGGTTTCACCCTCGCCCTCGTCCTCGACGTCGTCGAACTCATCCGCTTCCTCGTCGAAGACGGAGCTGACGTCGAAGCGGTGCAGGACGTCCTGCGGGTCGATGTGCCCGAAGGGCGAGCCCAGCCACTCCCCCGGTTCCGCCATGTCCTCGGAGGCGGCGATCCAGAGCGTGGAGTCGCCCTCCTCCAGCCCGAAGTCCTTGTAGCGGGAGGCGATCTCGTCGGGTTCGTACTCCCCGAAGAGCACGCCGAGGGCGTCGGCGGTGCCGCCGTCGTGGACGAAGTCGGCGTCCCGGTCGTGCGCGGCGACACGCTCGGCCTGAGCGATCAGCCGGGCCGGTTCGACGACGGCGTAGTCGCGGCGGATGAGCACGCTGAAGGCGGCGGGTTCGGCTGGCCCGGTGTACGGGACGCCGTCCTCGGGCGTCGGGATCTCGAAGGGCGTGACCTCGTCGTAGCGGTCGTAGAGGAGTTCGTCGTACTCCTCGGCGGCGGCGGCGAGTTCGTTGAAGGCGGCGTAGACGTCCGGATCCTCGTCCCCGATCCTGCGCTCGACCGCGGCGAGGTGGCGGTCGAGCGCGGCCTTGACCGCCTCGGCGGCGGCGCGGACCTCGGCAACAGTGGGCAGAGCGGCATCAGACATAGAGCAGACGCTATCCGTAGCAGGGCTCTGCCCGCACAATAGATGCGATGCCGGAATACGAATTTGTCGACGTGTACGTGCCCCGCGGGGTTCCTCGCAAGGAAGCGACCCGCCTGCTGACCGACCATGCCGAGTACGGGAACTGGGAGATCGACCGGCTGAGCCTGCACCGGGACGGCAGCCGCCGCGTGCGGCTGCGGCGCCGGATCATCCGCCAGGTCCGCGCGACCTGGTGAGCGCGGGCCCCGGGGGCGGGGCCCGCGTCGTGAGCAGCCGTCAGGCGGCGTTCCTGGAACGCCGGTAGAGCACGGTGCCGGCCAGCAGCAGGCCGCCTGCGATCGGGAGGCCTGCGGTCAGGACGTCACCGGAGCCGGTGGCGGCGAGGCCGGGGTTCGCCCCGGTCCCGATGCCGGTTCCGGTGCCGGGGGTGACCGTACCGGTGCCGGGGTTTCCGGGGTTGCCCGGGGTGCCGGGCGTGCCCGGGTTGCCGGGAGTACCGGGGGTCCCAGGAGTACCGGGGTTGCCCGGGTTACCGGGATTCCCAGGGTTACCGGGGTTGCCGGGGTTACCGGGGTTGCCGGGGTTACCGGGGTTGCCGGGATTCCCAGGGTTGCCGGGGTTGCCGGGATTCCCAGGGTTACCGGGGTTGCCCGGGTTCCCAGGGTTGCCGGGGTTGCCCGGGTTCCCAGGGTTGCCGGGGTTGCCCGGGTTCCCAGGGTTACCTGGGTTGCCCGGGTGGTCGTCGCACGGCTCGTCGTCGCCCGGCTGACCGGGGTTGCCGGGCTGACCGGGGTTGCCCGGCTTGCCGGGGCCCGAGGCGTTGGCGCAGTGGTTGCCGAAGGCCGGGTTGAGGCCTCCCACCACCGTCACCGTGTTCCCGCAGGCGTTCACCGGCGCGTCCACGGGCGCCTGCACGGTGTTCCCGGACAGCAGGCCCGGAGAGTTCTTCGCATGCCCCGTAGCGCCGGAATCCGCGTGTGCGTAGCCCCCGCCCAGCGCGAGGACACCCCCCGCGGCAGCCATGGTGATCAGGGTCTTCCTGGTGACCTGTGCCGGTCGTCGCATCTGTACTTGTCCCCTGGTGTCTACGTGTCGGCCGGCGCTCGGGGCCCGGCCGTCCAGGCTCCCCCGCCTGGTACGCCGATAGGTTGGTTCCGGGTCGTAAAAGCCCGGTGGCCCCGGAGCGCTGGATTGCACTCCGGGGCCGAAGACTTCAGACGCGTCAGGCGTTGACGCAGGTGTTGCCGAAGGCCGGGTTCAGCAGGCCGATGACGGACACGGTGTTACCGCAGACGTTGACCGGGATGTGGACCGGGACCTGGACGACGTTGCCGGACAGGACGCCGGGGGAGCCGATGGCCGCACCCTGGGCACCCGCGTCGGCGACGGCCAGACCCGCACCCGCGAGAACCAGACCACCGGTAGCAGCCGCAGCGGCGACAACCTTCTTGAGCATTGTTCCTCCTAGTAGGCAAAGTGCGGTCCCAGCCGCGGACCGCAACACCTGTAACGAGGAAGGATCACCAGGGCTACGAGCGTATGAGTGCATTCACTCTTCTCAGTGGAGTGCGCACACCTTCTCGAATCTCACGCGTTGTCGATGAATCGGTCGAGTACGCGCACCCCGAACTTCAGCCCTTCCACCGGCACCCGCTCGTCCACTCCGTGGAACATCCCGGCGAAGTCCAGCTCCGGCGGCAGCTGCAGCGGGGCGAAGCCGAAGCAGCGGATGCCGAGGTCGTCGAACGACTTCGCGTCCGTACCGCCCGAGAGCATGTACGGGACCGCCCGCGCGATCGGGTCCTCCGCCTTCAGGGCGCCCTGCATCGCCTCCACCAGCCGGCCGTCGAAGTCCGTCTCCAGCGCCTTGTCGCCGTGCACGTCCTCCCGCTTCACGCGGGGGCCGAGGATGCGGTCCAGGTCGGCGAAGAACTCGTCCTCGTAACCCGGCAGGAAGCGGCCGTCGACGTGCGCCGTCGCCTGGCCCGGGATGACGTTGACCTTGTAGCCGGCACCGAGCATCGTCGGGGCGGCCGAGTTGCGCAGAGTGGCGCCGACCATCTTGGCGATGCCGCCGAGCTTGGCGAGCGTGGCGTCCATGTTGTCCGGGTCGAGGGGGGTGCCGAGCGCGTCCGAGAGCTCGTCCAGGAAGGACCGTACGGTCTTGGTCACGCGCACCGGCCACTGGTGGCGGCCGAGGCGACCCACGGCCTCGCACAGCTCCGTGATGGCGTTGTCGTTGTTGGTCATGGAGCCGTGGCCCGCGGTGCCCTCCACCGTCAGGCGCATCCAGTGCATGCCCTTCTGGGCGGTCTCCACGAGGTAGAGCCGGAGGTTCTCGTTCACGGTGAAGGAGAATCCGCCGACCTCGCCGATCGCCTCGGTGACGCCCTCGAACAGGCCCGGGTGCTTGTCGACGAGGTGCCGGGCCCCGTAGATGCCGCCCGCCTCCTCGTCGGCGAGGAACGCCAGCACGATGTCCCGCGGGGGCTTGCGGCCGCTGCGCATCCGGTCGCGGACGACGGCCAGCGTCATCGCGTCCATGTCCTTCATGTCGACGGCGCCGCGGCCCCACACACAGCCGTCGGCGATCTCACCCGCGAACGGGTCGTACGTCCAGTCCGCGGCGTTGGCCGGAACCACATCCGTGTGCCCGTGGATGAGCAGTGCGGGCCGCGAGGGGTCCTCGCCCTCGATCCGCGCCACGGTCGAGGCGCGGCCCTTGTGCGACTCGAAGATCTGCGGCTCCAGCCCGACCTCGGCGAGCTTCTCGGCGACCCACTCCGCCGCCTTGCGCTCCCCGGGGCCCGAGTGGTCTCCGTAGTTGCTGGTGTCGATCCGGATGAGGTCCCGGCAGAGGTCGACGACCTCGTCCTCGCCGGAGACGGTCCTGCCCGCGCTCGACTCGCTCACGCTGCTTCCTCCCACTGGTCCACTCAGTCCACTGAACCCGCTCGGTACCGAACGTTCCCATCCTCACCCCCCGGGCCGCTCTCCCCAAGGGCGATCCCCGGCCGTCGGGGGCGTGATCGAGGACCCCCCGCCGTTTGGTAGTGTTTTCCACGTCGGAACGGCCCGCGAGGGACGGACCGCACTCACCCGGTCCGGGTGGCGGAATGGCAGACGCGCTAGCTTGAGGTGCTAGTGCCCTTTATCGGGCGTGGGGGTTCAAGTCCCCCCTCGGACACCAACGGAAGGACCCCGCTTCGGCGGGGTCCTTCTTCGTTCGAGGGCCCGTCCGCGGTCGGCGCCGGGCACGCGGCGGCGGCCCCGGAATGTTTGGTAGTGTTTCGCTCGTCGCAACGACCCGCGAGGGTGAACGGCACACACCCGGTCCGGGTGGCGGAATGGCAGACGCGCTAGCTTGAGGTGCTAGTGCCCTTTATCGGGCGTGGGGGTTCAAGTCCCCCCTCGGACACAACAGCGAGAGGCCGGTCGGGAGAAATCCCGACCGGCCTCTGGTGCGTCCGGGGACCGCGGCCGGGCAGGGTCTGCGCCCGGCGAGCACCGTCCCCACTCCCCCGCCGCCCAGGGCGGCCACCGCAATGCGTCCGCCGCTGAGAGCGGGAACGGCAATGCGCGAGACCCCCCGGGCCGGCGGTGTGCCGGCGCGGAGGGCCTTGGGGGCTGCGCGGGGGTGCCTCAGTCGCGGTCGGCGGCCAGTTCGGCCACTCGGCCGCGGACCAGGAACCAGCCGCCCACCAGGGCGGCGGCGATGGCCGGGAGGAGCATGACCGTGGTGCGGCCGACGCCGCCGTCGCTCCACATCAGGACCAGGACCGTGAGGAGGAAGATCAGGGTCACGATCTGGGTGTAGGGGGCCCAGGGCAGGCGGTAGGACGGGCGGGAGACCAGGCCGTTCTTCGAGCGGTGCCAGAAGAGGAGCGAGCAGAGCATGACCATGCCCCAGGTGCCGAGGATGCCGATGGAGGCGAGGTTGAGGACGATCTCGAAGGCCTCGCCCGGCATCCAGTAGTTCAGGCCGACGCCGGCGACGCCGAAGGCCGCGGTGAACAGCACGCCGCCGTAGGGGACCTTGCCCTTGTTCATGACGCCGGTGAACTTCGGGGCCGAGCCGGACAGGGCCATCGAGCGCAGGATGCGGCCGGTGGAGTACAAACCCGAGTTCAGCGAGGAGAGGGCGGCGGTCAGGACGACGAGGTTCATGATGCCCGCGGTGCCGGGGATGCCCAGCTTGTCGAAGACGGTCACGAACGGGGACTGGTCGGCGGAGTAGGCGGTGTACGGGAGCAGCAGGGCCAGCAGGACGACCGAGCCGACGTAGAAGACTCCGACGCGCCACATGATGGAGTTGATCGCCTTCGGCATGATCTTCTCCGGGTTCTCGGTCTCGCCCGCGGCGACGCCGCACAGCTCGACGGAGGCGTACGCGAAGACGACACCCTGGACCACCAGGAGCATCGGCAGTACGCCGGAGGGGAAGAGCCCGCCGTTGTCGGTGATCGTCGCGAGGCCGGGGGTGTGGCCGTCGATCGGGTGGCTGGTGGCGACCAGGTAGACGGCGACCAGCATGAAGATCACCAGGGCGCTGACCTTGACGATCGAGAACCAGAACTCCATCTCGCCGAAGTACTTCACCGAGATCAGGTTGGCGGTGAGGACGATCGCGAGCGCGATGAACGCGAGGACCCACTGGGGCACGTCGGTGAACGCGGACCAGTAGTGGGCGAACACGGCGGCGGCCGTGATGTCGGCCACGGTGGTGGTGGACCAGTTCAGGAAGTACAGCCAGCCGGCGGTGTAGGCGCCCTTCTCGCCCATGAACTCTCGGGCGTAGGAGACGAAGGCTCCGGAGGAGGGCCGGTAGAGGACCAGCTCGCCGAGGGCGCGGACCACGAAGAAGGCGAAGACGCCGCACACCGCGTAGGCGATGGCGAGGGAGGGGCCGGCGCCGGCGAGGCGGCCGCCGGCGCCGAGGAACAGGCCGGTGCCTATCGCTCCGCCGATCGCGATCATGTTGATGTGGCGGGACTTGAGGTCCTTGCTGTAACCCTCGTCACCGGCGTCGACATGGCGGGATGACGCCGGGGCCGGTGCCTCGGTCATGGTGGGGTCACTCATGTATGACTTCGCCTTCGTGGGTGGGACAGGCAGCCCGGAGGGCTCCGCAGGGGAGCTGGGTGGTGTCCCCTGTGACGCGTTCCGGGTGTTTTGATCGCCATAGGAGACCACGAGGCCCGGCCAGCCGCCAAAATCGCGCTCTGTACGCAGAAGCCCCCGACGACCTTGGAAACGGGCGTCGGGGGCGTCGCGGGGGCTGGAAAGTGAGGTCAGTCGCCGGGAGTGCCCTCTGCCGCCTGGTCGAGGCGAAAGGCTTCGTTGCCGAGCCCGATGCGGGCGTGGACCTCGGGGCGGCTGCGGCGCAGGAGGACCCCGTACAGCAGGCCGGCCACGATGGCGGCGCCGATGATGCCGGGCAGGATCCAGCTGAGCGCGGAGCCCTTCTCGGCGCCGACGAGGACCCCGAAGTCCTTGACGGTGTAGGCGGCGATGGCGAGCAGGGCGAGGCCGGCGGCGGCCGCCGCCACAAGCCGCCAGACCTGGGCGCCGGCGGTGCCGCGGCGGACGAAGAAGGCGATCACGGCGAAGGAGGCGGCGGCCATGAGGAGCGTCACACCGAGGGCGCCGACGCTGCCCATCCAGGTGAACAGGTGCAGCACGGGCGCGGTGGGGTCGCCGGCCGGGAGGTCGTCGGTGACCGCGAAGGCGAGGACGACGACGGTCGCGATGCCGGTCTGCAGGAGCGAGCCGGTGGCGGGGGCGCCGGTGCCGGCGTTGGTGCGGCCGAAGGCGGCCGGGAGCAGGCCCTCGCGGCCCATGGCGAAGGCGTAGCGGGCGACGACGTTGTGGAAGCTCAGCATGGCGGCGAACATGCCGGTCACGAAGAGGACGTGCAGGACGTCCGTGAAGGCGGTGCCGAGGCGGGCCTCGGTGAGCTGGAAGAGCAGGCCGGGGCCGGCCTCGGCGGCGGTCTTGACGACTTCGCCGGGGCCGGTGGCGACGGTGAGGGCCCAGGCGCTGAAGGCGAAGAAGAGGGCGGCGAACCCGACTGCGAGGAACATCACGCGGGAGACCACGATGTGGGGCCTGCTGGTCTCCTCGGCGTACACCGGGGACTGCTCGAAGCCGACGAAGGCGGCGATGCAGAAGCACAGGGCGGTTCCGAGGCCGGCTCCGCCGAGGGTTTCGGGGTTGAACGCGTGGAGCGAGAGGCCTGCGGGTCCGGGCTTGGCGAGGGCCGCGGCGTCGAAGACGACGACCAGGGCGCACTCGATCAGGAGGAGGGCGCCGAGGACCTTGGCATTGAGGTCGATCTTGAGCCAACCGAGGGCGCCGGTGACGGCGACCGCGAGCAGGGCGGGAATCCACCAGGCGAGCTCGATGTCCAGGTAGGTGGCGAAGAGGCCGGAGATCTCGAAGCCGAGGATGCCGTACACGCCGACCTGCATGGCGCTGTAGGCGACGAGGGCGACGAGCGAGGCGGCGGCGCCGGCGGTGGGGCCGAGGCCGCGGGCGATGTAGGCGTAGAAGGCGCCGGCGTTGTGGACGTGGCGGCTCATCTCGGCGTAGCCGACGCTGAACAGCGCGAGGACGAGGCCCAGGATGACGAAGAGCAGGGGCTGGCCCACGACGCCCATCAAGCCGAAGGTCGTGGGCATGACACCCGCGACGACCATCAGAGGGGCGCTCGCGGCGAGTACGGAGAGCAGCAGGCCGGCGGTGCCGAGGCGGTCGGCGCGCAGTGCGCGGTCCTGGCCCTTGTAGGTGCGTATCTCGGCCGGTTCCTGGAGCGTGGTGGATCTGCCCGTCGGCATGGCGGCGTCCTTTCGGGGGCGCGGTTCTTTTCGGGGCGGATGGGGAGGTGAGGGGTCCGGGGGTGCGTGGGGTCAGGCGGTGCCGAGTGCGACGTTGCGCGCGGCGAGGAAGGCCTTGTGCGGGTCGCGGTCGGGATAGGACCAGGGGGCGCGGGTGGCGTGGCTTCCGATGCGGTGGAAGAGCGCGGCGGCCTCGGCGGGGCGTCCTTCGCAGAGTTTCGCGTGGGCGAGGAAGTTGAGGTCGACCCGGTTGCGGGGGTGGTCGTCGCGCTCCCACTCCAGCCACCAGTCGAAGGCGGAGCGCAGGACCTGGCGGGCGCGGCGGCCCTCCCAGTGCGCTGCGGCGGCCTCGGGGGTGTGGCCGTGGGTGGCGGCGAGGACCCGGTAGCGCTCGGCGTGCGCGACGACGGGGAGCACGGCCAGCGGTGAGTCGGCCGGGGATTCCTCGGCTGCCCAGGCGGCGAAGTCGTAGACCTCGTGGAGCGGGTCCTGGCCGGGGGCGAGGGTGCGTTCGGCCAGCTTCGCGACCATGAGGTGATGGGCGTGGTGGTGCTCGCGGTGGCGGGCCCGGACCTGGTCGAAGTGGCGGCTGAACTCCTCCTCGGTGCCGAAGGCGCGGGAGAGCAGGAGCAGTCCGAGCCAGGGGGTGGGGTCGTCGGGGAGCAGGGCGGCGGCCCGGCGGCAGGCCTCCTCGGCCGCGGCCGGGGTGCCCTTGTGGCGCAGGGCGGAGAAGACGGCGGCGCAGGCGAGGAGGGTGGCGGCGTCGGCGCTGTCCGGTTCGGCGAGCAGCCACTCGCGGGCCCAGGCGGTGGCCGCCGGGGTCTGGGCGAGGACGACGACGCGGTGGCCCCGGCGGTCCCAGTCGTCGCCGGTGCCGACGAGGAGGGAACGGGCCCTGGCCCAGCGCCCCTGGGTGAACTGGGTTCGTACGTCGATGAGTTCGGCGTCGCAGAGGGCCGGGTCGAAGAGCTGGGCGTCCCGCTTGCGGGCGCGGCCGAGGGGCGGCGGAGGCGGGGACATCCGCGGGTTTCCCTCCAGGACGCGGGCGGACGGGGGATCGGGGTCGGTGCCGGCCGTGGCGCGCGCAGGGCGCACGCGCGCGGCCGGGCCGGGTTCCGGGGATCGTGCCGGTGGAGCTCGTGAGGTGCTCGGCGGAAGCCCCGGTGGAACTCCGGTGGAAGTGCTGTGGAACGCGAGGGGTCGCCGGGGACACGGGCGGAATTCGGTCGGAACTCCGGTACGCACTCCGGTGATCACGCACAGCAAAGCGGTACGCGCAGCTCCGAGTCAAGGTCCAGTCCACTGCGTGGCGGGTTTCAACTGCTGTGGAGGCCGTACCAGTTGGGCAGTCGACAGGGGCTCCGGCCGGCCGGGGACGGCACCTTAGGGTGGGCGTATGACAGCATATGACGATCTTCCCCCGTACCTGCTGGGGTTCCCCGGACCCTTGCGCGACCAGCTGGTCGCGGCCGTGCTGAGCGGGGCGAAGACCAGCACCACCGGCCTGCTCGCCGAGTACGAGGCGGAGCGGGAACCGCTGCCGGAGCCCGGCTCGCGGTCCCTGCTGGTCGACTCCGACGAGCGCGGGGTGGCGGTGGTGGAGGTGACGGCCGTGGAGGTGCTGCGGCTCGGCGATGTCACGCTGGAGCACGCGCTCGAGGAGGGCGAGGGGTACACGTCGGTGGCCGAATGGCGCACGGCCCACGAGGAGTTCTGGCACAGCGAGCCGGTGCGGACGGTGATCGGCGACCCGGGGTTCACGGTCGACGACGACACCCTCGTCATCGCCGAACGGTTCCGGATCACCGAGCGCCTGGCCTGACGCGGCGGCCCGCCCTGCCGGGCAGGGGCAGGCCGGCCGGGGCAGGGAAGGCCGGGGCCGGGCGGCCGGCTTCATGCCGCGGCCCGCGCGTGCCCGGCGACCGCGGGCCGCGCGTCGGGGCCCGCCCGGCCGCGGGCGCGCCGGCGCCGGTCCCCGGCCGGCCGGCGCCGGGCAGACCGGGCCGGGCACCCGGGGCAGGGCCGGGCCGCGGACGCCGCATGCCGCATGCCGCTCGGCCGGGCATGTCTCGTACCGTGCGCCGCGGCTCAGGTCACCGCCTGGGCCGCGGCCCGGCCCGCCGCGCGGCCCGAGAAGATGCAGCCGCCGAGGAAGGTGCCCTCCAGGGCCCGGTAGCCATGGACCCCGCCGCCGCCGAATCCGGCCGCCTCGCCCGCGGCGTAGACGCCCGGCAGCGCTTCGCCCGTCCCGGTCAGGACCCGCGAGGAGAGGTCGGTCTCCAGGCCGCCCAGGGACTTGCGGGTCAGGATGGAGAGCCGTACGGCGATCAGCGGGCCGGCCCCGGGGTCGAGGATCCGGTGCGGGGCCGCGGTGCGGATCAGCTTGTCACCGAGGTACTTGCGGGCCCCGCGGATGGCCGTGACCTGGAGGTCCTTGGTGAAGGGGTTTGCGATCTCCCGGTCGCGGGCCACGATCTCGCCCCGGACCGTGGCCTCGTCGAGGAGGTCCTCCTCGGTGACCGCGTTCATGCCGCGCACGAGGGCGGACAGGTCGCGTTCGACGACGAAGTCGGCGCCGCGGTCCATGAAGGCCTTGACCGGGCCGGGTACGGCCTGGCGCGCCCGGGTGATGACATCGCGCACCGACCGGCCGGTGAGGTCCGGGTTCTGTTCGGAGCCGGAGAGGGCGAACTCCTTGCCGATGATGCGCTGGTTGAGCACGAACCAGGTGTGGTCGTGGCCCGTCCTCATGATGTGGTCGAGTGTGCCGAGGGTGTCGAAGCCGGGGAAGAGCGGCACGGGCAGCCGCTTGCCCGTGGCGTCCAGCCAGAGCGGGGACGGGCCGGGGAGGATGCGGATCCCGTGCCTGGCCCAGATCGGGTCCCAGTTCTGGATGCCCTCGGTGTAGTGCCACATCCGGTCCTTGTTGATGTGGCTGGCGCCCGCCGCCTCCGCGATGCCCAGCATCAGCCCGTCCACATGTGCGGGGACCCCGGAGAGCATCCGCTGCGGCGGCGTGCCGAGCCGGGCGGGCCACTGGGCGCGCACGAGGTCGTGGTTGCCGCCGATGCCGCCGCTGGTGACGATCACGGCTTGGGCGCGCAGGGAGAAGGACCCGGTGGCCTCGCGGCTGCTGGCGGTGCCCCGTACGGCGCCGGAGGGCTCCAGGATCTCGCCGGTGACGGTGTCCACCGCGCCGGCGGTCGCGGCCAGTCCGGTCACGCGGTGGCGGAAGGCCAGCCGGACGAGGCCCCGGGCGGCGCCCTCCCGGACCCGTCGCTCGAACGGCTCCACCAGGGCGGGTCCGGTGCCCCAGGTGATGTGGAAGCGGGGGACTGAGTTGCCGTGGCCGTTGGCGTCGTAGCCGCCGCGCTCCGCCCAGCCGACGACGGGGAAGAAGCGGATGCCCCGGGAGTGCAGCCAGGAGCGCTTCTCCCCGGCAGCGAAGTCGACGTAGGCCTCGGCCCAGCGGCGCGGCCAGGCGTCCTCCTGCCGGTCGAACCCGGCGGTGCCCAGCCAGTCCTGGAGGGCGAGGTCCCGGTTGTCCTTGATCCGCATCCGGCGCTGCTCGGGCGAGTCCACGAAGAACAGCCCGCCGAAGGACCAGTGCGCCTGGCCCCCGATGGACTGTTCCGGCTCCTGGTCGAGCAGGATGACCTTGCGGCCCGCGTCGACGAGCTCGGCGGTGGCCACGAGGCCCGCGAGCCCGGCTCCGATCACGATCACGTCTGCGTCGTACGTCATGCCGATACCCGTCCTCCGTCGATGGTGGGGCAGATCCTTTGCTACGGAGCGGTAACCAGTCAACAGCGGTGGTTGGATGGACTCGTGAGTGCCGCTGATGAAGTGCTGGACGTGGTGGACCGGGACGACCGGGTCGTCGGGCAGGCCCCGCGGGGCGAGGTGTACGCCCGCGGGCTGATCCACCGCTGTGTGTTCGTCCTGGCCAGGGACGCGGAGGACCGGATCTTCGTGCACCGGCGGACGGCGTCGAAGCTCGTCTTCCCCTCGCACTACGACATGTTCGTGGGCGGGGTGCTGGGCGCCGGCGAGAGCTACGCGCAGGCCGCGCTGCGGGAGGCCGAGGAGGAGCTCGGGGTACGGGGGCTGCCGCAGCCGCGGCCGCTGTTCACGTTCCTGTACGAGGGCCCGGGCGGGGCCTGGTGGTCCGCCGTGCACGAGGTGCGGTGCGAGCTGCCGGTGGCCCCGCAGGTCTCGGAGGTGGACTGGCACACTTTCCTCACCCGGGAGGAGCTGGACCGGCGGGTCGAGGGCGGGGAGTGGGACTGGGTGCCGGACGGCCTGGAAGCCTACCGGCGGCTGCGCGCGTTCGGACTCCCGCCAGTAGATTGATCAGGTGATCGACTTCGTCAAGGACGTACGCCTGTGGTTCGCGCCGTCGCGGCTGGAGGACGAGGGCGACACTCCCGACTACCGCTTCTCGCTGGCCAACGAGCGTACGTTCCTCGCCTGGATCCGGACCGCGCTGGCGCTGGTCGGCGGGGGTTTCGCGGTCGACCAGTTCCTGCCCGACCTGCGGTGGGGCGTGCGGGTGGGCATGGCCCTCGCGCTCCTCGCGGTCGGAGCCGCCTGCGCGCTGCGGGCGGTGAACCACTGGGTGCGCTGCGAGCGGGCGATGCGGCGGCACGAGGACCTGCCGCTGTCGCGCTTCCCGGTGGTGCTGAGCCTGGGCGTGGGGCTGGTCGCGGTGGCGATGGTGGTGGTCGTGCTGCTGGGCTGGACGTCGGGGCGGTGAGCACTGCGGGGGCGGACCGCGACGCCGGGCTCCAGCCCGAGCGGACCCGGCTCGCGTGGCGGCGCACGACCCTGGCGTCCTCGGTGGTTGCGGTGCTGGCGCTGCGGCAGGCCCTGCGCGGCTCGGGGTCGTCGACGGAGGTGGCCGGGGCGGCGGTGATCGTGCTGCTCTGGCTGGCGTTCCTGTGGGTGGCGCACCGGCGGATCCGGGCGCTGGCGACCGCTCGGCCGCGGGTGCTCGGGGCCCGGGCGGCGCTGGCCGTGGTCGCGTGCACGGTGGCGCTGGCGGCGTTCGCAGTGGCGGTCATCCTCTGAGCCGCCTGCCGGATTGTCCCACTTTTCCCCGCCAATCGGGATGCAACGGGCGATAGTCGACCTTTCGCACTACTCTCGGCGCCATGACGACCCTCCACCACGAACACCCCACGCACCAGCACGCCCACGGCGCGGACTGCGGCCACCGGGCGGTCCCGCACGGCGACCACGTCGACTACGCGCACGACGGCCACCTGCACCGGGAGCACTCGGGGCACTGGGACGAGTGCGAGCCGGCCGGGCACACCGCCCACGAGGGCCACGCCCACGCGCACGGCGCGGGCTGCGGGCACGACACGGTCCAGCACGGCGACCACGTCGACTACCTGCACGACGGGCACCGGCACGCCCCGCACGACGGGCACTACGACGACCACTGACCGGCGCCGCCCCTGACCGGCCCCCTCACGGGCTCCCCCGGCCGGCCGGGGACGGCACCCGCCCTCCCCCCGCCGCAGTGACGGCTGACAGGATGCTGACCGCCTGTCACAACGACCCGGGGAGAGCGCAGATGCCCGTAGACGATCCTTACCTCGTCCAGCCCGCACCGGGGGTGTACGCCTATGTCCAGCCCGACGGCGGCTGGTGCCTGAACAACGCCGGCTTCGTGAGCGACGGCGGCCGGACCCTGCTCGTCGACACCGCCGCCACCGAGCGCCGAGCCCTTGCGCTGCGCGAGGCGGTCGTCGCGGCCGGGGTGCCGCTCCCGCGGACCGTGGTGAACACCCACCACCACGGCGACCACACCTACGGCAACTCCGTCTTCACACCCGAGGCCCTGGTCCTCGGGCACGACAACGCGCGGACCGAGCAGCTCGCGGCCGGCCACCAGCTGGAGATGATCTGGCCCGCGACGGACTTCGGCGCGATAGACATCACCGCGCCCGACCTGACCTACAGCGACCGGGCGACCGTGCACGTGGGCGGGACCGAGGTGCGGATCGTCCACCCGGGCGTGGCGCACACCACCGGCGACTCGGTCGTGTGGCTGCCCCGGCAGCGGGTGGTCTTCACCGGGGACCTGGTCTTCGCCGGCGGCACGCCGTTCCTGGCGATGGGTTCGCTCGCCGGCTCCTTGCGCGCGCTGGATCTGCTGCGGTCGCTGGACGCGGAGACCGTCGTACCGGGCCACGGACCGCTGACCGACCCCTCGGCCTACGACTCCACCGAGCGCTACCTGCGGTACGTGGCGGAACTCGCCCGGGAGGGCCTGGCCAAGGGGCTGACCCCGCTGGAGGTGGCCCGGCAGGCCGACCTCGGCGAGTTCGCGGCGTGGCGGGAGAGCGAGCGGCTGGTGGCGAACGTGCACCGGGCGTACGCGGAGCTGGCCGGGAAGCCGGAGGGCGCACCGCTGGACATACCGGCGGTGCTCGCGGACATGACGCTGATGAACGGCGGTGCGCCCATCCTCTGCCACGCGTGAGGCCGGCGGGCCGGAGGTGTTCTTTCGTGCCCGCCCTCTGGACGGCATACCGACTGGTCGGCATGATTACGGGCGGCGGTGCGCCTGCGCATCGCCGCCCGTAAATCATCGACTCTCCGCACGGAGGTGCGCACCATGACCTCAGCCCCGGCCGACCCTCGAGGCCTGGATCTGGAGCGGCTGCGCGGTCATCTCGACCGGGCCCGGCCGGGACTCGTCGCCGGTGCGCTGCACGGCCGGCTGATCGAGGGCGGCCGGTCGAATCTCACGTACGAGATCACCGACGGGACCGCCCGCTGGGTGGTGCGCCGGCCGCCGCTCGGCCACGTACTGGCCACCGCCCACGACATGCGCCGCGAGCACCGGGTCATCGCGGCGCTGCACGGGACGGCCGTGCCGGTCCCGGAGCCGGTGCTGCTGTGCGAGGACGCGGAGGTGCTCGGGGCGCCGTTCTACGTCATGGAGTACGTGGACGGGGTGCCGTACCGCACGGCCGGAGAGCTCGCCGCGATCGGTCCGGAGCGGACCCGGCGGGCGGTGCTGGGCCTGGTGGACACCCTGGTCGAGCTGCACGCGGTGGACCCGGAGGCGGTGGGCCTGGGCGACTTCGGCCGGCCGGAGGGCTTCCTCGACCGGCAGCTTCGGCGCTGGGGCAAGCAGCTCGCGGCCTCGCGGGGGCGCGAGCTCGCCGGGATCGACGAGCTCCACGGCGCCCTGGGCCGCAGACTGCCCCACTCCCCCGGCCCGACCGTGGTGCACGGCGACTACCGGCTCGACAACGTGCTGATCGGCCCGTCCCCCTCCGGCACCGACAGGATCCGGGCGGTGCTGGACTGGGAGATGTCCACTCTCGGGGATCCGCTGACCGACCTCGGGCTGCTCGTGATGTACAGCTCCGACCTGGGCCTGCCCGGGTCCCCGGTCGGCACGACGAGCGGGGCTCCCGGCCATCCCGCGCCCACGGAGCTGGTCGAGCGGTACGCCGCCCGCTCCGGGCGGGACACCGGGGCCATCGCCTGGTACACGGCCTTCGCCTGGTTCAAGCTCGCGGTGATCCTCGAGGGCATCCACTACCGCTACACGCTCGGGCAGACCGTCGGTGCGGGCTTCGACCGGATCGGCGAGCTGGTTCCGGTCTTCATCGAGCACGGACTGACCACCCTCCAGGAACTGCAGGAAGGCTGAGGCACGCAGCATGGACTTCGCATTCGACACCCGGACCGAGGAACTCCGCGAGCGGCTGCTCGCGTTCATGGAGGAGTACGTCCACCCGGCGGAGCCCGTCGCCGCCGAGCAGCGCGCACGGCTGGCCTCGCCCTGGGACACCCCGGCCGTCTTCGGTGAACTCAAGGCCGAGGCGCGCCGCCAGGGCCTGTGGAATCTCTTCCTCCCGGACCCGCAGTACGGCGCGGGGCTCACCAACCTCCAGTACGCCCCGCTGGCGGAGATCACCGGCCGCAGTCCGCACCTGGCGCCCACGGCCACCAACTGCGCGGCCCCCGACACCGGGAACATGGAGCTGCTGGCCCAGTTCGGGAGCGAGGAGCAGAAGAAGCAGTGGCTGGAGCCGCTGCTGAACGGCGAGATCCGCTCCGCGTTCGCGATGACGGAGCCCGAGGTGGCCTCGTCGGACGCGACGAACATCGAGACCCGGATCGAGCGGGTGGGTGACGAGTACGTGGTCACGGGCCGCAAGTGGTTCATCTCCGGCGCCATGAACCCGGACTGCAAGGTCTTCGTCGTGATGGGCAAGACCGACCCGGAGGGCTCCGATCCGCGCCGCCAGCAGTCGATGGTCCTAATCCCCCGGGACACCCCGGGCGTCGAGGTGCGCCGGGCCATGACGGTGTACGGGTACGAGGACCACGACCACGGCGGCCACGCCGAGGTCGTCTTCGACGGCGTACGGGTCCCGGCGGCGAACCTGGTCGGCGAGGAGGGCGGCGGCTTCGCCATCGCCCAGGCGCGCCTGGGGCCGGGCCGCATCCACCACTGCATGCGGCTGATCGGCATGGCGGAGCGGGCCATCGAGCTGATGTGCCGGCGTGCGGTGGAGCGTACGGCCTTCGGCAAGCCGCTGGCCGCGCAGGGTGTCGTGCAGAACTGGATCGCCGACGCCCGGGTGGCGGTGGAGCAGGTGCGGCTGCTGGTGCTGAAGACGGCCTGGCTGATGGACACGGTCGGGAA
Organism: Streptomyces sp. NPDC046349; assembly: GCF_055587885.1. Classification (NCBI taxonomy): domain Bacteria; kingdom Bacillati; phylum Actinomycetota; class Actinomycetes; order Kitasatosporales; family Streptomycetaceae; genus Streptomyces; species Streptomyces sp. NPDC046349. Next base: position 378,647 of record NZ_JBVJFK010000005.1, read on the forward strand.
CCGGGGGGCACACACCGAGATCCAGGCCATCAAGATCGCGACTCCGCGGGCGGTGGTGCGGATCCTCGACGACGCGGTGCAGCTGCACGGGGCGGGCGGGGTGAGCCAGGACTTCCCCCTGGCCGAGCTGTGGGCGGCGGCCCGCACCCTGCGGCTGGCCGACGGCCCCGACGAGGTGCACCAGCGGTCCCTGGCCCGCAGGGAGCTGAAGCGGTACCTCTAGCCCCCGGCGGAGCAGCACTCGTGGGCGCTGGCCCGGGCCGGCACCGGCGCGGCCGGCGGCCCCGGGCCGCGGGGCGCAGCACCGGGCCGCGGGGCGCAGCACCGGGCCGCGGGGCGCAGCACCGACCGGGGATCACGGGGATCAGGGCCGCAGCGCCCGCAGCAGCAGGTCCGCGAGGTGGTCGGCGACCTGCTGCGGTGTGAGCGGGCCGTCGGCCCGGTACCAGGTCGACAGGTGGTGCACGGAGCCGAAGTGGTAGTCCACCACCAGGTCGGCTGGGGTGGCGGTGGAGAACACGCCGGTCCGCTGCCCCTCCTCGATCAGCGCCCGGAAGCGCTCGTGGTAGCGCCGGCGCTCGGCCCGTACCTGCTTGAACTTCTCCGGGCTGAGCTGGTGCATCGACCGGAAGAAGATCATGGCGTCGTCGAGGTTCTCGATGGTGGTGACGACCACGTCGGCGGCCGCGGCCCGCAGCCGTTCCTCGACGGGTGCGTCGGACGCGGCCACCGCGTCGAGCCGCTGCTGCTGGAGGCGCAGCATCCGCGCGTACACCTCGTGCAGCAGGTCGTCCTTGGACCCGAAGTAGTGGTAGAGCGCGCCCTTGGTGACCCCGGCCGCCTCGACGATCTCCTGGACGGACGTGCGGTCGTAGCCGCGCTCGGCGAACAGCCGGGTGGCGACGGCCAGCAGCCGCTGCGGTACCGGGGCTTCGTGCGTGCCTGCGGGTTCCGTTGTCCTGGCCGCCATGGTGCCGACCCTCCCTTTCTCGTTCCTGCCTGGTCGGTGCGACCAGCTGTACGACCGTCCGACTGTTTTCAGCCGCGATCGCGCAGTTCCCGTCGCAGGATCTTGCCACTGGTCGTCTTCGGAAGGACAGGCAGGATCTCGACCTCGCGCGGGTATTTGTAGGCGGCGATGCGCTCGGCGCAATAGGCGGAGATCTCTGCCGGCTCGGCCGAGATGCCGGGGCGCAGGCTCACGTACGCCTTGACGCTCTCCCCGCGGTACGGGTCGGGGACGCCGACCACGGCGGCCTCGCGGACGGCGGGGTGGGTGTACAGCACGTCCTCGACCTCGCGCGGCCAGACCTTGAATCCGGACGCGTTGATCATGTCCTTCTTGCGGTCGACGACGTAGAGCCAGCCGTCCGGGTCCATGAAGCCGACGTCCCCCGTGCGCAGTTCGCCGTCCGGGAAGGCCTCGGCGGTTTCGGCGGGCAGGCCCCAGTAGCCCGGCACGACCTGGGGGCCGCGGACGGCGATCTCGCCGGTCTCGCCGATGGGGAGTTCGGCCCCCTGCTCGTCGAGGATGCGGACGAGGGTGTCGGCGCCGGGCAGGCCGACGGACAAGGTGCCGGAGGCGGGGTCGACGGGGGCTTCCAGGTGCACGGGCACGCTGGCGCAGGGGGCGGTGCACTCGGTGAGGCCGTAGCCGTTGCGGAGGTAGAAGCCGAAGGCCGCGCGGAGGCGCTGGACGAGCGCGGGCGGGAGCGGGGCGCCACCGGAGGAGATCACCTGGAAGGAGGCGAAGTGGTCCGGGGTGGCGGCGGGGTGGGCGGCCAGGGCCATGAAGGCGGTGGCAGGGCCGACCGTGTAGGCGGGGCGGTGTTCCAGAAAGGCGTCGAGCACGGCGCCGGCCTCGAAGCGGTGGGCGAGGACGAGGGTGCCGGCGTTGACGAAGCAGGCCGAGAGTTCGCAGACCATGCCGGTGATGTGGAAGAGGGGGGCGAGGGCGAAGTAGCCGGCGCCCTCGACGAGGGGGTGGGAGGTGACCTGTCGCACGGCGTTGTAGGTGAGGGCGCCGTGCGGGTTCATCGCGCCCTTGGGGGTGCCGCTGGTGCCGGAGGTGTAATGGATGAGGGCGGTGTCGGAGGCGGTGAGGTCGGGGCCCTGCGGTGCGGGGCGCCCGGCGCGGGCCGCGGTGAGGAGGTCGACGGCCACGGGATCGACGGGTCCCGCGAGGGGATCCGCGGTGTCCGCGACGGCGGGCCGCTCCCGGCCGGGCACCGCGTCCGGCCCGACCGGCTGCGCGGGCACGAGCGGACGTACGGGGGCCGCGGCAGGTCCCGGGGCCGGGGCCGCAACAGGTCCTGGAGCCGTGGCCGGGGCAGCGGGGGCCGTGAGCGGAGCCGTGGCCGTGATCGGGGCCGTGGCCGTGATCGGGGCCGTGGCCGGACCGAAGACGCGCGGGTCGTCGCGGGTCTGGAAGTCCCGGTCCGACGCGGTCAGCACGGTCCGCACGGCGCTGCCCCGCACCGCCTGACGCAGGTACGCCGTCCAGGCGCGGCCGTCGCACACGAGCGCGGCGGCCCCGGAGTCGCGCAGGACGTGGCCGACCTCGCCGGACTTGTACATGGGGTTGAGGGGGACCACGACAGCCCCTGCCTTCCAGGCGCCGAGGACGGCGAGCACGAAGTGCGGGGTGTTCTGGAGCATGACCGCGACCCGGTCGCCGCGGCGGACGCCCCGCACCGCGAGGTGGCCGGCGAGGGAGTCGGAGAGCTCGTCGGCCTCGGCGTAGCCGATCCGGCCGTCGAAGTAGGCGAGCGCGGTGCGCTCGGGGGCGCGGGCGGCGGCCTCACGGAAGGCGTGCAGGACCGTGGGCGGCGGCGCGACGGGCGCCAGCTGGGCCGGGGAGAGCAGCCCGCGCCAGGGCCGGGCTGCGTAGACGGAGCTGGAGGGGGAGGCGGGGGCCGGCAGGGAGGCGGGGAGCGAGGGGGAGGCAGGGGTCGACGAGGAGGCGGGGGTCGACGTCACCGGCTCTCCCATGTCTGCTGGAGGTGGTTCATACCGCTCAGCCAGCGGTCCGGGTCGGTGGCGCGGACCGCGTAGTAGTCGGCGACCTCGGGGTGCGGGAGGATCAAGAAACGGCCCTTCTCCATGCCGTCGAACAGAGCGTCCGCGACCGCTTCCGGCTCGATCGCGTTCGGTGCGAGGACGAGTTCGCCCGCCGAGCCCGCGGCGGTCAGCATGTCGGTGCGCACTCCTTGCGGGCAGATGGCGTGGACCTCGACACCGCGGTGCCGGTAGGTCAGCGAGAGCCATTCCGCGAAGGCGAGCGCACCGTGCTTGGTGACACTGTACGGGGCGGCCCCGATCATGCTGAGCAGTCCCGCGGCCGAGACGGTGGAGACGAAGCGGCCGCTCCCCCGCTCCAGCCACTCGGGCAGCAGCAGCCGTGCTGCGCGGACGTGGGCCATGACGTTGACCTGCCAGGCAGCTTCCCAGGCGGTCTCGTCGGCGGAGGCGTCGCCGCCCGAGGCGAGTCCGGCGTTGGCGCAGAAGACGTCCACCGTCCCGCCGAGGGCCTCGCGGGCCTCGGCCACGATCCGCGAGGCGTCGCCCGGCACGGGGATCGCCCGGGTGCCGATGGCGCCCGCGACCGCGGCGGCCCTGGCGGGGTCGAGGTCGTTGACGACGACCGTGGCGCCCTCGGCCGCGAAGCGGTGGGCGAGCGCGGCTCCGATGCCGCCGCCCGCGCCGGTGACGACGACTCGCTGGTCCTGGTACGCGCTCACGGGATCACACCTCTCGTACGGCCGGGTAGCGGATCCCGGCAGACTAACCAGTCGGTATGTCCGGACGGAAGGGGCGCGCCTCCTACCGTGACCGGATGACGCTGTCGCGACGCGGGGTGCTGGGGCTGGCAGGGGCCGTGGGATCGGCGGGCGCTGTGGGCGCCCTGGCGGTGGCGGGTACCGCCGGGGCCGCCGGGATGGCCGGGGCCGCCGCGCCGCGGCCGGCCGGCCGGGTGCGTACGGGCTTCGAGCGGCTCGCGGCGGACGGGTACGACGTCCTGGCCGGACAGAAGGTCGGGGTGGTCACCAACCCCACGGGGATCACCGCCGATGCCCGCCACCTGGTGGACGTGCTGCACGCGGACGAACGGGTCGACCTCGTCGCGGTGTTCGGGCCCGAGCACGGGTTCCGCGGGACGGCACAGGCCGGGGACTCCGAGGGGGCCTCGCGGGACCCGGCGACCGGGCTGCCCGTGTACGACACCTACGACAAGAGCGGACAGCGGCTCGCCGACGTGTTCACGGCGGCCGGGATCGACACGGTCGTCTTCGACATCCAGGACGTCGGGGCCCGCTTCTACACCTACATCTGGACCCTCTACGACTGCATGCGCGCGGCCGCCCTCGCCGGCAAGGCGGTGATGGTGCTGGACCGGCCGAACCCGGTGGGCGGCCTGCGGGCGGCGGGCCCGGTCCTGGAGCGGCCGTACGCAAGTTTCGTGGGCCGCGAGCCGATCGCGCTGGCGCACGGGATGACGGCGGCCGAACTGGCGCGGCTCTTCAACGGCGAGTTCCTGGCCGCGGGTCCGGCCCCCGCCGGCCCGGTCAGGCTGACCACGGTGGCCATGTCCGGCTGGCGGCGCGGGTCCTTCTTCGGGGAGACCGGTCTGCCCTGGGTGCCGCCGAGCCCGAACATGCCGACGCCGGACACGGCCCTCGCGTACGCGGGCACCTGCCTGTTCGAGGGGACGAACCTCTCCGAGGGGCGCGGGACGACCACGCCCTTCGAGGTGGTGGGTGCCGAGGGGATCGACCGGCGGTGGGCGGAGGCGGCGAACGGGCTGGGGCTGCCCGGGGTGTGGTTCCGGGAGGCGTACTTCACGCCGACCTTCTCCAAGCACGTGGGAAGGGTGTGCGGCGGGGTCCGGCTGATCGTGCACGACCGGGAGGCCTTCGACCCGGTACGCGCCGGCATCGGGCTGCTGGTCACCGCCCGCCGGGTGTGGAGCGGCTTCAGCTGGCGCGCGGACCACTGGATCGACCGGCTGACCGGTTCGGACCGGGTGCGCAGGCTGGTGGACGCGGGCGCCGGCGTGGAGGAGGTCGCGGGCGACTGGGCGGCGGGACTGGCCCGCTTCGAGGCGGTGCGCGCGCAGTACCTGCTCTACTCCTGAGCCGGCCGCGTCGGGGGGCTGGCCGGGCGGGCGCCGCAGCAGGATGCTGACTGCACCGGAGGCACGGCGTGAAGGGGGACGTCATGGCGGACGTCGGTGGCGGGTTCGGCTTCGGGACGAGGACCGGGATCGGGGTGGGGCCGTACGCGGAGCTGACCTTCGACTCCGAAGGGGACGTGGACCGCGCCTCGCAGGGCGCGGTGTCCCGGATGGAAGCGACGGACGTGCTCGTCTTCGCGCACGGCTGGAACAGCGACCGGTCCACGGCCACCCGGCTCTACGACCGGTTCTTCGCGCCCTTCCCCGCCCTGGTGGGACCGGGGGTGCGGCTGGGGTACGTGGGTGTCGTGTGGCCCTCGATGCGGTTCTCCGACGAGCCGATACCCGACTTCGAGGCGGCCGGTGCCCTCGCGGAACCAGGCCGCGGCTGTGCACTCGACCCGTTGACGCGGCAGGCGCTCGAGGAGTTCTGGCCGGGGCGGCGCGCGGAGCTGGACCGGGTGGCGGAACTGCTGGCGGAGCAGCCGGAGTCGGCGGCGGCGTTCATCGAGTTCGGCGCGCTCGTCAGGGAGCTGGCCGGCCTGGACGCGGTGCACGCGGTGGCGGCGCCGGCGGTACCCGCGATCTTCACGGACGATGTGCTGGAGGTCTGCAGGGCCCTCTCGCTCGCCCTGGCCCGGGCCGGCGCCGCGGCCGCCGGTGCCGGCGCCGAGGGGCAGGGGCAGGGGCAGGGGCAGGGGCTCACGATAGGCGGCGGTCTGCGCGGCCTGTGGGGCGGCGCCAAGGAGCTCCTGCGGCAGGCCACGTACTACAGGATGAAGAAGAGGGCGGGTGTGGTCGGCGAGCGGGGCCTGGGCCCGGTCCTGGCGGAGCTGGCGGCGGCCCGCCCGGCCCTGCGGTTCCATCTGGTCGGCCACAGCTTCGGGGCGCGGGTGGTGTCCTTCTCGCTGCGCTCGGTACCGGACGGCGCCCGGTACGTCAGGTCGGTGACCCTGCTCCAGGGGGCCTTCTCCCACTACGCGTTCGCCGACCGGCTGCCGCACGACAAGGGTCGCGGCGGGGCCCTGCGCGGCCTCCACCGCCAGGTCGACGGACCGGTGGTCGCCTGCCATTCCCCGCACGACTCGGCGCTCAAGGTCTTCTACCCCCTGGCGTCCCGGATGGCAGGCGATTCGGCCGGTCTGCTCGGCCTCGACGAGCGGTGGGGCGCGATCGGGCACGACGGGGTCCTGGCGGTGCCGGGAGCGCCCCGGCTGAGCCTCGACACCGCCCTGCGCGAGGGGGTGCCCGCGGCCGGATGCGTCAGTGTGGACGCGGGCTCCGTGGTGCGGCGCGGCGGTGCCCCGTCGGGGGCGCACAGCGACATCTGCCACGAGGAACTGGCCCGGGTGGTGGTGTCCGCGGGGCGCATGGGGCGCTGACTTCCGGCCATGTGCCACCTGCACGCCTCGTCCGCCCCCGCATGCGCCTGCTCCCGACCGGGCATGTTGGGCACATCGGTGGAGGTGATGGTGTGATGGCGGGATTCCGGAGTCTGGCCTACCAGGTGCGCGACGCGCGCAATGACCGGGCCCTGCGGCGCCACTCGCTGCGCCGCTGCCTGGAGCGGTTCGCGCCCTACGGGCACCGGGCCACCTGGTGGCATCTGTGCGACCGGCACGGTATCGCCCCCGAGGACCGGGGGGCGGACCCGCTGCGGCTGGTCGCCGCGCTGGAGGAGTTGGAGGACGCGCGGACGGTCTGGCTGGAGTACGAGCGCCAGTTCGCGGAGCGGCGCCGGAGGGAGAAGCACCACGGGCTGCGTCGGCCGGAGTGGGCGTGGGGCGGGAGCGGGGACGCGGTGGTGCGCTGCGCGGACCCGGGGGTGCGGCCGGAAGGGGCGCTGGGCGAGGTGCTGCGGCGGCTGGTGCGGGCGCTGGAGTCCGAGCCCGGGACGGGGTGCCCGGTCTGCGGGGACGCCGAACTGCGGTGGCCGGACGTGGCTCCGGTGGGCCCCTGGGAGGGGGCGCTCGCCTGGGACGGGCCGGTGTGCGCGGGCTGCGGGATCGTGGTGCCGAGACCGGCCCTGGCGGACTTCCCCTCGACGGACGCGGCGTGAGGGGTCCCTCGACGGACGCGGCGTGAGGGGTCCCTCGACGGACGCGGCGTGAGGGGTGCGGTCGGGCCGGCCGTGGTGTCGGTCAACGGTTCACGCGGCGCCGCCGACGGGCCTGCCGTGCCCATGTCGCCGCGGGACCTGGCGGAGTCGGCGGTGCGGGCGGTAGCCGCCGGGGCGGGCGAGGTCCTGGTGCATCCGCGGACGCCGTGCGGGCGGGAGAGCCTCTCGCCGCGGGTGGTCGGGCCGGTGCTGGAGGTGGTGCGCGGCGCGGGGGTGGGCGTACCACTGGCGGTGCCGGTGAGCATCGGGGCCGAGCCGGATCCGGCGGAGCGGCTGGCGCGGGTCGGCGCGTGGGCGGTGCTGCCGGACCGGGCGGTGGTGCACTTCGCGGAGCAGGGGGCGGCCGGGCTCGCCGAGGCGCTGCTGGAGCGGGGGGTGCCGGTGGACGCGGTGGCGCCGCTGGGCGGCCCGGGCGGGCCGGAGGTGCTGGAGCGGCTGCGGGCCTGGCTGGTGCGGGGCCCGGGCGGCCGCCGCGGCGGGGTCCGCGTGGTGGCCGAGCTCGCCGCGGGCTCGGCGGACGAAGGGGCGGCCGGGCCGGCCCTGTCGGCCCATCTGCGCGGGCTGCCGCCGCCGGCCGTGCTGCTGTTCGGGCGGGATGAGGCCTCCTGGCCGGTGCTGCGGCTGGCCGCCCGGTGCGGCGCGGCCGCGCGCACCGGCGTGGGGGACGTGCTGCACCTGCCGGACGGGCGGCCGGCGCGGTCGAACGCCGAACTGGTCGCGGCGGCCCGGGAACTGCTGCGCCGGGAGCCGGCCGGCGGCTGCGGGGTGTCTCGTCGGCCAGGCCGGCATGATCGGCGAGAGGCCTCCTAGAGCCGCGAGCCGGTGAGCCGTTCGCCGAAGACGTCGTCGGGGTTGGACAGGGCGCAGGTCTCCATCGAGAGGCAGCCGCAGCCGATGCAGTCCGTCAGATGGTCGCGCAGGCGGGCGAGTCGGCTGATCCGCTCGTCGAGCTCGGTGCGCCAGGTCTCGGACAGGCGGGCCCAGTCCTCGCGGTTCGGCGTGCGCTCCTCGGGGAGCTGGGCCAGTGCCTCACGGATGCTGGCGAGCGGGATGCCCACCCGTTGGGCCGCGCGGACGAAGGCCACCCGGCGCAGCGCGTCACGGGTGTAGCGGCGCTGGTTGCCGGACGTGCGGCGGCTGCTGATCAGGCCCTTGGTCTCGTAGAAGTGGAGCGCGGAGACGGCGGCACCACTGCGGGCGGAAAGCTGACCGACGGTGAGTTCGTGGACTTTCTCGGGAATCTGCGGCACCCGGCCGAGGGTAGCCGGAGGTCCGTTGACATACACATACGGTCCCAGCATGCTGAGCAAGCGCTTATTCGTCCGTCAGTGGTCCCGCGAGAGACAGGAACAGGCATGGCCGAGCCGAGGGTCTTCACGTCCGCCGAGGAGCTGCACGCCGGGATCGGCGAACCGCTCGGCCCGAGCGGGTGGCTGGAGGTGGACCAGAAGCGGATCGACCTCTTCGCGGACGCGACCGGCGACCACCAGTGGATCCACGTGGACCCGGAGCGCGCCGCGACCGGACCCTTCGGTTCCACCATCGCGCACGGCTATCTGACACTGTCACTGCTGCCCAGCCTGGTGCCGCAGGTCATGCGGGTTGAGGGCATGCAGATGGGCCTCAACTACGGCACGAACAAGGTGCGATTCCCGGCGACGGTGCCGGTCGGCTCGCGGCTGCGCGCCACCGCCGTGATCACGGAGGTGGCGGAGGCGGGGGGCGGAGTACAGGTCACCGCGACGGTGACGGTCGAACGCGAGGGCGGCGAGAAGCCGGTGTGCGTGGCGGAGTCGGTGTCCCGCTACTACTTCTGAGGGCGCGGCCGCGCGCCCACCATGCGGAGCACGAGGTCGGCGTAGAGCGCGCCGACCTCGTCGGGCGTGCGCTGTCCGGCCACGCTGAACCAACGGGCCACGTCGATGCACAGCGACAGGACGGCGAGGGTGGTGCCCGGCACGTCGGGGACGTCGAACTCCCCCGCCGCGACCCCCTCGGCGAGGATGCGGCGCACGGCGGCGTCGCTCTGCCGGCGCAGCGCCACGATCTCGGAGCGGTGCTCGGGGGCGAGGGCGTCGAGCTCGTACTGGACCACGCGCGCCGTGGTGTGGTGCGCGGCGTGCCACCGTACGAAGGACCGCACGGCGGCGTCGAGGCGCTCGGCGGCGCAGCCGGGGCCGTCGGCGGCGGTGGTGAGGATCTCCAGCGCCTTGTCGTGCCCGATCCGGCTGATCCGGTGGAGCAGCTCTTCCTTGGTCTTGTAGTGGATGTAGAGCGCGGCCGGGCTCATGCCTGCGCGGCCCGCGATGTCACGGGTGGTGGTGGCGTGGTAGCCGCGCTCGGCGAAGGCGTCGACGGCGGCGACCAGCAGCCGCCGCGCGGCGTCCGGGGTGACCTCGGACCACGGCCGGTAGCCGTCGGCCGTGTCCTCCGCGCTGTCCATCGCTCACTCACCTCTCCACCGGTCGGGAGTGAACACCCTACACGGAGGGTGAGCAAGCGCTTAGCGTTCTCGGGCGAGGCCCTCCGGCCAGGGGCTACTTCGGCGCGAAGGGGTCGTACTCGGCCATGATCTTCTCCATCCTGGCCTGGTCCACCCTGCTGACGATCTGCGTGACCTCCTGGCGGTCGCGGATCACCTTGGCGAGGGTGAAGGCCGAGGTGGTGAGGTAGAGGACCGCGATCCCGAGGAAGGCGCGGACCCAGCCGTCGGCCTCGAGACGATAGATCCCCACTGCCACGGCCACGAGGGCGATGGCGAAGGAGGCGACGGCCTGTCCGTAGTACGCCCCCGTGTTCTGCTGCTTGACCGGTGTCTCGTTCATGCGTCGAGCATCGGGCGGGCGGCGGAGGGACACATCCGCGCACGTACTCATACCGGTACTCAGAAGGCGGAAACCCCGGTGCGGGCACGGCCGATGAGGAGTTTCTGGATCTGGCTGGTTCCCTCGTACAGCGTCGCCACGCGGGCGTCGCGGAGCAGCTTCCCGGCCGGGTACTCGTCGATGTATCCATACCCGCCGTGCACCTGGAGGGCGTTGCCGGCGGCGCGCACGGCGGCCTCGGAGGCGAAGAGCTTGGCGGTGGAGGACTCGGTGGCGAAGGGCTGTCCGCGGTCGATGAGGTCCGCGACGCGCCAGGTCAGCAGCCGGGCCGCGTCCACGTCGACCGAGATGTCGGCGATGAGCTCCTGGACCAGCTGGTGGTGGGCGATCGGCCTGCCGAACTGCTCGCGGTGGGCGGCGTACGAGACGGCGGCATCCAGTGCGGCCTGCGCGATGCCGACACAGCCGGCTGCGACGGACATGCGGCCCTTGGCGAGTGCGGACATGGCCACCGAGAAGCCCTTGCCCGCCGGGCCGAGCATCGCGGAGGCGGGCACGCGGACGCCGTCGAGGACGAGTTCGGAGGTGGCCTGGCCGCGCAGGCCGAGCTTGCCGTGGATCTCGCGGCGCGTGAGGCCGGGGGTGTCGGTGGGGACGAGGAAGGCGGAGACGCCGCGGTGGCCCGGCTCCTCTCCGGTGCGGGCGAAGAGCAGCACGACGTCGGCCCAGGTGCCGTTGCTGATGAACATCTTGGTCCCGTGGAGGACGTACGAGTCCCCCTCGCGCGCGGCGCGGGTGGTGAGGTTCGCGGCGTCGGAGCCGGTGCCGGGCTCGGTCAGGCCGAAGCAGCCGAGCGCGTCGCCGGAGCACAGGCGGGGCAGCCAGGTGCGCTTGTGCTCCTCCGTTCCCCAGGCGGCGATGGTCTTGGCGACCAGGCCGAGGGAGACGGAGACGATGCCGCGCACGGCGGCGTCGCCGCGGCCGAGCTCCTCGGTGACGAGGACGTAGGAGAGGTGGTCGCCGCCGGAGCCGCCGTACTCCTCGGGAACGGTCAGGCCGAGGAATCCCAGCGCGCCCAGCTTCTTCACGATGGCCCGGTCCACGCTTTCGGCCCGGTCCCACTCGGCGGCATGGGGGACGATCTCGCGCTCGGCGAACTCGCGGGCGAGCCGGCGTACGGCGCTCTGCTCCTCGCTCAGCTCCAGATTCACCGGGACCTCCTCCAGGCGGGTGGCGGGGGGCGGCGCTCACTTTAACTAGCACCGGTAGTTTTTGGGGCCAGGCTTTACTATGTGGCGCATGGCCAGACCGCGCAAGCCCCTTCTCAGTCGGGACCGCATCGTCGAGGCGGCCGGGGCGCTGGTCGACGCGGAGGGCCTGGAGGCGGTGTCGACCCGGCGGCTGGCTGCCGCGCTCGGGGTCAGCGGGCCGTCGCTCTACAACCACTTCCGCACGAAGGACGAGATCCTGGACGCGGTGGCGGACGCGGTGAGCTCGCGCGTCGACCTGTCGATGTTCGACGGTGGTCAGGACTGGCGGGGAGCGCTGCAGGCGTGGGCGCACTCGTACCGGGACGCCCTCGCGGACCATCCCAACATCGTGCCGGTGCTGGCGCGCGGGCCCGGGCGCCGCCCGGCCGGGCTGCGCGTGGCGGACGCGGTGTTCGGCGCGATGACGGAGGCCGGGTGGCCCGCGTCGCAGGCGACCCGGATCGGTGCGCTCATGCGGTACTTCATCCTGGGTTCGGCGGTGGGCTCCTTCGCCCGGGGCTTCGTCGACGACCGCGCGGCCTACGACCCGGCGGACTACCCGCACCTGGGCCAGGCCCACCTGCTGGCCGAACGGCAGCGCGAGGTGGACGAGGGCGCGTTCGAAACGGGCCTGGAGGCGCTGCTGGACGGACTGGCCCTCCAGTACGAGGCGCTGACGCACGCGAACCGGGGCGGCTGAGGCGCACACGCGGCCCTGGCAGACGGATCCGGCACATGGCCCCGGAGACGGACCCGGCATCGGTGCCGGGTCCGCTTTGGTGCCGGGTCCGCTTCGGTGCCGGGTCCGGGTGGCGCCCGATCAGGTCGGCATCCCCTCAGGTCGGCGTCCCCTCAGGTGGCGCCCGATCAGGCTTGGTGCGCGATCAGGGTTGGTGCCGGGCCTGGGTCTGGAAGACGACGAGGGAGCGGCCGCCCTTGCCGGCGAGCATGGCGTCGAAGGCCGTCGGGATGTCGTCGAGGGTGATCCGGTCGGTCACCAGGGCGCCCAGGTCGAGGCGGCCCGCCCGGACGTGCTCGGCGATGACCGGGAGGTCGCGGGCGGGATCGCTGTTGCCGTAGACGCAGCCGGTGAGGGTGCGCGCGAAGTGGAAGATCTCCAGGGCGTGGAAGGTGACCTGCTGGTCCTTGCCGCCGATGCCGACGACCGTGGTGCGGCCGCCGCGGCGGGTCGAATCCCAGGCACCCCGGATGGTCTCGGCCCGGCCGACGCACTCGACGGCGACGTCCGCGCCCTGCCCGCCGGTGAGCGCACGGATCTGCTTGGCGGTGGCGTCGGAGGCGAGCACGAACTCCGTGGCTCCGGCCGCGCGCGCCAGTTCCTCCTTGGCCGGTGACACGTCGACGGCGATGATCGGCCCCGCCTGCGCGATCCGGGCGGCCTGGAGCGCGGCCAACCCCACCCCGCCGACGCCGAAGACGGCCACCGACTCGCCTGGGCGGACCTGCGCACTGTGGTGGACGGCCCCGTAGCCCGTGAGGACGGCGCATCCGAGCAGGGCGGCCTCGGCGAGCGGGATCCCCGCCGGTGCGGGCAGCACGCAGCCGGCCGCGACGACGGTCTCCTCGGCGAAGGCGGCCACGTTCAGCCCGGGGTGCAGCGCGGCGCCCTGGGCGTCGTGCGCGTAGACGTTCCCCACCCCGGCGAGGGCGGTCGTGCAGAGCCAGACCTCGCCGATGACGCAGTGGTGGCACTTCCCGCAGGACGGTGCCCAGTTCAGTACGACGCCGTCGCCGGGGGCGACGTGGGTGACGCCGTCACCCACGGCGAGGACCGTGCCCGCGCCCTCGTGGCCGAGGACGGCGGGCACGGGAACCCGCATGGTGCCGTGGGTGAGGGAGAGGTCGGAGTGGCAGACGCCGGCTGCGGCCAGCCTGACGCGGACCTGCCCGGGTCCGGGATCGGGCAGCACGATGTGCCGTATCTCCAGGGGTGCTCCGACGGCGGGGAGGATGGCGGCGCGGACCATGGGCGTCGTCTCGTCTTTCCGGTGGTGGGGCGGGGGCGGGGCTGCGGGAGCGTACGGATGCCCGGGCTGCGGCGGGTCAGAACTGCAGGGACTTGGTCTGGAGGTACTCGGCCAGGCCGTGCGGGCCCAGCTCTCGGCCGACGCCCGACTGCTTGTGGCCGCCGAAGGGCGCGAGGATGTTGTACCGGCCGCCGTTGATGTCCACCTGGCCGGTGTCCATGCGGCGCGCGAAGGCCGCGGCGGTCTCCTCGTCCGCGGCCCAGACGGCGCCGCCCAGGCCGTAGACGGTGCCGTTGGCGATCCGCAGGGCATCCTCCTCGTCCTCGTACGCGAGGATCGACAGCACCGGGCCGAAGATCTCCTCCTGGGCGATGGTCATGTCGGGGGTGACGTCGGCGAAAACGGTCGGGGAGACGAAGTACCCCTTCTCGTAGGGCGCGTCCGGTCCGCCGGCGACCAGGCGCGCGCCCTCCTCCACGCCCTTGGCGATGAAGCCGCGGACGCGCTCGTGCTGCTTGGCGTTGACGACGGGGCCGACGCGGGTGCCCGCCGTGCGGGGGTCGCCGGTGGGGTGGTCGGCGACGGCGGCGACCGCGAGCGAGACGGCCTCCTCGTACTCGTCCCGGTGGACGAGCATCCGGGTGAGCGCGTTGCAGCTCTGACCGGTGTTGTTCATGACGTGGCCGACGCCCGCCGCGACGGCCTTGGGCAGGTCGGCCCCGGGCAGGATGACGTTCGCCGACTTGCCGCCCAGTTCCAGGGCGACGCGCTTGACGGCGGCGCCGGCCGTGGCGCCGACCTGCCTGCCGACGGCGGTAGAGCCGGTGAAGGAGACGAAGTCGACTCCCTCGTGGGCGGCCAGGGCCTGGCCTGCGACCGGCCCCGTGCCGGTCACCAGGTTGAAGACTCCGGCCGGGACACCCGCCTCGTGCACGGCCTCGGCGAAGAGCTGTGCGGTCAGCGGGGTGTCCTCCGCCGGCTTCAGGACGAGGGTGCAGCCGGCGGCGAGAGCGGGTGCCACCTTTGCAACGATCTGGTACAGCGGGTAGTTCCACGGCGTGATGGCCCCGACGACACCGATCGGCTCCAGCAGGACGGTGGAGTTGCCGATGCGCTCCTCGAAGGCGTAGGAGGCGGCGAGCTCGACGTAGGTGGAGACAACGGCGATCGACGAGCCGACGTGGACGGCCTTGGCGAACGGGAGCGGGGCTCCGAGTTCGGCGGTGACGGTCTCGGTCAGCTCGCCCTTGCGGGCCTCGAGCGCGTCGCGAAGCGCACCGATCCGGGCGGACCGCTCCGCCGGGGGCGTGGCCGACCAGCCGGGCAGGGCCGCGCGGGCCGCGCGTACGGCCGCGTCCACGTCCTCTTCGGTGCCGGCCGGGACCTGGGCGATGACCTGGCCGTCGGCCGGGTTGACGACCTCGATCCGGCCGGTTCCGACGGCGGGCCGCCATGCGCCGTCGATGTACATCCCGTCCTGGGCCTTCATGGCATTCCTCCCGAGTACGCACATGCGCGTGGATCCACCTCCCCGCCACCCTACAAACTAGCGCCGGTAGTTTTCGTCGGCCAGGGGCCGCCGCGGTCAGATGATGCCGAAAAGCATCCCTGCCGCGAGGACGACGAGAGAGGTGAGGGCCGCCCACTTCACGGTGAACCGGGTGTGGTCGCCGAACTCGACCTTGGCCATGCCGACCAGGACGTAGACGGCCGGAACCAGCGGGCTCGACATGTGCAGCGCCTGGCCCACGAGGGAGGCGCGGGCGATCTCGAGCGGGGAGACCCCGTGGGCGGCGCCGGCCTCCGCCAGGACGGGAAGGACCCCGAAGTAGAAGCCGTCGTTGGACATGAAGTAGGTGAGCGGCAGGCTGAGCAGGCCGGTGACCAGCGCCATGTGCGGACCCATGCCCTCGGGTATGGCGCCGACCAGCCAGTCGGCCATGTGCTTGACCATGCCGGTGCCGGTCAGGACCCCGGTGAAGACGGCGGCGGCGAAGACCATGCCGGCGACGTTCAGGACGTTGTCGGCGTGGGCGGCGATCCGGGCCTTCTGGTCGGGCATGTGCGGGAAGTTGACCGTGAGGGCGAGGGCCGCTCCGAGCAGGAACAACACCGGAATGGGCAGCCACTCCATGATCATCGCGGTGAGGAGGGCGACGGTGAGGCCGGCGTTGAACCAGTAGAGGCGGGGGCGCAGGGTGGGCCGGTCGGGGTCGAGACCCTGGAATCCCTCCTCGGGGTCGGGGTCGGGGTCGGGGTCGGGGTCGGAGCCGGGGCCCGTGTCGGGTCCAGGGGTGGAAGTGGAACCGGAGGCGGGGGCGGGCGCCTGTCCGGCGGCCGGGCCTGGCACCGCGGGTCCGGCGGCGTCCGTCCGGGCGGTGCTTCCGGCGGGGGCAACGACCAGGTCCTCCTGCTCGTCCTCGGCGCCGTCGGGCCTCCTACTGCCGGGGAGCGCCAGCACTCCGACGCGGCGCCGTTCCCTCAGGCCGAGTGCGTAGGCCAGGGCGAACACGAACACCAGGCCCACCGCGAGGGCCGGGATCATCGGGACGAAGATGTCGGCGGCGTCGAGCTTGAGGGCGGTGGCGGCGCGGGCCGTGGGACCGCCCCAGGGCAGGGTGTTCATCACGCCGTTGGCCGTGGCCGCGACGCCCGTCATGACCACCAGGCTGAGACCGAGCCGCTTGTAGAGCGGGTACATCGCCGAGACTGTGATCATGAAGGTGGTCGATCCGTCGCCGTCGAGCGAGACGATCGCGGCGAGGACCGCCGTGCCGACCACGACGCGCATCGGGTCGGCCTTGCAGAAGCGCAGGATGCCCCGGACGATCGGATCGAAGAGGCCGACGTCGATCATCAGGCCGAAGTAGACGATGGCGAACATCAACATGGCGGCGGTCGGTGCGAGCTTGCCGACGCCTTCGATGACGTAGTCGCCGAGGTGTGCGCCCTTTCCTGCGAACACGCAGAACAGTGCGGGTATGAGGACGAGCGCCGCGATGGGCGACATTTTCTTCATCATGATCAGGACCAGGAAGGTCGCGATCATGGCGAAGCCGAGGAAGGTCAGCATGGAGGGAAGGTAGGTGCCGCCTCCTTTCGCCAACAAGACGTCGGCGCGTGAGCAATACGAGCAAAACCCCAGCTCAGGGCAGGGGTGTCAGCTCGACGGGGAAGCCGTTGAGCACGGCGGTGCCGGAGAGCCGGTCGATCCGGGTGCCGTCGAGCAACTGGTTGACGTTGGCGCCCGGCGTGGCGGAAGCGACGCCCAGGCGGGTGTCGGCGCGGTCGTGGCCCCAGCCGTGCGGGAGGCTCACCACTCCCGTGCGGACGGCCTCGGTGACCTCGACGGGGACCTCCAGGCTCCCGCCGTCGGAGGCGACCCTGGCCCGTCCACCGTCGGTGAGGCCCAGGCGGGCCGCATCCTGCGGGTGGACCTGGAGGGTGCAGCGGTTGGAACCTCCGGTGAGGGCCGGGACGTTGTGCAACCAGCTGTTGTTGGACCGCAGATGGCGGCGGCCCACGAGCACCAGGGCTGCGGGGCGGTCGGCGAGCGCAGCGCGCAGCCTGGGGAGCTCGGCCGCGATCGGGTCCGGGAGCAGCTCGATCCTGCCGCTGCGCGTCCTCAGCACTTGCGGGAGCCGGGGCCGCAGGGGGCCGAGGTCGATGCCGTGCGGCGCCTCCAGCAGGTCGTCCAGGCCGAGGTCGTACGGGCCGAGGCGCAGCATCATGTCCAGCCGCCTCTCCGGTCCGCTGCCGCCCGTGAGTCGGCGCGCCTGGGCGGAGGGGTCGGTGCCGTGGAGCGGGGAGTGCGCGTCTGCGGCGGCCCGGGTGAGGGTGTCCGCGATGACGCGTTCGTCGACGGCCTCGGCCGGGGCGCCGTGCAGCCCCGACACCGCGAGGATCAGGCGCGCGTGGATCTCGCATTCGTCCATTCGCCCCGCCTCCAAGGGGACGGCGGCCGGTGAGTAACGGGCCTGGTTGCGTACGGCGAAGGCGTTGAACGCGAAGTCGAAGTGGGCGCTCTGCGCGGGCGGGGGCGGCGGCAGCACGACGTGGGCGTGCCGGGAGGTCTCGTTCAGGTACGGGTCGACCGAGACCATGAAGTCGAGGCCGGCCAGAGCCCGGTCGAGGCGGTCACCGTCGGGTGCGGAGAGGACGGGATTGGCGGCGATGGCGATCAGGGTGCGGATCCGCCCCTCCCCCGGTGTCTCGATCTCCTCGGCCAGGGCGGAGATGGGCAGTTCGCTCTTGACCTCGGGGTGGCCACCGACCCGG
This sequence comes from Streptomyces sp. NPDC046349, assembly GCF_055587885.1. Classification (NCBI taxonomy): domain Bacteria; kingdom Bacillati; phylum Actinomycetota; class Actinomycetes; order Kitasatosporales; family Streptomycetaceae; genus Streptomyces; species Streptomyces sp. NPDC046349. The sequence continues at coordinate 396,280 of NZ_JBVJFK010000005.1, forward strand.
CTGTGCCAGCGGCCGACCGTGAAGCCCCGGCCGGGACCGGCCGGCCGGGGGGTGCGGTCGGTGGCGGAGAGCGGGAAGAGGGCTCCGCCGGGCCGGTCGAGGTTGCCGGTGAGGATGTTCAGTACGTCGACGAGCCAGCTGGCGAGCGTGCCGTGCTCGACGGTGCAGCTGCCGATCCGTCCGTAGACGGCGGCGGTGGGTGCGGCGGCGAGGTCCCGGGCGAGGCCGCGGATCTCGTCGGCCGTGAGGTCGCAGGCGGGTGCGACGGCCTCGGGTGTGAAACTCCCGAGGGCGGCGGCGAGTTCCCCGATTCCTTCGACGTGTTCCTCCAGCGTCCCGGGGGCGGCGAGCTTCTCGGCGAGCAGGGTGTGCGCGAGGGCGGCGAGCAGGAGCGCGTCGGTGCCGGGGCGCGGCGCGAGGTGGCGGTCGGCGAGTGCGGCGGTCCGGGTGCGGCGCGGGTCGACGACGACGAGGGTGCCGCCCCGGGCGCGCAGGGCTTTGAGCCGGCCGGGGAAGTCGGGGGCCGTGCAGAGTGAGCCGTTGGACTCGACCGGGTTGGCGCCGAGGAGCAGCAGGAAGTCCGTCCGGTCGAGGTCGGGGACCGGGATGGCCAGGGGGTCGCCGAAGAGGAATCCGCTGGAGACGTGCTTGGGCATCTGGTCGAGCGTGCTGGCGGTGAACAGGTTTCGGGTGCCGAGGGACTTGAGGAGCAGTGGCGGGTAGAGGGCGCCGGCCATGGTGTGCACGTTCGGGTTGCCGAGGACCACGCCGACGGCCTGGGGTCCGTACTCCCCGACGAGGCCGGGCACGGCGGCGGCGACGACGTCGTAGGCCTCGTCCCATGTGGCCTCCTGGAGCCGTCCGTCGCGGCGGACGAGAGGGGTGCGCAGACGGTCTGGGTCGGCGTCGATCTGCCCGAAGGCGGCACCCTTGGGGCAGATGAAGCCGCGACTGAAGACGTCGTCGCGATCACCGCGGGCGCCGGTGACCGCACTGCCCTCGATGGTGAGGGTGAGGCCGCAGGTGGCTTCGCAGAGGGGGCAGATGCGCAGGGCGGTGCGGGGCATGGGCCCTCCAGGGCGGCAGGCTGCGGCACGGAGACGCGGGAGCCCTGAGCATACCGACCGGTAGGCACGGTGGCGAGGGAGGGCGCCGCACGGGGTCGAGCGAAACCGCGGGCGCGCCGCAGGGAACACGGGCGGGCCGGGCGGATGCGCAGGGGCGGCTCAGTCCAGTACGCGGGCCAGGTAGGCGTGCATCATCGCGCGGGTCTCGGCGACGATGCCGGGGTCCCCGGCCGGGTCGGTCCGGAAGGCCAGTTGGATGAGCGCGTCGGTGGCCTCGACGGCGACGAGGACGGCCCGCTCCAGCGCGGCGTCGGGGGTCAGACCGAGGTGCGCGGAGAGGAGGGCGGTCAGGCGGGCCGCGACCTGGTGGTTGGGGTCGCCCTCGGCGTCCCCGGTCGGCGGTGCGGGCACACCGAAGTCGACGAGGGCGAAGCCGGGCACGCTGCGCTTCATCGCCAGGTACTCGTCCAGTACGGCGTCCACGACCGGCCGCCAGTCGGCGGCCGTGAGGTTGTCGAGGCGGTCCGCGATGCCCTCGACGTAACGGTCCAGGTTGCGGTGGGCGAGGGCGATGGCCATGGCCCGCTTGTTGCCGAAGAAGCGGTAGACGGATCCGATCGGCACGCCGGCGCGCTGGGCGACGGCGCGGGTGCTGAGGTTCTCGTACCCGGTCTCGTCCAGCAGTTCGGCGCAGGCGTCGAGGATCCGGGCGAGCCGGTCGGCGCTGCGCTGCTGGATCGGCGCACGGCGCAGGGAGTGGGCGGGAGGCACGGGGTCCATCATGCCGCTCCTCGCTTCCGGATGCGGCGGGGGCCTCAGTTCAGCAGGAGGCTGAGGCCCCCGATCGTGTAAATGATCATCAGGGTGAGCAGCGGCAGCTGTCCGGCCACCGCTTTCGCGGGCGGGAAGAGCCGTACGGAGCGGTCGTGGGCGGCGATGACGCCGAGGACGTGGCCGGTCACGACGGCGACCACCTGGAGGGTTGCGAGGCCGCCGGGCCCCAGCGGTGGGGCGGGTTCGGAGGCGTTGTCAGTGCCGAATGCCATGCTTACCGTGCGTGGTCCTTCGACTACCAGGAGGGAGAAGTAATGGGCGATGAGATAGCCGAGGGCGATCGGGACGAGTGAGTGCGCGAAGGCGGTCAGCGGGCCGGGGTGCGGGCCGCCGACGAGGCGGGTGGCCACGGCGCACAGGCAGTAGAGGGTGGCGACAAGGGCGATGGAGCCGAGCAGTCCGAGTGTGGCCGTGGGGGTGCGGCCGAGGGGGGAGGTCTGGAGGGTGTTGATCCACGCGGGGTTGTCGGCGAAGCCGTCGTAGGCGGTGGAGCCGAGCAGGACGCAGACGGTGGCGACGAGTCCGGGCCGCTCAGGCGTCGCGTCGAGTCCGTGGAAGGGGTTGCGGAGAACGAGGCGGCCGTCGCTGCGGCGGCCGAGGGGGGAGAGACGTGCGAGGAGGGCGGAGTACGCCTCGAAGGCGTCTCCGTCGGCGAACCAGCTCTCGCCGTAGCGGGCGGCGAGCAGCAGCTGGGCGGTGGTGTAGGCGGCGATCGCGATCAGGAGGGTGGTGGTGGATGCGGGAGCGGGAGAGACGAGTTCGAGCCAGGTGAAGCCGAAGAGTCCGGCGGCGGCGGGCCACAGCCCCAGCCGGGCGGGAAGGGGGTGGTGGGCGGTGCCGGGGCGGTGCAGGGCGCGGGAGAGCAGGTGGTGCAGGGTGCGCAGCGGGTTGAGCAGGCGCCAGACGGGGCCGAGGAGGAGGGAGGCGGGAACGAGTCCGACCCAGAAGAGGACGTAGACGGCGCCGGGAGCGGGGTTGTGCGCGGGGTCGTCGGGGCCGAGGAGGAGGTACAGGAGGACGACGAGCGCGGCGGCGAGTCCGAGTCCGCGCAGGGTGGTTCGAGTGGCCGGCGCGTCGGCCGCCCGCTGGAGGGCGGCGGGCAGGGCGAGGCCCGAGTGCTCTCCGCGGAAGCGGGAGGTGGACCAGAGCAGGCCGAGTGCGAGGAAGGAGACGAACAGCGCGGCGAAGGCGCCGGCGAAGGCGTAGAAGGGAGAGATCGGCAGATCGTGCTGGGATCCGATGCCGTGCGCGAGCGCGGTGAACGGTTCGGCCGGGTGAAGGACCACGCCCGGGTCATGACCGTTGCCGTAACCCTGGCCGAGGGGGCTCGTGCTCACCATCGGACCGCCATGCACCGCACGCCTGCGACGTCCCGGCCCGCCCGCCCGGGCTCGGGCCCGAGCCCGGGCGGGCGGGCCGGGACGTCGGTGACGGGTGGGGCGTTGATGGCGTGCGGGGGATTCGCGGCGTGCGGAGTGCCGGCGGCGGGTGGAGTGCTGGCGCCGGGCCGAGCGTGGCGGGCCGTCATCGGACGAGGAGTTGGGTCAGGACGAGGCCGGACTCGTGGGTTTCCACCTCGAAGAGGCCCGTGCGGTCGGCTGTCAGGATCAGGGTGGCCTCCTGGCCCGCGGGCAGGGCGAGTTCCTTGTCGTAGCCGTGGACGTGCAGGGTGTCCGCGCGGTCGCTGGTGACGCGCAGGGCGACGCGTTCACCGCGCCGCAGTTCGGTGCGGGCCGGGGCGGGGCTGACCTTGCCGTCCCGGACCGTGATGCCGACCGTGCGGTCCGCCTGCTCCTGGCCCGGAGGCGGCGACTGCGGCGGCTGCGCAGGGGCTTCGCCGTGGCTGTGGCCCCCGGACGCGCCCGGCGCGGGCGCGGTGAGCTGCGCCGCGCCCTCGACGGGTTTGCCGGACACCGCCCAGGCGGTGTGGTCGTCCGCGTAGAGACGGACGGTCAGGGTGTGCGTGCCTTCGGGGACCTGCGCCGCGGGCAGATGGAACCAGGGGCCGTACAGCCTGGCGATCTTGCGTCCGTCGAGTTCCAGGTGGGCGTGGCCGGCGCCCGGGAGGGCGGCGCCGCCGGTGCTGTCAGGTGTGAAGCGGAAGTTCTCCACGCTCAGCTGTAGGTTCCAGCCGTCCTCGGCGTCGGGGCGGAGGGCCAGTCGTACCTGCGGGGCGCCCTCGGCCGGGACTTCGCGGAGCTTGTGGCCGGCCGCGTCGGCGGTGGCGAGCAGGGTGCCGACGCTGCCGGAGGCCTGCTCGTGGCTGGTGCCGGGCTTGTGGTGGGTGGTGGCCCGCCCGCCGCAGCCTGTTGCCGCGCCGCCCGCGAGGAGCAGGGCGAGGGCGAGCAGGACCGCGGTGCGGGCGGTGCGGGCGGTGCGCGGGTGCCCGGGCGCCGCGCGGGTCGTCCGGGCCGCGCAGGACGGCGCACGGCAGGCGTCACAGCGGGTGAGGTTGTCGGCCTTGTCTTCGGACCGGCCACCGGTACCGCCCCAGGGCCGGTCGTCGGGCTGCGCGTGGGGCCGGGCTTCGCGCTGCTCGATCATGTCTGCTCTCCTGCGGCTCGGGGCGCCCGGGCTCCCGGAGCCGCCTCGGCGGGCTCGGCTGCCCGGGTCTCGTGCAGGGTCGGCGCCGGGGCCGGCGGGACGGGGGCGCGGTCGCCCTCGGGGTCGTCGCCCGGCCCGGCGGGGCGGGCCGGGGCGGCGCCTGGCCGGGCCGAGGCGACGACGGCCCAGAGGACCCAGACCACGGCCACCAGGGCCCGCACCCAGGCGGGGCTCAGCGGGGTCCACGGGATCATCAGAACTGCCTTGTCGAAGGCGTCCAGCAGGGTGAGCCCGGCCAGCAGCAGGGTCAGCCGCGCCAGCCAGGGGCGGTCGTGCCGCAGCACCAGGCCGGCTCCCGTCCACCACAGGCCGAGCAGCAGGAGGGCGAGGGCGGGGACGAAGGTGGCGTTCAGCGCCATGGTGGAGCCGGCGACGTCGAGGACCAGGCCGGCCAGACCGGCCAGTGTGGCGGCGGTGCCCAGGCGGGAGCCGCGCAGGCGCCGCCACCACAGGACCCCTCCGACGAGCAGCAGCACCGCGGCCACGGCCAGGGCGAGCTGGGTCTCCACCCGTTCCACTCCGCGCGCGCCGTACCAGTCGCAGCCGGCCGGGAGTTTGCGCGCCTGGACGTTGTAGTCCGCGCAGACGAGGAGCTGGACCAGCTTGACGGGCTCGCCGACCAGGCGGGCCGACGCCCCCGTGACGTCGCCCCGTCGCTCGCCGCACCGGGGGACGGTGCCGGGGGTGGAGCCGTCGGGGCCGGCCTGCCAGCAGTTGCCGCTGCCCTGGCCGTCCCACCAGACGTCCATGCCGTTGGGGCGGGAGGCGCCGGACCTGTCCTTGCCGAGGACGTTGCCGGCGTAGCGGTTGTGGTGGGAGGTGTCCGTCTGCTTCGACCAGGCCTCCTCGCCGCGGATGAAGGCGGGGACCGCGCTGAGGAAGAAGCCCGCGCGCTCGTGCCCGTAGACCCAGTTGCCCTCGTAGAGGTTCCAGTTGCCTCCGGCGGTGATGATGCCGGTGCCGGGCGGCATGGAGATCTGCGGGCAGACGACGCCGCGCTCGTAGCCGCGCTCGATCGGCGGCTTGGCGCAGGTGCCGTCGGCGACGTGACGGTAGTAGTCCTGGTTGTTGTCGTGGATCAGGTTCCGCTCGAACTTGGCATGGTTCTGCGGGAGTCCGGGGTGGCCGGGGAAGGCACTGTCCATCGAGGCGCCGCCCATGTTCTGGTCGAACTCGTTGTCGTGCACCCACACCGAGTCGCCCGCGGTGCCGGAGTAGCCGACCATGTTGTGGTGGCTGCGGCAGCCGGTGATCTCGATGGAGTAGCGGGGAACCTCGTAGCCGCGGCCGTCGTTGATGTCGGACGCGCTGCCGGGATAGATGCCCGAGTCGCCGTTCCCGTAGGACTCGCAGTTCTTGTAGAGCCCGTGGTCGCTGGCGAAGGTCAGGAAGCCGTACTCGTCGTTCCACCGGGTGAGCACGTCGTCGATGACGAAACCGTCGGCGGCGAGGACGTACAGCGAGTTGAAGGTGGTGCGCTGGGCGGTGAAGTTGCGGAAGTAGACGCCGTCCGACTTGTCGGCGCGGATGGCGTTCAGCTTCTGGTACTTGGCGTCGACCACCACGTCAAGGCGGGAGGCGCCGGTGCCCTCGATCTGCAGGTTCTTCTTGCCGAGGATGGCGACGAGGTTCTGGTTGTGCCGGCACCGCACCTGCTGCTCGTACGACAGGATCTGGTAGCCGAGTGCGGAGTCGGGCGCCTCGAGCGCGGCGCACTCGCCCGTGGGCTTGGGCAGCGAGGGCTCCTCCTCGTAGAGGCCGGGGAGGATGGCGATGTTCATCCCGGGGCGGTCCACTGCGTCGACGGCTTCCTGCAGGTGCCGGTAGCCGCTCTTCTCGCATCGCTCGTACAGGGCGAGGTTGCGCTGCCTGAGCTCCTCGGGGAAGGCGGATATCCGGCGTTCGAAGGCCGGCCGGTCCGTCTTGCAGACGATGAGGTCGGGGTCGGCCTTGCGGTACTCCGGCACGGATCCGGATCCGTCCGGGAAGGTGACCGGGCGCTCTTCGTGCGCGCGGGCGGCGGGCGCGGCGGCGAAGAGGGACAGGAGGGCGAGGAGGGCGGCTAGGAGCGCCGCCGGCACGGCAGGGAACCTGCGGGTCCACGACATGCGCGTGAGAGTAGAGCAATGTTCATCTTTTGTGATCCCCCTGGGAGCGAATCCGCGAGCCGATCCGCGCCCCACGCGCCCGCCCACGGGCCTTCCTCCCGAATCCTGCTGTTTCCTCCCGCCTCGTCGGCGGACTCGCGGTCGGCGCCGCCAGGACGCCGCCGTTGACGCGCGGGCCGCGGAATCCTACTGTCGACCATAGGATTCCTTCGACGGAGCGGGAGCAGCACATGAGCGAGCAGGCCGGCAGCGAGCGGGCGAGGAAGACGGCCGAGGCACTGGAGTACCTCACCGGCTTCGGCAACGAACACAGCTCCGAGGCCGTCCCCGGCGCACTGCCGCTCGGCCGGAACTCGCCCCAGCGGGCCCCCCTCGGCCTCTACGCGGAGCAGCTCAGCGGCAGCGCCTTCACCGAGCCCCGCAGCCACAACCGCCGCTCCTGGCTCTACCGGATCCGCCCCTCGGCCGCGCACCCGCCCTTCACCCGGATCGACAACGGCGCGCTGCGCACCGCCCCCTTCACCGAGGCGCCCGCCGATCCGAACCGGCTGCGCTGGAACCCGCTGCCCGACCCGGCCCCCGGCACCGACTTCCTGGCCGGCCTGTGGACCCTCGGCGGCAACGGCGACGCGGCCCAGCGCACCGGCATGGCCGTCCACCTCTACGCCGCCAACGCGTCGATGACGGACCGCGTGTTCAGTGACTCCGACGGCGAACTGCTGATCGTCCCCGAGCGCGGCGGCCTGCTCCTGCGCACCGAGCTGGGCCTGCTCTCCGCCGGCCCGGGCGAGGTCGCGCTCATCCCGCGCGGCGTCCGCTTCCGCGTCGAGCTGCTGGGTGCCGACGCCCGCGGCTACGTCTGCGAGAACTACGGCCAGCCCTTCGTCCTGCCGGACCTCGGCCCGATCGGCGCCAACGGCCTCGCCGCCGCCCGCGACTTCCGTGCCCCGGTGGCCGCGTACGAGGACGTCGAGCGCCCCACCGAAGTGATCAACAAGTTCTGCGGGAACCTCTGGTCGGCCACTTACGGCCACTCCCCGCTCGACGTGGTCGCCTGGTACGGCACACACGTTCCGTACGTGTACGACCTGCGCCGCTTCAACGTCCTGGGCACGATCAGCTACGACCACCCGGACCCGTCGATCTTCACCGTCCTGACCTCGCCCTCGGACACCCCGGGGCTGGCGGGCGTGGACTTCGTGGTCTTCGCGCCGCGCTGGCTGGTCGGCGAGGACACCTTCCGTCCGCCGTACTTCCACCGCAACGTGATGAGCGAGTACATGGGCCTGATCGAGGGCGCCTACGACGCGAAGGCGGAGGGCTTCGTCCCGGGCGGCGGCTCGCTCCACAACATGATGTCCGCGCACGGCCCCGACCACGAGACCTTCGACAAGGCCAGCGCCGCCGAGCTGAAGCCGCAGAAGATCGACGACGGCCTGGCCTTCATGTTCGAGACCCGCTGGCCGATCACCGCCACCGCCCAGGCGGCCGGCGCGGAGCACCTCCAGCGCGGGTACGACGACGTGTGGCAGGGTCTGCAGCGCCACTTCCGTGCCTGACCTGCACTGCATACCCTGCATGCGCCGCACGTCAGTCCCGTCCAGCCGTTCGGAGATCCACCCGTGACCGCCTTCGCCCCCGACTCGCTGGTCCTGAACCGGAAGCTCCCGCTCTGGTATCAGGTTTCGCAGTCACTGCGCGCCTCGATACTGGGGCGCACCCCGGACGCCTCACTGCGCCTGCCCACCGAGGAGCAGCTCGCCGAGCACTACGGGGTGAGCGTGCTGACCATGCGGCAGGCACTCAAGGAGCTCGAGGGCGAGGGTCTGATCAGTCGGCACCGGCGGCGCGGCACCTTCATCGAGCCGGGTGCGCTGCGCAGCACCCCGGTCCGGTTGCTGGGCTCGGTCGACGCGATCGTGGCCCAGCAGTCGGGCGAGCGCACCACGGTGCTCGGCCACGGGCGCACGCCTGTGGCCGGGGAGCTGCTGGACCACTTCCCGGACACGTCCGAAGTGGTCACGTACCGGCGTCTGCGGCGCGACCGGGAGAGCGGCGAGCCGACGAACTGGGCGGAGAACGCGGTCCTGCCGGAGGTCGCCGAGGCCGTCGACGTCGCCGATCTGGAGCGCTGGCCCATGACGAAGGTGCTGCGGGACGTCGTGGGGGTGCGCATCAGCCGGATCACGGACACCGTGGAGGCCCGGCTCGCGGACCCCGAGACGGCCGACCTGCTCCAGGTCCCGCTCCTCAGCCCGATCCTGCACTACACGGGCGTGACCTACGCCGAGGACGGCCGGGTGGTGGACGTCGCGCGGATCCGCTACCGGGGTGACCGGTTCTCCTTCACGGTGACGGTCGACGCGCACTGACCGGCGGCGTCACCCCTGGCGTCGCCGCCGCCCGCCGTCACTTCTTCTCGTCTTCGGCGGTGCGCTCGCCCTCCGCCTGGGACGGCGTGGTCCGCATCGTCTGGGGGTGGCGCTCCCTGCGCTGCGCCTCGTCCATGTCCTCGTCGAGGCGTTCGCCCTCGGCCTGGGACGGGGTCGAGTATTCGTCGTACTGGCTCATGACCGTCTCCTCGGTCGATACCGTACGTATCCATACATAAGGAGCGTAGCTCTTCGGCCTGGACGCAGCCCGGCCATCGGAGCCCGTCGCTACCATCGGCGGCGTGAGCGCTGACACACCGCAGCCGTGCCCGCTGCTGGATGATCTGATGCCTTGGGCCGTGGGCGGCCTGCGCCTGGGCCGGGACTGGGTGGCCGCGCCCGACCCGGCGGCCCTGCGCACCCGCTGGGCCGTCCTGGCGGGCTCCGAGGGCGCCGAGCAGGACCGGCTGTTCCGCCCGAGCCGCAGCCGCACGCCCACCGCCTCGGCGGCCGCGCTGCCCGGGCAGCGCTCGGCGGCCACGGCCCGCTTCGCCGACGCCCCCGGCCCCTGCCCCGACCCCGTACGGGTCCTGCGTGAGCCCTTCGACGAGCAGTGGCTCCTGCCCGACCAGCGGCTCATCGACACCGCCCGCCCGGAGCTCTGGCGGGTCCGCGACGAGCACCAGTTGTTCCTCCTGGAGACCGCGGAGCCGCTGGTCACCGCGCACCTCCCGGCCGGCCGGCTCGGCCGGATCCGCCCCCTGCACCGGCGCCCGGGCGGGACCGAGCCGAACCTCGCGCCCGGCCTGCTGACGCTGCTGGGCGAGCGGCACGGGGGCTGGGCGACCCCCGAGGACGTCCTGTGCTGGATCCTGGCGGCCGGACGCCCCGGTCCCCGGGGGTACGAGGTGCCGCTCGCGGCCGAACCCGGGCGCTGGCGGGCCGGGCTGGAGCTGGGACACCGACTGCTCACCGTCCAACTGCGCGGGGCGCGCGGCGGGGAGGCACCCCGGCTGCCCGGCGGGCGCCGCCCGTACGTCCGCTCCGCGGTCGGGGGATGGCCCCGCGAGCTGTCGTACGACGCGGAGACCGAGACGCTCGGGCTGGGGAGCGGCACGGTCTCCCCCGTGCCGGCCGGGGCGTGGGATTACGAGGTGCAGGGCGTGCGCGTGCTGGAGGGCTGGTTCGCGGCCCGCACGGCGCACCGCGGACCGGAGGCCGACGGGCTGGCGGCGCTGGGCCCCGCCGAGTGGCCGCAGAGCTGGACCTCGGAACTGCTCGCGCTGGTGACGACGCTGGCGCTGCTGGCGGAACTGGCCCCGGAGCGGGCCGCGTTCGAGCCCGGTCCGGGCCTTTCGGCCGCGGAGCTGCGCACGGCCGGGGTGCTGCCGCCGCCGGCCTGGAGCCGGCGCCCGGCCTCCGTTCTGGACCACCAGGAGGAGGGCCCCGGCGGCCAGTTCGCCCTGCTGTGAGCCTGCTGCCACCTGCTGCGGCCTGCTGCGACCTGCTGCGGCCTGCTGCGAATCCGAGACAGGACGGGGAGGGCCGGGGTTGCGGCGCCGGGGCGGGCGCACCGTACGAGGCAGGGCCGCGCCGCCAGGGCTCGCACCGGACGCACACGCGCCGTCCGGCAGTGCGCCGAGGCACCGCGCCGCGCCCCGGTCGCCGCTGCCGGTCGTCGGCCGGCCGGTCGCGCCGTCAGCCGTTCAGGGCAGCGGACAGGCCGCCGTACAGGTCGGCACCCGGCGTCACGTCCCCCAGGCGCCGAGCAGCCGGCTCACGGAGCGGTCGAAGACCGCGGCCATGTCCAGGCCGGCCCCGGGGACCGGCCCGCTGCCCGACACGGCCGCCGCAAGCCGCGGGTACTCCCCCGTGGCCAGCCGGGAGCCGAGCCAGGCCGTCCGTACGCTCTGCTCCTCGGCCTCGCTCCAGGGCAGCGCGCGGGCCCGCTCGGCCAGCGCCAGCTCGCCCGCCACGTAGGTCGCGACGGTGCCGTTGACGGCGGCGACGAGTTCCAGCTTCTCGGCGTCGGGCACGTCCAGCGGCGCCAGGCACTCCAGGCTGTGCTCCAGGTAGCGCAGGGCGTTCGGGCTGAAGCCGTACACGGGGGTCAGCAGGCGCGGCAGCCACGGGTGGCGGTGCATCAGCGCCCGTGTCTGGCGGGCGAGGGCCAGCAGATCGGCCCGCCAGTCGCCGGTCGGCGCGGTGAGGTCGTACTCCCCGCCGACCGCGTCGACCATGAGCTCGTAGAGCTCCTCCTTGCGCGGCACGTAGTTGTAGAGGGACATGGTCCCCGCGCCGATCCCGGCGGCGACGCGCCGCATGGAGACGGCCTCGATCCCCTCCGCGTCGGCGATCCGCACGGCCTCGGCCGCGATCGACTCGCGGCTGTGCGCGGGCCTGGGTCCTCGGCCGGCCCGCTGGGGGCGGGACCAGATCACTTCGGGTTCAGCGGGTCGCCCGCCGGCTGTCATCGCTCAGATCACCTCGTCGTCTCGACACCATCTTAGTTACGTACGCCGTACGTAATGCGCTACGGTGGCACGCATGACGACTACGTACGCTGTACTTAGTGAGGGTCTGCAGAAGAGTTTCGGGCAGGTACACGCCCTGCGCGGCCTCGACCTCGCCGTCCCCGAGGGTTCGGTCTGCGGCCTCCTCGGGCCCAACGGCGCGGGCAAGACCACCGCAGTCCGGATCCTCACCACCCTCACCGCGCCCACCGGCGGCCACGCCCTCGTCGCCGGCCACGACGTCACCCGCGACCCGGCGGCCGTCCGCCGCGCCATCGGCGTGACCGGCCAGTACGCCTCCGTGGACGGGGACCTGACGGGCCGCCAGAACCTCCGGTTGTTCGCGCGCCTCGCCGGACTGCGGGGCTCCGCGGACCGAACCCGCGCCGACGAACTGCTGGAGCGCTTCGGACTCGGCGAGGCCGCCGACCGCGTGGCCTCCACCTGGTCCGGCGGCATGCGCCGGCGCCTGGACCTGGCCGCCGGACTCGTCACCCGCCCCCGGGTCCTCTTCCTCGACGAGCCGACCACCGGCCTGGATCCGGCCGCCCGCGAGCACATCTGGACAGCGGTGCGCACGCTCTCGGCGGACGGCACCACGGTGCTGCTGACCACCCAGTACCTGGAGGAGGCGGACCGGTTGGCCGACGACGTCGTGGTCGTCTCCGAGGGCCGCGTCCTCGCCGGCGGCACCCCCGCCCGCCTCAAGGCCCGGATCGGCTCCCGCGCGGAGGTCGCCGTCACCGCGCGGGGGGAACTCGCGGGCGCGGCCGCCGTACTCGACCGGCTCACCGGCGGGCGGCCCGTGCTCGACGAGGAACGGCTGACCGTCGGCGTGACGTTCCTCGACTCCGGGATCACCCTGCCGCGGATCATCCGCGAGCTCGACACCGCCGGCGTCCCGGTCACCGACGCCCGCCTGCGCCCGCCCACCCTCGACGAGGTGTTCCTCCGCCTCACCCGCGCGCACACCGCAAGGGGCACCGCCGGCCACGAGCAGGAGACCGCCGCATGAGCACGCTGCTGTCGGACGGCGGAGCCGTCCTCACCCGCCAGTTGCAGAAGGCCCGGCACGCACCGGCGCTCCTGGTCCTCACCCAGACCATGCCGATCACGATGCTGCTCTTCTTCGGCTACGTATTCGGCAGCGCGCTCGCCGTGCCGGGCGCCGAGTACCGGGAGTTCCTGGTACCGGGGCTGCTCGCCGCCACGGCCGCGAACGGCCTGATGACCGGCATGTTCACGGCTGCGCAGGACGCCCACCGCGGGGTGATGGACCGCTTTCGGACCCTGCCGATGAGCCGCAGCGCCGTGCCGCTCGGGCAGACCGCGGCCGACCTGCTCACCACGGCCGTTTCGATGGTGCCGCTGATGCTGGTGGGGCTGGCGATGGGCTGGCGGATCGAGAGCCTGCACGGCGGGCTGGGGGCCCTGGGGGTGCTGCTGCTCTTCCGCTTCGCCACCGCCTGGGCGGGCACGTACCTGGGCCTGCTGAGCAGCAGCGAGGAGGCGGCGGGCCAGCTGGGCAGCGTCACCTTCGTCCTGCCGATGCTCTCCAGCGCGTACCTGCCGACCGCAGGCCTGCCGGGGTGGGTGCGCACGGTCGCCGAGTGGAACCCGATCAGTGCCGTCGCCACCGCCGTACGCGAGCTGTGCGGCAACGCCGGTGCGCGGGCCGGCGCGGACGCCGCCTGGCCCGCCGCACATCCGGTGGCCGGGGCGCTGCTGTGGTCGGCGCTGCTCCTCCTGGTGTTCGTGCCCCTGGCCACCAGCCGGTTCGCCCGCGGCGGGGCCCGAGAGCGGTACTCATAGGCGATCAACGGCCCATATCGGCCGCCGAGTGGTGACAGACCCCCGTCCGACCCGGTAGGCAGGGCTTCATGACCACCGAACCGCTGCCCCTGGACGGCATCACCGTCGTCGCCGTCGAACAGGCCGTCTCGGCCCCCTTCGCCACCCGCCAGCTCGCCGACCTCGGAGCCAGGGTGATCAAGGTCGAGCGTCCCGACGGCGGCGACTTCGCCCGTGGGTACGACACCGCCGCGCACGGCCTCGCCTCGCACTTCGTGTGGGCGAACCGGGGCAAGGAGTCGATCGCGCTCGACCTGAAGGACCCCCGCGGGCGTGAGGTGCTGCACGGCCTGCTGGCCGACGCGGACGTCTTCGTACAGAACCTCGCCCAGGGGGCCGCCGCCCGCCTCGGGCTCGACTCGGCCGCACTCTGCGCCCGCTACCCGCGGCTGGTCGCCGTGGACGTGTCCGGGTACGGCGCGCAGGGCCCGTACGCCCACAAGCGCGCCTACGACATGCTGGTGCAGTGCGAGGCGGGGCTGGTGTCGGTGACCGGCACCCCGGAGCAGCCCGTCAAGGCGGGGATCCCTGCGGCCGACATCGCGGCGGCCATGTACGCCTTCTCCGGGGTGCTGGCCGCGCTGCTGCGGCGCGGCGTCACCGGCCGCGGCGGCCGGGTGGAGGTGTCCATGCTGGACTCGCTCGCCGAATGGATGGGGCACCCCCTGCACCACACGATGCACGGCGGGGAGCAGCCGGTGCGCACGGGGCTCGCACACGCGGTGATCGCCCCGTACGACGCCTACGCGACGGCGGACGGGGACCGGGTGCTGCTGTCGGTGCAGAACGACCGCGAGTGGCGGCGCCTCACACAACAGGTACTGGAACGGCCCGAGTTGGCCGAGGATCCGGCGTACGCGACGAACACGGCGCGGGCAATGAACCGGGAGGGGACCGACGCGGTCGTGGCGGAGGCGCTGGGCGGGCTGGACGCGGACGAGGCGATCGCGCGACTGGAGGCCGCGGGCATCGCCTGCGCGCGGCTGAACTCGGTGGCCCAACTGGCCGGGCACCCGCAGCTCGCAGCCCGGGACCGGTGGCGGGAGGTGGGATCGCCGGTCGGTCCGCTGCGGGCCCTGCTGCCGCCGATCGGGCTGCCGGGCGGCGCGGCACCGCACATGGGTGCGGTGCCCGCGCTGGGTGAGCACACCGATGACCTCCTGCGCGCCCTGGGGATGGCGGGCGCACGGATCTCGGAACTGCGCCGGGACGGTGTGATCGCTTAGGGCCGGGTGGCCGGATGCCGGGAGGGCGAACGGCCGCGGGTGCGGGGTCTGTTACGAGCGGCGGCTGCCGAAGAGCGTGCGACGCAGGCGGCGCAGCGGCGCGAAGAGCGAGACGCGCGCGCTCCGGCTCCGCAGGCGGTGTGTGTGGTCGCGGGAGGTGAGCTCGCGCATCAGCAGCGTCGCCTCCGCGGTCTCCCGGTGCGGGACGGCGGGTCCGCCCAGCACGGCGAGGTGGCGGTCGAGGCGCGAGCTGGTCGCACTGCTGCCGCAAGTGATGGCAGGCACGCGAGGCGGCCTGCTGCGCATTGCTATCTGTTCCATGATCTCTCCCCACCCGTACGAGGGCACCCGGCCCGGGCAGGTTAACCCTATCGCCCCCGCGTTGCCCGCGGGTATCCCGGTGGTGTGAATTACCCCTGCGGGGACAGGGAGTTGACGATTACTCAGCGGAGTCGCCCGTTACTCTCCGCACAGAAGCGAACGCGGACATCACGCTCCGGAAGAGCTCGGCGCGAGTCTCGTCACGACAGGGGCCGCCCGACGCCCACTGCGCTAACTTGGAGTGACCGGTCGATGACGCATGGGCGCACGGAAGCACTCGGGGGGCTCGCGTGAGTGAGGAATCCAACTCCGATCGTGTCGTCTCCGGCCGCTACCGGCTGCTGGAGCAGATCGGCCGCGGCGGGATGGGCGTGGTGTGGCGGGCCCGGGACGAGGTGCTGGCCCGCGACGTGGCCGTCAAGGAGGTGCGCGCACCCGCCGGGCTGGACCCCGCCGAACTCGGGCGCATGTACCGACGCCTGGAGCGGGAGGCCTGGGCCGCCGCCCGGGTCTCGCACCGCGGGGTGGTCACCGTGTACGACGTGGCCTCCGAGGACGGCCGGCCCTGGATCGTGATGGAGCTCGTGCGCGGGCTCTCGCTCGCCGACGTGCTGGAGGCGGAGGGGCCGATGACCCCGCAGCGCGCCGCGCACATCGGGGAGCAGGTGCTGGCCGCGCTGCGCTCCGCGCACGATTCGGGGGTGCTGCACCGGGACGTGAAGCCGGCCAACGTGCTGATCGCCAACGACGGCCGGGTGGTGCTCAGCGACTTCGGGATCGCGAGTCTGGAGGGCTCCTCCGCCATCACCATGACGGGCGAGGTCGTCGGATCCCCTGAATTCCTCTCTCCTGAGCGGCCGTTGGGGCGCGAACCCGGCCCCGGGTCGGACCTGTGGTCGCTCGGGGTCATGCTCTACGCCTGCGTCGAGGGGGTCTCGCCGTTCCGGCAGGCCACCGCACTGGACACGCTGCGGGCCGTGGTGGACGAGGAGCCGCCCCCGGCGCGCCGGGCCGGCCCGCTGGAGCCCGCCCTGGCCGGGCTGCTGCGCAAGGACCCCGCGGAGCGGCTGGACGCGGCGGAGGCGGCCCGGATGCTGCGGGTGGTGGCCGCGGGCGGTGCCGTACGGGTCTCCGGCGGGACGGTGTCGGGACCGGGCGCACCGATGCCGACGGCACGCCTCGGGCACGAACCGCGGGGCGGCGGGCCGTACGGGCCGTCGCCGGCTCCGGCGCCCGAACCGGTTCCGGCGAGCGGGCCGGTGCCGGGGGCCGGGCCCGGGCAGGGCCGGGGCGCGGCCGGGCCGGTGCTCTTCGCCGGGATCGTGGTGCTGCTGCTCGCCCTGGGCGTACTGGGGTGGGTGCTGCTCAGGGATCTCGGGGACGAGGGCGGCCGCAGCGGGACCGGGGGCGCCCCGACGGGCCCGGCCACCACACCGGCCGCCACCACGGCGAGGGCGCCGACGTCCGCGCCCGCATCGCCCTCGGCTCCGACCTCGCCCACCGCGGGCCGACACGTCTCGGTGTACGTCGACGCGGTGCGCACCAGGTACACCGGTAGCTGTCCGCCGCCCGCCGGGCACGCGCCCGCCTTCAGCGCGACGGTCGAGGTGGAGCGGGTCCCGGTGGTGCTCGAGTACCGCTGGGCCACGCGGAGCGGTCGGACGTCCGGGCCCGGCTGGCAGTCCGTCACGTACGAGGCGGCCGGGCCGAAGAGCCGGCGGCTGGAGCACACCGAGTTCACGCACGTCCCCGGTGAGGTCTTCGAGGACGCGATCCGGCTGGAGGTGCGGGGACCGGCGGAGGCCGCCACGGACTGGGTGGCGACCTCCGTCGCGTGCGAGAGGGCGACCCCGTCGGGCGGGGCCTCCTCCCCCGGCGCGAGCGCGTCCCCGGTGTCGCCGACGGCGAGTGCGGCGGCGACCCCGGAGGCGGGCGGGTCGGATCAGGCGGCGTTGGTGAGGACGGGCAGGTAGCCGCCGGACTGCCCGGCGGCGGTCGGGTGGTAGGACTCGGCCATGTTCAGCCAGTTGACGCTGTGCAGCCACGGGCTGCCGGAGCAGATCTCGTGGCCCGTGAAGGATCCGGCGACCGAGGCGAAGGTGAAGCCGTGGTTCGCGGCGCGTTTGGCGATGGCGGCGTTGAGGTGGTCGGCCGCGCCGTTGATGGCGGCGCGCTCGGCCTCGCTCAGACCCGTCGTGCAGGTGCCGTTCAGCTTGTAGAAGCGGGGATAGCCGAGGACGACGACGCGGGCGGCGGGTGCCCGGCTGTCGATGGCGCTGTAGACCTGGTCGAGCAGGCCGGGGAGGGTGGAGTCCACGTAGGCCTTGGCCTGGTTCACGCGGTTGACACAGGTGGATTCGGACTGGAGCACACAGGTCGTCATGACGTCGGCGAACCCGGCGTCGTTGCCGCCGATGGTGATGCTGACCAGGTCGGTTCCGGAGTTGAGGGGACCGAGCTGGCCGGAGAGCACGTCACCCGTACGGGCGCCGGAGCAGGCGGTGAAGGCGAAGGTCTGCGGGGAGTGGGCCGCGGCCCAGAGGGCGGGGTAGGCGCGGGTCGTGCGCTTGCAGTTGCCGCTGGCGCCGTCGTAGTTGCCGGCGCCGAGGCCGGAGGAATACGAGTCGCCGAGGGCGACGTAGCCGAAGTCGGCCTGGGTGGCGGCCGCCTGGCCGGCACCGAACAGCACGGCGCCCGCGGCGAGTAAGAGGGAGGAGGTCAGGGCAGCGAAGCGCGACATTCTGTTGCTCATGTGTGCGGCTCCTTGTGGGGGTTACTCCTGAGTCCGTGGTACAAGCAGCCGAGGGTTGCCGGAAGTGTCCATGCCAAGAATGTTCGGGGCAGAGTTGCGGCCGGAATCTTCACCCGCCCTGCGTTTGAAGAGGGAACTTGGCACCCGATCCGGCGAAACACGGGTGCACGAGGGCACCTCGTGCCGGATCATGGGCGCCATGCCAGCCAACCCGCATGACGCGCTGCCGATCCGGCTCAACGTCGACGACAGCGATTCACCGTCGGACGTCGTCGACGCTCTGTTCCTCGGCCGGTTCGCCTCGGGCGAGCAGCCGTACTCGCACAGCGTGTCGATCGAGCGGGTCAAGGCGGAGGCGACTCTCCTGCCTGCGGAGGCCACGGTGTTGCGCTCGGCGCGCGACAGCGACCGCAGCGCCACCCTCGCCGAGGGCGAGGGCTGGACCATGCTCGTCTCCCGGTGGAGCCGGGGGGCGGACGTGACCGTGACGGCCATCAGCGACGAACTCGCCGCCGGTGTGCTCGGCAAGGCCACCGAGGGCGTGCAGGACGAGCCGGAACCGCAGCCGGAGAACGTCACGATGGGCTTCTGGTACGTCTCCCCGCGCCGAGGCCCGTACCGGACGACTCGTCAGATCGCGGCCGGGACGTGGGCGGAGGTGCGGCCCAACTACACCGCACCGGTCGCCGGGGCCATGGACCGGCTGATGAAGGTGACCCCGGACGACATCGCGGGCCGGCTGCTCCTGTTGCACGGGCCGCCGGGCACGGGCAAGACCTCCGCCCTGCGCACGCTGGCCCGCTCCTGGCGGGACTGGTGCCAGGTGGACTGCGTCCTGGACCCCGAGCGGCTGTTCAACGACGTCGGCTACCTGATGGACATCGCGATCGGCGAGGACGAGGGCACGGCGAAGGGCCGCTGGCGGCTCCTGCTGCTGGAGGACTGCGACGAACTGATCCGCGGCGAGGCCCGGCACACGGCCGGCCAGGCGTTGTCGCGGCTGCTGAACCTGACGGACGGCCTGCTCGGCCAGGGCCGCAACGTCCTGGTCGGCGTGACGACCAACGAGGACCTGGAACGGCTCCACCCCGCCGTGGTCCGCCCCGGACGCTGCCTCGCCCGCATCGAGGTCGGCCGGCTGACCCACCGGGAGGCGGTGGACTGGCTGGGCACCGAAGAGGGCGTCTCCCGCGAGGGCGCCACCCTGGCCGAACTCTTCGCCCTGCGTCGCGGCACGGGCCCGGCCGCGGTCCTGCCCCCGCAGCCCCACTCCGAGGCGGGCCTCTACCTCTAGTGCTGCGGCGGAAAGGCCTGCCGGGGCGCGGCGTCCGGTGCGGTGCATCGCAAGGCGGAGGACCAGGGCTCGTCAGAACCAGCACCGCGTCAGAACCAGCACCGCCGGCGTTAGAGGCGCGGGGGTGCGGCGGCGGAGCCCCGCGAGCCGGGCCGCGGCAGGCCCCAGGCCGCCAGGCCGCCAGCCTCGGGCCGCGGCAGATCCCGGGGGCCCAGGCCACGGGCCCCGGGGCGCTACTTCGCGGCGTACCTGGCCCGGAGGGCTTCGGTCGCGGCGGAGACCGCCTCGGCCTCCGTCAGCCCCAGCCGGTGCACCCGCTCCGCGAACGCCTGCGCGGCCGACGCGGCCTCGCGCGCCGCGCCCTCCCCGGCCGCGGCGACGAAGGTCCCGTTGCGGCCCCGCGTCTCGATCACCCCGTCGGCCTCCAGCGCCCGATAGGCCTTCGCGACGGTGTTGGCGGCCAGCCCCAGGTCCTCCGCCAGCCCCCGTACCGTCGGCAGCTTGAAGCCGGCCGGCAGCTTCCCGGACCGGGCCCGGGCGGCGATCTGGGCGCGCAGCTGTTCGTACGGGGCGGCCGACCCGGCCGAGCCGTCGATGGTGATCTTCAGGTTCGTCGAGCTCACGGGCCTGATTGTCCACCATCGGCGGTTAATTGGGAGGCGCCGGGCGGGCGGGCGCGCATAGCGTCTGCCCCATGACTGTTCTGATCCGCGATCTCCGTCCGGACGACCTCCAGGACGTGGAGTCGGTGGTGCGGGTACGCCGCGCGGCCCTGCCGTTCCTGATCACCAGTGCCGGGGACGTCACCCACGAACTCGCCGGCGCCCACCCGGACAGGCACCACCGCGTCCTCGTCGCCGAGACCCCCGACGGCGAGGTCGTCGGCAGCGCCCAGACGGGTATCGCCCACGACAGCCCCCGGCCGGGCCAGGGATACGTCAACGCGTACGTCGACCCCGCCCGCCGGGGCAGCGGCGCGGGCCGGCTCCTCCTGCGCGCGGCCGAGGAGCACCTCGCCGCCCGGGGCGCGGTGGACTCCTACGCCTGGGTCCTCGACGAGCCCGCGCACCGCGCCTTCGCCGAGCGGCACGGCTACCGGCCCGGCCGCTCGGCGCACTTCCTGCGCCTGGACCTGACCGCGGCCGTGCTGCCCCCGCTCCCGGAGGCCCTCCCGGCGGGGGTGGAGCTGCTGCCCGCCGACGCCTTCACCCGGGACCCCCGCCCCCTCTTCGAGATCGACGCGGAGACCACGGCCGACGAACCGAGTGACGTGGGAGCCGAGCTCGACGACTACGAGGACTGGCTGACCCACACCTGGCACAACCCCTGCCTCGACAAGGAGCTGACGACCGTCGCCCTGGTCGACGGGAAGGCGGTGGCCTTCAGCGCCGCCCAGACCGACGGCGCCACCCGCTACGCCTCGGCCATGACCGGGACGCTGCGCGCCTTCCGCGGCCGCGGCCTGGCCAAGCTCGCCAAGAACACCTCCCTGCACCGGGCCCGCGCGGCCGGCTACACGGAGGCGTTCACGGGCAACGACGCCGGCAACGACCCGATGCTCGCCATCAACCGGTGGTTCGGGTACGAGATCTGCGCGACCGAGACGCACTACACGAGGAGGCTTGGGACCCAGTGGCCGAGCAGCTGACCGTCGTCCTGACCAAGGCGGGCAGGACCAGGATCCGCTATCCGGCGACGCGGGTCGCGGACGACGGCGACCGCATCTCCGTACGGGCCCCGTGGGCTGCGGAGGGCGTACGGGACTTCGGCTTCGTCCGCTTCGAGCCGGGCGACGTGTTCGTCGAGCACTTCTGGCGCACCCGCTGGTACGCGGTCAAGGAGGTACGCACGGGTGACGGCGTCCTGAAGGGCTGGTACTGCGACGTGACGCGACCGGTCCACGTCCAGAGCGGGGAGATCCTCGTGGAGGACCTCGACCTCGACCTGTGGGTCTCGGCGGACGGGACATCCGTACTGCGGCTGGACGAGGACGAGTTCGCCGCGAGCGGGCTCGCCACGAGCGACCCGGAGGCGGCGGCCCAGGCCGTCCGCGCCCTGGACGCCCTGGACGACCAGGCCCGTTCGGCGTCCGGCCTGTCCGCGCTCCTGAGGTAGAGCGGCTCTTCCCCGTGGGTCGGGGGCGGTTCCTCATGGCGCTCTTTTCCCCTCCTTAAGCGGAGCCTAAGGATCCTTCCGTGGGGCCTCCGTACGGCGAAAAGGCGTGGTCCGGGGGCTAGCTTGGCGGGGCCAGGACAGGAAGGGCCGGTCGTGGCGCCGCCGGGGGGCGGCGCCACCGAGCCCGATTTCCGCAGGCGCGCCCCGCCTTGCCCGAAGGAGATCCACTCATGCCCGCACGCCGCCGTACCGTGACGCCGGTCCGTATCGCCGCCGCCGGTCTCGCCCCGCTCGCGCTGGCCGCGTACGCCGCCGGGCCCGCGGCCGCCCACGGTTCGATGACGGACCCCGTCAGCCGGGTCGCGGCGTGCTACGCGGAGGGTCCGGAGTCGCCGAGGTCGGCGGCCTGCAAGGCGGCGGTCGCCGCGAGCGGGGCCCAGGCGTTCTACGACTGGAACGCCGTCAACATCGCCAACGCCGCCGGGAACCACCGGGCGCTGATCCCGAACGGCCAGCTGTGCTCCGCAGGCAACGACAAGTACCAGGGCCTGGACCTCGCCCGCGGCGACTGGCCGGCCAGCCCGATCTCCGCCGGTCCGCACACCTTCCGCTACAAGGGGACGGCCCCGCACAAGGGCTCCTTCGAGCTGTACGTGACGAAGGACGGCTACGACCCGTCGAAGCCGCTGAAGTGGTCCGACCTGGAGCCCGCGCCGTTCGCGAAGGCCACCGACCCGGGCATGCAGAACGGCGACTACGTCTTCTCCGGGACCGTCCCGAACAAGTCCGGCCGTCACCTGATCTACAGCATCTGGCAGCGCTCCGACAGCCCGGAGGCCTTCTACACCTGCTCGGACGTGGTCTTCGGCAAGGACAACGGCGGCAACGGCAGCAACGGCGTTACGGGAGCCTCCCCCAGCACCAAGCCCGGCACCGGCACCGGCACCGGCACCGGCAGCGGGTCGAAGCCGTCCGACAAGCCTTCCGCCCCCACCGACCAGCAGATCGCCGACGGCGCCGGCAAGTCCTCGGTGGAGCACAACGGCCACGGCAACAACGACCCGAAGACGAACGGCGCGGCCGGCGCCTCCCTCCCGTCCCCGTCCTCGTCCGCCCCCGCGAACCCGGCTGAGCCGGGCGCGCCGGCGGGCGGCAACCTGGCGGAGACCGGCGGCAACAGCGCCACCCCCTCCATCGCCGTCGCCGGGGCCGGCGCCCTGGCCGTCGGCGCGGCCGTGCTGTTCGCGATGGCCCGCCGCCGTGCGACGACGGCGGGCCGCCACGGCCGCTAGTCGAACCGGACGTCCCCCCGAGCGGACCGCCCGCGCCCGGTCAGTCGAAGACCGAGGCGCAGGTGGTCCGTTCGGCATTGGCCGGGTCGAGGGCGTTGACCGCCTCGTGCCAGGCGATCCGGTCGGTGAGCCCGATGGCCACGTGCTCCGACAGGTCCAGGAAGCACAGGTCCTGGAGCACGACGTTGCGTACGTTCGGCCCCTCCAGGAAGCCGCTCCGGTACGGCGTCACCACCTCGTCGTACTTGGTGGCGATCACCGTGTACTTCACCCCGGGCACGGTGTCCCCGCCCTCGTTGAGCTTCTGCAGGAAGGCGGAGCCGGCGATCTGGTCGGCGAGGCCCGGCGTCGCACTGCTGATCAGGTCCTCGGCCCCGGGGAAGTACGGGAGGAGCTTGGTGAAGCCGAGCAGGGTGGTGCCGTGGTTGTCGGGGGCGAGCCCGACCAGGGCGTTCACCTTCTCCGCACCGCCGAGGAACTTCAGGTAGTAGCGCGGCATCATGCCGCCCTGTGAGTGCCCGATGATGTCGGTCTTGGACGCGCCGGTCGAGGCGAGCACCTTGTCGACGAAGACGTCGAGCTGTTCGGCGGACTTGTCGATGGGGCCGAGCCCGTTGAAGAAGGGCACGCCGGGCAGCTGGCCGTAGTCGAGCGAGTAGACGCAGTACCCGCGGTGCACGAGGTACGGGGCGAGGCCGAGCCAGTTGTCCCAGGAGTTGCCGAAGGTTCCGTGGACGAGGACGACAGGGCGCGGATGGGCGGCGGACGGCTTGCAGGACCAGTTGTTCCAGCCGCTGGTGGGGGCGGATGCGGCGTGCGCTGCGCCGGTGGGGGCGACGAGCGCGGCGGCGGTGAGGGTGAGGACGGCCAGCGGGCGGAGCAGGCGTCTCCAGGGCAGCATCGTGTGATCTCCTTGCGGTCGACTCAAGGGGATGAGCGTGGGGATTCGTCCCGTGATCCGGATCACAAGGGGGCGCTGCTGACGCTAAATTACGTGTGAGTAGCAACACAGGGAAGTTACGCGTCGGTAAAAACTCGCGTGTCGTCCGACCGCCCGTCAGGCGGCCAGCGTGCCGCGGGCGATGGCGTGCGGGCCGAAGCGCGAACGGACCCGGTCCGTGACGGCCTCCAGGCGGCGGGCCTTCTCGTCCTCGGGGTCGAGACTGAGCTGCCGCACGGCCCGTTCGGCCGGGATCAGCTCCTCGGCCCGCAGGGACAGCGCCCGGACGCGGGCCCGTTGCAGGCCGAGGCCGTCGTACAGCGCGTAGGCCGTGCCGGTCAGGGCCGCCGAGTGCGCGGTGGGTTCGGCCAGGGTGCGGGTCCGGGTCAGCGTGGTGCGGTCGGCGCAGCGGACGGTGAGCGTCAGGGCGCGGCACACCCGCCCGCCCTCTTGTGTACGAAGCTTCGCGCCGAGTTCCTCGGTCAGCGAGAGCAGGGCCCGCCGGTGCCGTGCGGGATCCAGCTCGTCCCGGTCGAAGAGCCGCTCGGCGGCTATGGCGCGGGCGGCGGCGCCCGGCCGGACGGCGGTCCGGTCGATCCCGAGGGCGCGCTCGTGCACCTCGCGGCCGAGCCGGGCGCCGAGGATCCGCCGCAGGGCGGCGGGCGGGGCGGCGGCGACCCGGCCGACGGAGTCGAGGCCGTAGGAGCACAGGGTGCGGGCGGCCTTCGCGCCGACCCCGTCGAGTGCGGTGACGGGTTTGTCCGCCAGGAAGTCCCTCACGGCGGTGGGGTCCTCGGGGAGCACCAGGGTGCCGCCGGGCCGGGCCTCGCGGGCTGCCGCCCGGGCCAGCATGGGGTTGCCGGCCACGCCTACGGCGGCGTCCACGCCGTACAGGGCGAGGGCCCGGACCCGGATCACGGCGGCCAGCCGGCGGGCGTCGCAGCCGAAGTAGCGCAGCGCGCCCCGGACGTCGGCGAGGGCGGCGTCCGGCGGCAGGGCCTGCACGGCCGGGGTGATCCCGCCGAGCAGCGCGAGCACCCCGGCGTACTCGCGCGCCCCGAGCGGTCCTCCGCCGGCGGGGTGCAGCCGCAGGCACATCACGGCCTTCCCGGTGGTGCTCATCCCGCGCTCCCCGGGCTGGAGTGCCACAGCTTGCGGCCGGTGGCGGGGCCGGTGCCCGGCGGCTGGAGATCGGCCCAGGGGTTCATCTCGTACCCCGTGGGCATGCGGATCGTGCGCCCGGGCCCCTTCGCCGCCGGCTCCCCGCCGGCCGCGTCCCCGCCTGCGGCGGCGGCCGGGCCGCCGGCGCCGTTGCCGGCCGGGCCGCCCGAGCCGTGGCCGGCCGGCTCGGCGAGGCGGGCCGCGACCGCGTCCAGGCCGCCCGCCGCCCGCAGTTCCACCAGCTCCGCCAGGTTCCACGCCGCCGCCCCGACCACGCTCAGGCTCTGCGGGCCCCTGCGCTGCACGACACCGCGCACCAGCAGCAGGAAGGAGTGGAAGACGGTGTGCGCGCACCGCTCGTGGCTGTCGTCGAAGAAGGCCAGGTCGACCAGGCCGGTGCCGTCGTCCAGCGTCGTGAAGATGACCCGCTTCCCGGACCGGATGGGCGGGGTCTGGGTGGCCGCCTTGGCGCCCGCGACGAGCACGGTCTGCCCGTGCTCGGCCTCCCGCAGCCGGCGCGCCGGGGTCACACCCAGCTCGGTCAGGAAGGCGTGGTGGTCGCCCATCAGGTGCCGCGAGGCGTCCATGCCGAGGACGCCCAGCTCGGCGCTGAGCCGTTCCGCGTCGCTCAGGTCGGGCAGCCCGACGGATGCCGTGGACCGGCCGCCCTCCAGCGGGAGTTGACGGCCGCGTACGCCCGCCGCCCGCTGCGCTCCGTGCAGTTCGGTCAAGTGCAGGAGCAGGTCGCGCCGGTTGGTGCCGAACGAGTCCAAGGCGCCCACCTGGGCGAGCCGTTCGGCGACCGGGCGTCCCGGATGCGCCCGGTCCCAGAAGTCGCGCAGGGAGGCGTACGGCTGCCCGGCCTCGATCCGGTCCGCCTCCGCCCCGCTGATGCCGTGGACGTCGGCGAGCCCCAGCCGCAGCCCCCACACCCCACCTGTATCGGACACCAGTTCGATGCGATGGGCGACGGCCGACCGGTTCACGTCCAGCGGCAGCACCGGCACGCCCCGCCGGCGCGCGTCCGCCAGCAGCAGCCGCTTGGGGTACATCCCCGGATCGTGGGTCAGCAGCCCGGCGTAGAAGGCCGCCGGGTGGTGCGCCTTGAGCCAGGCCGACTGGTAGGTGGGCACGGCGAAGGCCACCGCGTGCGCCTTGCAGAAGCCGTAGCTGCCGAAGGCCTCCACGATCTCCCAGGTACGGGCGATCACTTCCACCGAATAGCCGCGCTCGGCCGCCTTGGCCGCGAACCAGACCTTGATCCGCGCCTGCGACGGCGGGTCGGACAGCCCGCGTCGCACGCGGTCCGCCTCGTCCCGCCCACAGCCGGTCATGACGTCCACGATCTCGATGATCTGCTCGTGGAAGACCACCACCCCGTAGGTCTCGCGCAGCGCGTCGGCCAGGTCCGGGTGCGGGAAGCGCACCGGCGCCCGCCCGTGCCGGGCCTCGATGAAGGGCCGCACCATGTCGGCGGCCACCGGCCCGGGGCGGAAGAGGGAGATGTCGACGACCAGGTCGTGGAAGGTCGACGGCTGGAGCCGCCCCACCAGGTCCCGCTGACCCGGCGATTCGATCTGGAAGCAGCCCAGCGTCTCGGCTGAACGGATCAGCTCGTACGTGGCCCGGTCGCCCGGCGGCACCTGCGCAGGGTCGTCCAGGTCGAGCTCCTCCCCCGTGCCGCGCCGGATCTCCGCGACCGCGTGCGCCATCGCGGACTGCATCCGCACGCCCAGCACGTCCAGCTTGAGCAGACCGAGCTCCTCCACGTCGTCCTTGTCGAACTGGGACATGGGAAAGCCCTCGCCGCTGGTGGGGACCACCGGCGTACGGGCGAGCAGCGAGGCGTCGGAGAGGAGCACCCCGCACGGGTGCATGGCGATCCCGCGCGGCAGCGCGTCCAGCGATTCGACGAGCTCCCACAGCCGCCCGTACGACTGTCCGCGTACGTCGCGCAGTTCGGGCAGCTCCTCCAGCGCGGCGCGGGCGTCGCGGGCCCGGATGTGCGGGAAGGCCTTGGCGAGCCGGTCGACGACGGCCGGGTCCATGGACAGGGCGGCGCCGACGTCGCGGACGGCGTGGCGGACCCGGTAGGTCTCGGGCATGGAGACAGTGGCGACGCGCTCGGCTCCGAACCGGTCGATGATCCGCCGGTAGACCTCCAGCCTGCGGGCGGACTCCACGTCGATGTCGATGTCGGGCAGGACGCGCCGGCGTTTGGACAGGAAGCGCTCCATCAGCAGGCCGTGCTCGACGGGGTCGGCGTGCGCGATCCCGAGCAGGTGGTTGACGAGGGAGCCGGCGCCGGAGCCGCGGGCCGCCACCCGGATGCCCATCTCCCGCACGTCGTCGACCACCTGGGCAACCGTCAGGAAGTACGAGGCGAAGCCGTGGTGGGCGATGATGTCGAGTTCGTGGTGCATCCGCTCCCAGTAGGCGGGGTCGCCCGCGTAGCCGCGCAGCACCATGCCGGCAGAGGCCCTGGAGGCGAGGACCCGCTGGGCGCTGCGGTGGGCGGCGCCGACGAGCCGCGCCTCGGGGAAGTGCACGGAGCCGATGCCGAGGTCGTCCTCGGGATCCACGGTGCAGGCCTCGGCGGTGTGCCGGGTCTGCGCGAGCAGGCGTCTGGCGTCCGCGGGGCCGAGGCCGGCCGCCCGGGCGATCAGGTCGGCCGTCTCGGCCATGGCGGCGGGGGCCTTGAGCCAGCGCTCGCCGGTGTCGAGGGGCCCGCGGCGGTCGATGGGGACCAGGCGGCGGGCCGCGTCGAGGACATCGGCGACCGGGCCCTGGCCGGGGTCGGCGTAGCGGACGGCGTTCGTGAGCACGGCCGGGACGCCCTGCTCCGCGGCGAAGCCGACGGTACGGGCGGCCAGCCGCAGCGAGCCGGGGCCGGTGCCGGTGCGGCCGTGGTGGACGGCCTCCAGGCGCAGGGAGTCCCCGTAGACCTCGCGCCAGGGCGCGAGCAGCCTGGCGGCCCGGTCGGGGCGGCCCGCCGCGAGCGCCCGCCCCACCTCGGAGCCGGGCCCGAGGAGGACGAAGACGCCCTCTCCGCGCAGGGCGTCCCAGGGGACGAGCGGGACCTCGGCGGCCGTCGCGTGGGCGGCGGTGACCATCCGGCACAGCTCGGCCCAGCCGACGGCCCCGTCACGGGCCAGGAAGACGGCCCGGGCGGCGGACTCGTCCAGGAAGGCCCCTCCCTTGACGGGGGTGCGCCGCCGGTACGAGGCCTCGCCCGGAACGCCGCTCGCGGCGGACGCGGTCGAGCCCCCCGGCCCGGCCGGTCCCGCCTCGGGAGACCCGGCGGGAGACACCGCCATGTCCGCACCGAACAACGGCCGGATGCCCGCGTCGGCACACGCCTTCGCGAACCGGACCGCGCCCGCCAGGGTGTCGCGGTCGGTCAGGGCGAGGGCGTCCATGCCCCGCTCGGCGGCACGCTCCGCCAGCCGTTCCGGGTGCGAACCTCCATAGCGCATGGAGAACCCCGAAACGGTGTGCAGATGCGTAAAACCAGGCACCCGCGGCCTCCTGCTTCGCTCGTTGAACACCACCCCCGCTCTCCACCATAGAGCAATTCGAATATCCGTGCGAAACACTTGTTCGATCACCTGAAGGGGGGTGGTCATCCGTTCGGCCCGCCCCTGCTGCGGCCCGCCCCCCGCACGCCGAGCGTGTGAGACATGACCCCGTCCCAAGGTTTCCTCGCCGAGATCAAGGACGCCGTGACCACCCGGGCGGCGCTGCTCGTCCTGGGGGTGCTGGCGCTCCAGCTCGCCTTCATCACCTCGTACATCGGGGCCTTCCACCACCCGAAGCCCAGCGAGATCCCGATCGCCGTGACCGCGCCCGCCGCGCCGGTGGCCGAGCGGTCCGCGCAGCAGCTCGGCGCCCTGCCCGGTGACCCGCTCGCCCCCCGTGTCGTCGAGGGCGAGGCAGCGGCGCTCGCACAGGTACGGGACCGGGAGGTCGACGGCGCGCTGATCATCGACCCGGCCGGCCGGACCGACCGGCTGCTGGTCGCCTCGGGCGCCGGAGCCTCGCTGTCCCAGGCCCTGGAGGAGGTCGTTGGCGCTGCCGAACGGGCCCAGGGGCGGACCGTGCGGGTCACCGACGTCGCACCGGCCGCCAAGGGCGACAGCCGCGGCCTGAGCTCCTTCTACCTCGTCATCGGCTGGTGCGTCGGCGGCTACCTGTGCGCCGCGATCCTCGCGATCAGCGCCGGCGCGCGGCCCGCCAACCCGCACCGCGCCGTCATCCGGCTCGGCGCGCTGCTCGTGTACGCGATCGCCGCCGGACTGCTCGGCGCGGTCATCGCCGGCCCCGTCCTGGACGCGCTGCCCGGCAGCATCTGGGGCCTGTGGGGGCTGGGCACCCTGGTCGTCTTCGCGGTCGGCGCGATCACCCTCGCCTTCCAGGGCCTGGCGGGGGTGATCGGCATCGGCCTCGCGATCCTGCTGGTCGTGGTGCTCGGCAACCCGAGCGCGGGCGGCGCCTACCCGTACCCGCTGCTGCCGCCGTTCTGGAGCACCATCGGGCCGGCTCTGCCGCCGGGTGCCGGTACGTACGCCGCGCGCTCCATCACGTACTTCAACGGCAACGGCGCCGGCGGACCGGTGCTGGTGCTGGCCGCCTGGGCGCTGGTCGGGGCGGCGGTCACCCTGGCCTGCGCGACCCTCCGCCGAACCCGCCCCGGCCCCCCGGTGGGCACCGACTGAACCCCTCCGGCCCGGCGGACGGCTCGACGCGGAACCGCCCGAGGTCCGGGGCGCGGGCTGCCCCTGGGCCGGTCCCCTCGCGGGGAGCGGGGCGGGATCCGGGCCCGGTGCCGATCCCCCTCGCGGGGAGCGGGGCGGAGCGGGAGCCGGGCTCGGTGCCGGGCCCCTTCGCAGGGAGCAGGGCGGGGCGGGATCCGGGCTCGGTGCCGGGCCCTCCGCGGGGAGCAGGGCGGGGCGGGATCCGGGCTCGCGTTCGGGTCGGTCGCGGGGCCGCGCAGGGGTGTCTCCTCGGCTCGGCGCGCGCGAGCCGTCACGGCTGTGAGCCGTGGTCGCGCGCTCGTCCTGCGGGGACACCCCTCCCCGTCCCCGCTCCACAGGCGCGAGCCCGGTTCCGCAAGGCAAACCCCGGCCGGGCCGGGACGGTCCGCCGGGCGGGAACCCGGCCCGCTACCGTCCCCCTCCGCAGGGAGCAGGGCGGGGCGGGATCCGGGCCCGCGTTCGGGTCGGTCGCGGGGCCGCGCAGGGGTATCTCCTCGGCTCGGCGCGCGCGGGGAGTCACGGCTGTGAGCGGTGGTTGCGCGCTCGTCCTGCGGGGACACCCCTCCCCGTCCCCGCTCCACAGGCGCGAGCCCGGTTCCGCAAGG
>NZ_JBVJFK010000005.1:426185-502647 GCF_055587885.1 Streptomyces sp. NPDC046349
GCTCCACAGGCGCGAGCCCGGTTCCGCAAGGCAAACCCCGGCCGGGCCGGGACGGTCCGCCGGGCGGGAACCCGGCCCGCAACCGTCCCCCTCCGCGGGGAGCAGGGCGGATCGGGATCCGGGCTCGGTGCCGGGCAGGTCGCGGGGCCGCCGCTCCCGCGGGACGAGCGCGCAACCCCCTCGCCGGGACCCGGCCGCACGCGCCGAGCCGGGGAGAAACTCCGGCGGGGCACCATCCCGCCCTGCCGCTCCGGCCGCGCCGAACCGCCCCCGAGACCCCGCAGAGGCACCCGCCACCACCCCGAACCAGGAACTCCGGCCCCGCCGAAGCCCCGGCCCCCGGCCACCCCGGCGGGAGCGAACCGGCATGATCGGGGTGTGATCACCACCCTCGCCGTCGAGAACTACCGCTCCCTCCGCCGGCTGATCGTGCCCCTCGGCCGGCTCACCGTCGTGACGGGAGCCAACGGCACGGGCAAGTCCAGCCTCTACCGCTCCCTGCGCCTCCTCGCCGACTCCGCCCGCGGCGGCGCGATCGCCGCGCTGGCCCGGGAGGGCGGGCTCCCCTCCACCCTGTGGGCGGGCCCGGAGAAGCTGGGTCGGGCGGTGCGCGAGGGGCACCAGCCCCTCCAGGGCACGGTCCGCACCGAACCGGTCAGCCTCCGCCTCGGCTTCGCGGGCGACGAGTTCGGCTACGCCGTGGACTTCGGGCACCCGGCGCCGGTCGCGGACTCCCTCTTCTCCCTCGACCCCGAGATCAAGCGCGAGTGCACCTGGTCGGGGCCGGTCCTGCGCCCGTCGGCGATCCTGTCGGACCGGTCGGGGCCCGCCGTGCGGACCCGCACCGCGGACGGCGGCTGGCACCGTACGCAGAACGCCCTGCGCCCGTACGACTCCATGCTCAGCGAACTCGCCGACCCCCAGCTGGCCCCCGACCTCCTCGCCCTGCGCGAGCTGATGCGGTCCTGGCGGTTCTACGACCACGTCCGCACCGACGCCGCGGCCCCGGCCCGGACCCCGCGGATCGGAACCCGTACGCCGGTGCTCGGCGCCGACGGCTCCGACCTGCCCGCCGCACTCCAGACGATCCGCGAGACCGGGGACGGGGCGGCGCTGGACGAGGCGGTGTCCGCGGCCTTCCCCGGCAGCCGGATCTCCGTCACCGAACGCGACGGCCGCTTCGCGCTGGAGCTGCACCAGCACGGTCTGCTGCGCCCGCTGGGCGCGGCCGAGCTGTCCGACGGGACCCTGCGCTACCTGCTCTGGACGGCGGCCCTGCTGACCCCGCGGCCGCCGGCGCTGATGGTCCTCAACGAGCCGGAGACCAGCCTCCACCCGGACCTGCTGGCTCCACTCGCGGACCTGATCCTGACCGCCGCCCGGGACACCCAGACGGTGGTCGTCACCCACGCGGAGGCCCTGGCCGACGCCCTGGCGGCGGGCGCCCGCCGGCACCGGGTGGACCTGCGCACGGTCGAGCTGGTCAAGGATTTCGGCCGGACCGAGGTGGCCGGCCGCGAGGGCCCCCTGGACGAGCCCCTCTGGTACTGGCCCAAGCGCTGAATCCCCCGCCCGGTCACCGGTCCGCCGGATCCGGCATCCCCAGCAGGCGCGCCGCGCGGCCGGCCTCGGCGTCGTAGACCTGGAAGTCGATGCGCCGCCCGTCCGGCGTCCGGTACTCCAGCACCCGCATACCCGGCCGCCCGCTCTCCCGTACGGCCGCCCGGCCGCCCACGGGCAGCCGGACCGCCGGCCGCAGCGGGGCCTTGAACACCGCGCCGGCCCTGTCCGGGCCCGCGCCCAGCTTGCCGTAGCCGAAGAACCGCCGCCGCACGCCCTGCCGCCACCGCGCCTGGCAGGGCACGGCCTCGGCGGCCCCGCCGACAGCCGTCGCGGTGCGCCCGGCGGCCCGGCGGGCGACCGTCCGGCGCATCAGCGCCCCGGCCAGGACGGCGACGAGCGCGAGCGCGAGCCCGAGCCCGAGCACCACGGTTTCGACGAGCGTGATCACTTCCATGTCCCCCACCCCTCCCGCGGGTTCGACGCCCCCCGGAGTGCCACCCTGGGCACAGGGGCCCACGGAGGTCAGCGCGCCCGGTGGACGATTTCGCCCCCCACCACCACCGTTTCGGCCACCGTGCCCGGGATCTCGTCCACCGGGACGGCGAGGATGTCGCGGGAGAGGACGACGAAGTCCGCCATCTTGCCCACGGTGAGCGAACCGCGTTCCTTTTCCAGGAAGTTGGCGTGTGCGGAGCCCATCGTGTAACCGTGCACCGCCGTGGCGACGTCCACCGTCTCGGCCGGCTGCCAGGCCGGGCCGTCGCCGGACAGCGGGCGGCGCGTCACGGCCGTGTAGATGCCGATCATCGGGTCCATCTCCGCCACGTTCCAGTCGCTGGAGAACGCCAGTACCGCTCCCGCCTCGTGCAGGCTGCGCATGGGCCAGGCCTTGTGCCAGCGGTCCTCGCCGACGTTCTCCGCCCAGTCCTTGCCCGGGCCGGCGATCTCCGGCGCGCAGTGCCTCGGCTGCATGCAGGCGACGACTCCGAGCTCCTCGAAGCGCGGTACGTCCGCCGGGTCCAGGCACTCCACGTGGACCACCTGGTGGCGGGCGTCGCGCGGGCCGTTCACCGCCCGTGCGTGCTCGACGGCGTCCAGGACGGTGCGGATGCCCCGGTCGCCGGTGGCGTGCACGAAGCACTGGAAGCCCCGCGCGTCCAGGCCGGCCAGCAGTTCCGCGAATTCCCCGGCCGGGTAGAAGGTCTCGCCGCGGTGCGCGCCGCATCCCGTGTACGGCTCCAGCAGCGCGGCCGTGCGGGGCTCCACGACGTCGTCGATGTAGAGCTTGAGCGGGCCGACCCGCAGCCGGTCCCCCGCGTAGGAACGGGCGGCCGCCTCGAAGTCGTCCAGGTCCTGCGGCGTGGTGCCGCGCGGGTGGAAGAGCGCGGCGACGATCCGCGAGCGCAGGCGGCCCTCCGCCCTGGCCCGCTCGAAGAGGGCGAGGTCGTCGAGGGAGTTCTGCGGTTCCACGACGGTGGTGATGCCGAAGCCGATCGCGTCGTCGAGGCTCTTGGCGAGCCGCCCGTACTGCCGGTCCGGGGAGGCCCAGGGGACGCCGAGGTGGCGCAGTGCGCGGTGGCCTTCGCGAGAGAGGCCCTTGACGGCGAAGTCCTTGACGAATCCGGTGGGTTCGCCGGTCCCGGGGTCCACGGCCGCCGTGCCGAAGGGGAGGTCCGTGCGGTCCCGGGTGACGCCGAGCCGGCGCATGGCCGCCGTGTTGAGCCAGGCCGTGTGCACGTCGTACGAGAGCACGATCGCCGGGGTGTCCCCGGTGGCGGGGTCGAGGTCCGCGGCGCACGGCATCCGCCCGTCGGGGATCGCGGAGTAGTCGAAGGCTTCGGCCTCGATCCACTCGGTGTCGGGGTTGTCCTTGCGCCAGGCGAGGATCCTCTCGTGGATGCCTTCCAGGGTCCGTACCCCGGCGAGTTGGACGCAGGCGTCGTCCGAGCCGAGGCGGACGTGGTTGTGCGCGTCGATGAAGCCGGGGAGGACGAGGCGGCCGGCGGCGTCGACGTGTTCGGTGTCCGGGCCCGCCCAGGCGGCGGCCTCGCGGTCGGGGCCGATCCACACGATGCGGCCGTGGCGCACGGCGAGGGCCTCCGCCTCGGGCAGGTCCGGGTCCACGGTGTGGATGCGGGCGCCGGTGAGCAGCAGGTCGGCGGGGTGGTTCATGGGTGGTGCTCCTGGTGCGGTGGTGGGAGGGGTCAGGCGGCGGCCGGGACGTCGGCGGGTGCGGGGGTCCTGCGGTGGAGCGCCGTGTAGACGAGGCCGGAGACGACGGCGCCGAGCAGGGTGAGGTCGGCGCCGCCGAGGGGTGACACGAGCGGGCCGGTCCACAGTTCGGAGTCGCAGGTCAGGGCGGCGAAGGTGATGCCCGCGAGGAGCGCGGCCAGGCCGGCCGGGTGGTAGCCGGAGCGGTACCAGTAGGCGCCGTCGGGGCCGGTGGTGTGCAGGGCGTGGCCGTCGTACCGGCAGCGGCGCAGCAGCATGTCGGCGAGGAAGACGCCGCCCCAGGGCGCGAACACGATGATCAGGAGGGAGAGGAAGGAGGTCAGCGCGCTCGTGAAGTCGGTGAGGAAGAGCGCGGCGAGGGAGCCGAGGGCGGTGATGGCGGCGCTGACGACGATGGCCCGGGAGCGGCTCCACGGGATGCCGAGGACCTGGAGGTTCAGGCTGGAGGAGTACAGGGTGATGATCGAGTTGGTGACGGAGCCGCCGAGGACCAGGGCCAGGAAGACGGGCTGGAACCAGCCGGGCAGCAGGCTCTCGGTGCCGGCGACGGCGTCGGTCATGTCCGTGCGGGTGGCTGCGGCGACGCCGGCGATGCCGAGGGCGACGGAGGAGAGGAAGCCGCCGAGGGCTCCGTACCAGGTGATCGACTTCAGCGAGGTGGTGCGGGGGAGGTAGCGGGTGTAGTCGGCGGGCATCGGCAGGTACGAGAAGGGGGCCGCCAGCATGATCACGAAGGCCAGGCTCCAGCCCGAGGCGCCGGGCACGCCGGTCGCGGGGGCGGTGGTGTCGGCGCCGGGCAGCAGGAAGGCGAGCAGAGCGGTGAAGCCGGCGGCGAGGGCGTAGGCCATCCAGCGTTCGGCGAACTGGACCGTGGCGTGCCCCCACATGGCGACGACGAAGGTCAGCGCGAGGGTGACGAAGAGGGCGGCGGCCCGGCCGGCGGTGCCGTGCAGGAGGCCCAGCTCTTCGAGGAAGACCTCGAGGGCGAGGGTGCCGACGACGGTGTTGAGGATGGTGTAGCCGATCCCGACGAACCAGTTGAGGACTCCGGCGGGCAGGTTGCCGCGGACGCCGAAGGCTGCGCGGGAGATGACCAGGGTGGCGGTGCCGGTCCGGATGCCGGACAGTCCGGCGGCGCTGATGGCGAAGAAGGCCAGCCCGCTGACCACGACCACCGCGGTGGCCTGCCAGAAGGTGAGGCCGAAGGCGACGGCGAGGGCTCCGTTGATCACGTAGGTGAAGGTCAGGTTGGAGCCGAACCAGAGCCAGAAGAGGTCACGCGCCCTGCCGTGCCGCTCGCTGTCCGGAATCGGGTCGATGCCGCGCGTCTCGACTCTGAAGATCTCGTCACTCATCGCTGCACGCACCCCTGATCTTGAATGGCGTTCTAAGTTCTTGAATGGCATTCAAGATGAGGGGTGTACGGGACCCCCGTCAAGACCCTGTCCGGGATAAGGTCGGCCCACGAAGATCGGGAGGCGGCAGCGGTGGCAGGAGCGGCACGGCGGCGCGACGGGCGGGTCGCCCAGGAGCGGATGCTGGAAGAGGCCATGACGGCGATCGCCGAGGACGGGCTCGCGGCGCTGACCATGTCCAAGCTCGCCGACCGGCTCGGCACGAGCGGCGGCCACATCCTGTACTACTTCGGCAGCAAGGACCGGCTGCTGCTGGAGGCGCTGCGCTGGAGCGAGGAGCAGCTCGCGGTCGAGCGCGCGGCCCTGCTGCGCCGCCGCGTCCCGGCCGCCCGCAAGCTGGAACTCTTCCTGGAGCTGTACCTGCCGCGCGGCCCGCGCGACCCGCGCTGGACGCTGTGGCTCGAGCTGTGGGCGCGTACGCCGTCCAACGAGGACCTGCGCGCGGCCCAGGAGGAGATCGACGCGGGCTGGCACGAGGACCTCCGGGCGCTGCTGGCGAAGGGCGTCGAGCAGGGCCGCTTCGCCCCGACGGACACGGCCGACCGGGCCTCGGAGCTGCTCGCGCTGCTGGACGGGCTGAGCACCCGGGTGGTGCTGGGCCAGCGGGACTCGGAACGGGTGCGGGCGCTGGAGCGGGCGCGCTCGGCGACGGCCCTGCTGATCCGACACCTCTGAGCCCCCGCCGCCCCTTCGACAACGGCCCTCCCGCATCTCCAACCCCACCAATCGGCGGCGCGCGCACGGGGGTTCCTGCACGGGAATCGCCCCCGAAGTGCGCCCTACCGCACTCCTCCCCCAGCGAGCACAATCGCCGTGACGACGCACACCGATCGTGAGGGAGGGAGCGCGTGCGCAATCAGGTGCGCACAGCGGACGGGCGCGCTCTGACCGTGGAGCGCTGGGGCGATCCGGACGGCAAGCCCGTCTTCCTGCTCCACGGCATGCCCGGAAGCCGCCTGGGCCCGGCTCCCCGCGGCATGGTCCTCTACCAGCGCCGGATGCAGCTCATCGCCTATGACAGACCCGGCTACGGCGGCTCCGACCGCCACCCTGGCCGCACCGTCGCCGACGTGGCGCACGACGTGGCCGCCGTGGCCGACTCCCTCGGCCTGGACAGGTTCGCCGTGGCGGGCCGTTCCGGAGGCGCCGCGGGCGCCCTGGCCTGCGCCGCCCTGCTGCCGGAGCGGGTCACCCGCACCGCGGCGATGGTGGGACTGGCTCCCCGGGACGCGGAGGACCTGGACTGGTTCGCCGGGATGGCCGCGTCGAACGTCCGGGAGTACACCACCGCCTCCACCGATCCCGAGGAACTGGCCGCCCGGCTGATCCCGCGGGCCGCCGGCATCCGCAAGGACCCGGGGCGGCTGCTGGACGAGCTGCGCCGGGAACTGACCGACAACGACCGCATGATCGTCTCGGACGCCGGCCTGCGGTCGATGCTGCTGCGGAACTACCGCGAGGGACTGCGCCATTCGGCCTACGGATGGATCGACGACGTCCTGGCCTTCAGCCGCCCCTGGGGATTCGACCCTGCCGACATCCGCTGCCCGGTGCTGATCTGGCACGGGGAGCTCGACGTGTTCTCCCCCGTGGGCCACTCCCGCTGGCTGGCGCGCCGGATCCCGGGGGCCACCACCGCGATCGAGCCGGCCGCCGCGCACTTCGCGGCCCTGCGTGCGCTGCCCGACGTACTGAACTGGCTGCTGCGCGACCTCCCCACCCCGCCCCTCAGCGAACAGCAGCCCGCGTAGGGGCGGCCGTTCACCCTCCGACAGGTCGCCAGGGTCGTTGCGCCGGTTTCGGCGGCGGGGGAGGCGGTCGGCCGCGCCGGTGCCCCGCCGCGACCAGGGCACTTCCGGCCCGTGCGGCGAGCACCCCCCGCCGGCCGGGACGCGCCACCCGGCCGGCGGGGGCCGCGTCCGCGCCGGCCGCCTCCCTGGTCATCGGGACCGGTGCGCAGGCCCCTCGCCCAGTACGGCTCCGGCGTCGCCCCCGACGCGCCCCGCGCCCGCCGACCGCCCCGGGCGGACACGGGGCCGGGAGAAATGGATCTTGCCGTCCGGCGAACGGCCGAATAAGCCGCCCCGGGAAATGCGTGGCCCTCTCTATAGAACGGTTGACCAGGCGTCATGTCTCGGTTGCCATTGGGGTGTGGCCGAGTAAAGTCCACGCTTGACGGCAGCGCGTCGCTGTTGTCATTCACATGCCCATTCCATATGGCTTCCCCGAGGACGGTGTCGTGAACACTTCCGCAACCCCCGCGACCAGCACGGTCAAGGCCCGCCGGGTCCCGCTCGCCAAGATCGACGTCGAGACCGCGTCCGCGGCCGCGACGCTCGGTCGCGTGCTCCCGGCCGAATCCGGCCGTCCGGTTCAGGCGCCGATCTTCAACTCCGCACTCTGAGGCGGAGCGAGAGCTCTAGACTGGCGGAATGACCGGCCTGATCGCATTTCGCGAGATCGTCCTGAAAGTTCACAGCAGATGCGATCTTGCTTGTGATCATTGCTACGTCTACGAACATGCAGATCAGAGCTGGCGGGCCCGGCCGAAAGTGATCTCCCCCGAGGTTATTTCACGGACCGCGTCCAGGCTCGCCGAACATGCCCGTGACCATGCACTCCCCTCCGTCACGGTGATTCTCCACGGAGGGGAACCCCTGTTGGCGGGCACGGCCCGGCTCCGACTCGTCTGCGAGGAGTTCAGCCGGGCGCTCACCGGGATCGCCGCCCTCGACCTGCGGATCCACACCAACGGGCTCCAGCTCAGCAGCCGTTACCTCGACCTCTTCGCCGAGTTCGGCGTCCGGGTCGGCATCTCCCTCGACGGGGACCGCGCCGCCAACGACCGCCACCGCCGCTTCGCGGACGGCCGTACGAGCCATCCGCTGGTCCTCGCGGCCGTCGCGCTGCTGCGCTCCGCGCCCTACCGCCACCTCTACCAGGGTCTGCTCTGCACCGTGGACGTGGCCAACGACCCCGTCGCCGTGCTCGACGCGCTCGTCGAACTCGAGCCCCCGCGGGTGGACTTCCTCCTCCCGCACGCCACCTGGGAAATGCCGCCCGTGCGACCCGACGACGCCCCGGACGCCTACGCCCGCTGGCTCCTGCGGATCTTCGACCACTGGGAGCTGCTGGGCCGTCCGGTGCCCGTACGGCTCTTCGAGTCCCTCCTGTCGACGCTACGCGGCGGACCCAGCCTCACCGAGTCGCTCGGCCTCGCGCCCACCGACCTCGTCGTCGTCGAGACCGACGGCACCCTGGAACAGGTCGACTCCCTCAAGAGCGCATTCGAGGGAGCGGCGGCCACCGGCTTCAACGTCTTCGACCACGCCTTCGACCGGGTCGCCGCCCATCCCGGAGTCCGCGCCAGGCAACTGGGCCTGGCGGGCGTCAGCGACTCGTGCCGACGCTGCCCCGTCGTACGTTCGTGCGGGGGCGGGCTCTACACCCACCGCTACCGCCACCGCAACGGTTTCGACAACCCCTCCGTGTACTGCACCGACCTGCGTGAACTGGTGGACGGTGTGGAGGGACGCACGGCGCCCCGGGAGACCGCTCCGCAGCTGTCCGACCCAGCCGAACTTGCCCGCTCCCAGGAGGAGCTGACCCGGATCCTGCTGGCCCGGCTGAACGCGGACCTGGCCGACGACCCCGACTGGGCACCCGCCTGGGAGCTGGTGGCCGCGGTGGAGCGGGCCGGGGAGGCGGGCGCCGACGCGCTGGACGCCGTACTGGACCACCCGTTCACCCGGACCTGGGTGCTGGCGGCCCTGGACGCCGCGCGTGACGGCCGGCCCCGCGGCGCCGAGGCGGCCCGCAGGCTCACCGCGCTGGCCGCCGCTGCCGTGCTGCGCGGCGGGTTGGACCTGCCGGCCGAGGTGGCCTACCGGGACGGTGAGGT
This sequence comes from Streptomyces sp. NPDC046349, assembly GCF_055587885.1. Lineage (NCBI taxonomy): Bacteria > Bacillati > Actinomycetota > Actinomycetes > Kitasatosporales > Streptomycetaceae > Streptomyces > Streptomyces sp. NPDC046349. The sequence goes on from NZ_JBVJFK010000005.1 coordinate 435,297, forward strand.
CTACCTGCCGACGCTCGGGCTGCTGCGGCTCGGGGAGCCGGGCACGCAGGGCCGGGCCTCGCTGCACGTCACCGACGACGGCTACGCGGCCCGGGACGGCCTCTCCGAGCACCGCTTCGGGCCGGCGGCGGGCGACGCCCGCTGGCAGCCCGTACGCACCTGGTCGCCCGGTCCGGACGCGGCGCCGGTGGCGCTGGAGGACCTCGACCCCTACCGCAACTGCTTCCCCCGCCCGCCCAGGCTCCGGCTCGGCTCCGGCGAGACCGAGGAGTGGCGGGGCCGGCTCGACCGGGCCTGGGCGCTGCTGCACAAGGCGGTGCCCGGGTTCGCCCGGGCGGCGGCGGCCGGGCTGACGACGCTGACCCCGCTCGCGGGCGGCCCACGGGCCGGCGGCTGGGGCGAGGCGGGCCGACACGGGCCGGGTGCGCTCGGGGTGCCGTACGCGGCGGGCGTACGGGAGACCGCGCTCGCGCTGCTGACCGGGCGGCGGCGGACCCGGCTGCGGGCGCTGGCCGAGGTGACCGACCTGTACGCGCTGGACGGGGAGTGGCAGCACCCGTCGCCGTGGCGGTCGCACCCGGTGCCGGTGTCGCGGCTGCTGGCCGACGTGCACGAGCGGGTGGCGGTGGAGGCGTACCGGCGGGCGACGGCCGGTCCCGAGCCGGGCGGCTCGGACCGCATCCACGAGGCCCTGGACCGGCTCTCGACCGCTGCCGAGCTGACGGTCACCGGCAAGCAGCTGGTGGCGGAGCTGCGCTACGAACTGAAGGCGGTGGACGCGTGAGCGCCCACTCCCCCTCTCCCGCCCCCTCCCCGGCCGGTCCGGGCCGGGGCCGCCGGGCGCCGGGCGCCCTCCAGCTCGCGGTACAGCTGCGACTGCTCGGCGTACGGCCGGGGATGCGGCTCCTGGTGCACGCTTCCCTGCGCGGTACCGGACTGCGCGCGGAGCAGCTGCGCGACGCCCTGACGGGCGTCCTGGGCCCGCGCGGGACCCTGGTGGTGCCCGCGTTCACCCCGGAGAACTCCCGGACCTCCAGCGCCCACCTGGAGCGGATCGCCGGCATGGACGAGGCCGCGGTGCGGGCCTTCCGCGACCGGATGCCGGCCTTCGACCCGGCGAGCACCCCCAGTCACGGCATGGGCTCCCTGGCGGAGGCCGTCCGCACCGCGCCGGGCGCCGCGCGCAGCTCCCACCCGCAGACCTCCTTCGCGGCGCTCGGTGCGGATGCCGAGCGGCTCTGCGGCGGGCACCGCCTCGAAAGCCACCTGGGTGAGGAGTCACCGCTGGGAAAGCTGTGCTGGGAGGGGGGACAGGTACTCATGATCAATGTGGGGTTTTCCGTCTGCACCGCTTTCCATCTCGCGGAGTATCGAATTCCGAAGCCCCCCTTGCGCATGTACGAGTGTGTGGTGAAGGTGAACCTTCCGGAGGGGTACGAGGGGCCCCGCCAGGAGGGGGAGTGGACCGCATACGAGGACGTCGCGCTGGATGACGGCGATTTCGCGGAGATCGGCAGGGCGTTCCCGGATTCGCGGGTGCGCAGGGGGCGGGTCGCAGGGGCGTCGACCATGCTCTTCTCCGTTCCGGAAGCCGTCGACCACGCCCTTGAGTGGATGACCGAAAACCGATGCTGATTGACTGAACGATGAGGGGATGTGGCGAAGCAGCTCCGGAATGATGTTTCTTCGCTCGCATCTTCGGGACGGGGGGCGTGTGCCCGCATCAGTGCAGCCGTATTTTTTTCTCAGTTATGCGCATACACCGAGGTTCGGGGCCGGGGGGCCCGACCCCGACATGTGGGTGGAGCGCCTGTTCCGCGATCTCTGCAGCCATGTCATGGCGCTGACGGATCTGCCCGCCGGAGCCGAGGCCGGCTTCATGGACCGGGAGATACGCAGCGGCGAGGGCTGGTCGGAGCGGCTCGGGGCGGCGCTCGCCACCTGCCGGGTCTTCGTCCCGTTGTTCTCCCCGCGGTACTTCGCCAGCGAGATGTGCGGCAAGGAGTGGTACGCCTTCGCGCAGCGGGCGATCCACCAGGGGGCCCTGAGCAACCAGCCCGCCGAGGCGATCGTGCCCGCCTTGTGGGTGCCGGTTCCCCCGACGCAACTGCCCGGGCCCGCGGAGCGGTTGCAGTTCAACCACAACACTTTCGGCGAGCGCTACGTCACCGACGGGCTGTACGGGCTGATCAAACTGCGCGGTTACGCCGAACAGTACGAGCGGGCGGTGTACGAGCTCGCCAAGCGCATCGTCCGGGTCGCCGAGACCGTCCGGCTCGAACCCGTCCGCCCGCTGGACTACCGCGGGGTGCCGAGTGCCTTCGGCCCCACGGGCAGCAGCAGCCCCGCCCGCACCCTGCACGTGACCGTGGCGGCCGCCTCCCGGCACGACCTGCCGGACGGGCGCAGCCCCGAGTACTACGGGGACAACGCCCTGGAGTGGAACCCGTACCACCCGGTGGCCCAGCGGCCCATCGCCTACGTCGCCGAGGACCTCGTCAAGAACCTCAACTACCAGACAAGCATGGGGTCCTTCGACGACGAGGCCGGGCACTACGACAGCAAGCAGCCGCCGACCCGGCCGGAGATCCTGATCGTCGACCGCTGGGTGGTGGAGGACGAGCACCGCCGCCAGCGCCTGGCCGCCTTCGACCAGGAGTCCCGCCCGTGGGTCAACGTGGTCGTGCCGTGGAACCGCTACGACCACCAGAGCCGTGCGAAGGAGATCGAGCTGGCGCAGCGGCTCGAGGAGACCCTGCCCGTCAAGATGGGCCAGGGCCGGGCCGCCTGCCGGGCCGCCGCCAACGGGGTGGCCAACATGGAGACCCTCGGACAGATCCTGCCGCAGGTGGTCGAGGCCGCGGCGCAGCAGTTCCTCAGACACGCCCAGGTCTACCTGCCGGCCGGCAACACCCACACCGAACGTCCGCGGCTGCTCGGGCCGATGGGGATGAGCGGGCCTCCGGCCCCGCCGCGGGCGCCCTTCCCGCCCGACACGTTCGGCGGCCACAACGACGGCAACGACAGCAACGACACCGACCGGGGGGACGCGGATGACAGCGAGTCGTGACAGCAGGGACGGCCGTGACGGGCGCATCGTCACCTTCTACTCGTACAAGGGCGGCACGGGCCGCACCATGGCGCTGGCCAACACCGCATGGATCCTGGCGGCCAACGGCAAGCGGGTGCTGGCGGTGGACTGGGACCTTGAGGCCCCGGGCCTGCACCGCTTCTTCCACCCGTTCCTGGACCCGTCCACGCTCGGGGCCACCACCGGGGTCATCGACCTGATCAGCGAGTACGCGTGGGCCGCCACCAGTCCGGTGGCGCGCGCCGACGACTGGCACAAGGACTACGCGCGGATACAGCCGCACGCGGTCTCGCTCACCCCGGAGACCCTGGGCTGGGAGTTCCCGGACGGCGGCACCCTCGACTTCGTGTCGGCGGGCCGGCAGAACCGCGAGTACTCCGCGACGGTGTCCACCTTCGACTGGGACAACTTCTACGACCGGCTCGGCGGCGGCCTGTTCTTCGACGCCCTGCGCGCCGACATGAAGCAGAACTACGACTACGTCCTGATCGACAGCCGCACCGGCCTGTCCGACATCGCGGACATCTGCACCGTGCACCTCCCTGACGTCCTCGTCGACTGCTTCACCCTGTCCGACCAGTCCATCGACGGTGCCGCGTCCGTGGCCCGCCAGATCGACGAGCGGTTCAACGACCGCGGCATCAAGATCTATCCGGTTCCGATGCGGATCGACGAGGGCGAGAAGGAGAAGGCCGACGCGGGCCGGGCGCTGGCCCGGATCAAGTTCGACCGGTTCCCGGGCGGCCTGGTCGGGGACGAGCTGACCTCCTACTGGGGGGCGGTGGAGATCCCGTACCGGCCGTACTACGCCTACGAGGAGACGCTGGCCACCTTCGGCGACGAGGCCGGGCTGACCAACTCCCTGCTCTCGGCGTTCGAGCGGCTGACCGCCGTGGTCACCGAGGGCGAGATCACCTCCATGCCGGCCATCGGCGAGGAGGTCCGCCTGCGCATCAGGGACGCCTTCACGCGGCGCCGTCCGGCGCTGCCGGCCGACCTGTTCCTGTCCTATGTGGCCGAGAACCGGATGTGGGCCGACTGGATCGAGTCGGTGCTCACCCGGGCCGGTTTCCGGGTGGTACCCAAGGACGTCTCGGCCGAGCGGCCGCCGGCGGCGGCCGGGTCGGGCTCCGCCGGGGACACGCTGGGCGGCGGCACGGGCATCAGCATCGACACCGCCGCTCGCACGGTGGTGCTGCTCTCCACGGCCTACCTGAAGTCGGCCCGGGCCGTGGACGTGTGGGAGCGGGCGGCCGCCGAGGACCCGACCGGGGGCCGGCGCCAGCTGGTGCCGCTGAGGGTGGGCGACGTGCGGCTGTCCACGCCGTACATCGACCGCAACCCGGTGGACCTCTTCCGGCTCGACGAGGTGCACGCCACCGCCGCCCTGCTGCGCGCGGTGGAGCGGCCCATGGCCCTGCCCGACAGCGTGGCGAGCGCCTCGCAGCCCGGTCCCCGCTTCCCGGGGACCGTTCCGAAGATCTGGAACGCCCCGCCCCGCAACCCCGGGTTCACCGGCCGCAGCATCGTGCTGGAGCGGATGCGCGACCAGCTCGGCGGCGGCATGGCCGTGGTGCTCCCGCAGCCGCAGACCCTGTTCGGCCTCGGCGGAGTCGGCAAGACCCAGGTGGCGCTGGAGTACGTGCACCGGTTCATGGCCGACTACGACCTGGTGTGGTGGATCTCCTCGGAGCAGACCGACGATGTGGTCGCCGCGCTCGCGGAGCTGGCCGTGCGGCTGGGCGCACAGACCGGTGAGGACATGGCGGCCGCCTCCCAGGAGGCGATCGACCTGCTGCGGCGCGGGGTGCCGTCGTCCCGCTGGCTGCTCGTCTTCGACAACGCGGACGATCCCGAGACCCTCAAGCGGTTCTTCCCGCCGGGCGGTCCGGGCCATGTCCTGGTGACTTCGCGCAACCAGTCCTGGTCGCAGTACGGTGACGCGCTGCCGGTGGACGTGTTCCTGCGCGAGGAGTCCATCGAGCACCTCCAGCGGCGGGCCCCGGGGCTGACGAAGGAGGACGCCGAGCAGGTGGCGATCGCGGTGGGCGACCTGCCGCTGGCCGTCGAACAGGCGGGCGCCTGGATCGCGGAGACCGCGACCCCGGTGGCCGCGTACATCGAGCAGCTGGCCCAGCAGGCCGCGAGCGTCCTGGGCCTGAACCAGCCGCCCGGATATCCGGAGCCGGTGGCCGCCACCTGGAACATCTCCATAGAGCGGCTCCAGTCCCGTTCGCCGGCCGCCGTGCGGCTGCTCCAGCTGTGCGCCTTCCTGGCTCCCGAGCCGATCTCGGCGAACCTGCTGTACAGCAAGGAGATGATCGACGCCCTCAAGCCGTACGACGCCTCGCTCCAGGAGAAGCTGGTGCTGGGCCGGGTGATCCGGGAGATCGGCCGGTTCGCGCTGGCCAAGGTCGACCAGGTCAGCAACAGCATCCAGGTGCACCGGCTGGTGCAGGCCGTGATCCGGTCGCAGATGCCGGAGGAGGACCAGCGGGAGGCCCGCCACGCCGTCCACCGGATCCTGGCGGGCGCCCGGCCGGACGACGACGAGCCGATCGACAACCCGGAGACGTGGCCGCGCTTCAACACCATCTGGTCGCACCTCACCCCGTCCGAGGCCCGGTACTGCAAGGAGCCGGAGACGCGCCGACTGCTGATCGACCGGGTCCGCTACCTCTGGAAGCGCGGCGACTTCAAGGCCGCCTACCAGCTCGGCGAGGAACTGCGCGAGGCCTGGAAGGAGATGCTGGGCAACGACGACCTGCAGTACCTGTACCTGCGCTTCCACCTGTCGAACATCCTTCGTTCGCAGGGGCGGTTCGTGGAGGCGAAGGAGCTGGACGAGGTCACGCTGGAGCGGCAGCGGGCGGTGCTCGGCCCCTCGCACCCGCACACGTACATGACCACGAGCGGTCTGGCCAACACGCTGGGCGCGCTGGGCCAGTACGGGCAGGCGATGGAGCTGGCGACCGACGCCCACGAGGGCTTCAGCCAGATCTTCCACGAGGCGCACCCGCGCACCCTGGCGGCCGCGAACAACCTGGCGCTGAACCTGCGGCTGGTGGGCCAGTACACCAGAGCCCGTGAGATCGACCAGGAGGTGTACGACCTGCGCACGGAGGTGCTGGGCCCGGAGCACCCGTACACCCTGTCGTCCGCGCAGAACCTCGCCCGCGACCTGCGTGAGGTGGGCCGGTACGAGGATTCGGTCCAGCTGCTCAGCCGGACGTACGAGATCTACAAGCGGACGCTGGGGCGGGCTTTTCCGGGCACCCTGTCGGCCGCGAAGAACCTGGCGGTGTCGCTGCGCCGGGCCGGCCAGCTGGAGGACGCGCTGCGGCTGACGACGGCCACCCGGGCCCGCTACCGGGCCAAGTACACCTCCGTCAACCCGGACCTGCTCTCCTGCGAACTGAACCTGGCCTCGGACCTGTTCGCGACCGGGGACCCGGGCGGGGCACGGGACCTGGCGCAGGAGGTGGTCGACGAGTACATGAAGGTCCCGGGCGAGCGGCACCCGTACACGCTGGCGGCCGTGAACAACCTGGCGGTCTTCCACTGGGGCACGGGCTCGGCGGAGCAGGCGGAGGCGATGCTGCGGCACACGATCCGGCTGATGCGGGACGTCCTGGGCGACAACCACCCGCACACGGTCTTCGCCACGCTCAACCTGGCCAACGCGCGGGCCGATCAGGGTGACCCGGAGGGTGCCCTGGAACTGGAGCGGCTCGCGGTGATGCGGCTCCGCGAGGTGCTCGGGGCGCACCATCCCGAGACCTTGGCGAGCGGCTCCAACATGGCGGTCAGCCTGGACTCGATGGGCCGCAAGGAGGAGGCGGCCCGGGTACGGAACGAGGCGGTGGTCGAGCTGACCCGGCTGCTCGGCGAGGACCACAGCCTGACCCGGTACGCGCGGGATGAGCGGCGGATCCACCGGGACCTGGAGCCGCTCGCCGTGTGATCCGACGGAGGACGGCGGGGGCCACCGGCCCCCGCCGCCCGCCACCCGACTCGAGGGGGGCGTTGTGAACGACAGCATGACCTTTCGAAACGAGGACCTGCCGGCCCTCTTCCACCACACGGACCAGGCGGCGATCTCCCGGCAGCGCGAGTCCACCCAGGCCACGAGGGCGCAGTTGCTGCTGCTCGTCGCGGCCGCGGGGGCCGCCGCGCTGCCGCCTGGGCCGGAGCTCGGCTCGCTGCACCTGTTCGGGCTGCTCAGCGTGCTCGGTTACGCGGGGGTGCTGGCCGTCGGCATGCGGGCGACCAGGCGGCGGGCCCGCCCGCAGTGGCAGCTCAACCGCAGCGCGGCGGAGTTCATCAAGTCGCTCGCCTGGCGGTACGCGGTGCACGGGGCGCCGTTCGGCAGTGACGTGGCCGACCCCGGGGAGGCGTACCGGACACGGCTGGAGGCCGGGCTGGCCGAGCTGCGGAAGATGGGCTGGGAGGATCCGCGGACGGCGGGCTCGGTGCCGGAGGGCGCGGAGATCACCGGCGCTATGCACCGGCTGCGCGGCAGGGACTACCACGTGCGGCGGGAGACGTACGTCCGGGACCGGCTGATCGAGCAGCGCAACTGGTACCGGCGGCGGACGGAGGTGTCGCGGCGGGCCACGCACCTGTGGTCGTGGACGATCGTCCTGCTGACCTGTCTGGCTCTGATGTTCGCCCTGCTGAGGGCGTTCGGTTCGGGTCCGGGCGCGGGCCTGACGGGGCTGTTGAGCACGGCGGCGGCGGCCGGTATCGCCTGGAACGAGGTGCGCCGCCACCACCCGCTGATCGAGGCGCACACCCTGATCGAGCAGGACCTGGCGGCGATGATGGTCGTGATGCAGACGACCATCACCGAGTCCCAGTGGCCCTCGTCGGTGTACGAGACCGAGCGGTACGTCTCGCCGCAGCACACGGACTGGCTGGCCCGGCACAGCAGTTGAGGTGCCACCGGTCGGTGGGCGTGGCTCAGTCCCGGGCCACGCCCTCGCACCACAGGACGGTGACCGGCTTGCCCAGGGCCCGGGCGTAGGCCACGATCTCGGCGGTGCCGCCGTGCCCGCGGGCGGGCCGGCCGTCCCAGACGGCGACGAGCCGGTCGCAGGAGTCGGCGATGTAGGTGCCCGCGGCGTAGTAGGCCTCGTCCGTGGAGCGGGCGAAGTCCATCCGGATCTCCTGGGCGGCCCGGAGTCTGAGACTGCGGTAGCGGTCCAATGCCTCGGCGCCCTCGAAGCCCTCTTCGTAGTCCGCGCTGGGGATCACCACGGTGAGGTCGGCACCGTATTCGAGTGCGATGGCGGCGAACAGCTGGTCCGCTCCGTCGGCGAGGCTGGACAGGGCCTCCAGCGGTCCTTCGTGGCCGCCCAGTACGGCCCGCAGGCCGCTCTCCACATGGCCGAGCACCGAGTCCGGGATGGACCGGTGCCCGGTCACGCCGATGCGTTTCATGCAGGAACCTGCTTCCCCCGGGGACACGGCCGCCCTGGACATCCTCCCAGAAGGCGGGAGGACGTCCAGGGTGCCGACAGGGGCGCGCGGGGCACGGGTCAGTAGACGCTGACCCCGTAGGCGTTGAGCGCTTCGACCACGGGCTGGAAGAAGGTCGTGCCGCCCGAGGAGCAGTTGCCGCTGCCGCCGGAGGTGAGGCCGACCGCACGGGTGCCCGAGTAGAGCGGGCCGCCGCTGTCGCCGGGCTCGGCGCACACGTTGGTGCGGATCATGCCGTAGACGACGTCGCCGCCGCCGTAGTTGACGGTCGCGTTGAGGCCGGTGACGCGGCCGCTGTGGGTGCCGGTGGTGGAGCCGCGCCGGGTCACGGACATGTTGACCGTGGCGTTCACGGCACTGGTGATGTCCTGGCTGCCGACGGTCCCCGGCGGTACGGGCGAGTTGCTGGCGTACTTGATGAGGCCGTAGTCGTTGTTCGGGAAGCTGGACCCGGTCGTGGAACCGAGCACGTTCGTGCGGGCGGAGTTGGTCCACCAGGTGCCCGCGCCGTCGGTGCAGTGTCCGGCGGTCAGGGCGTAGTAGTTGCTTCCGCTTCGGACGTTGAAGCCGAGCGAACAGCGCCAGCTGTTGGCGTAGATGGCGTCGCCGCCCGAGGCGAGCTTGGTGAGCTTGCCCGGGATGCGCTCGATGCGCAGCGCCCCCGCGTCGGTTCCGGCCTCGCGCTTGATTCTCGCGATGGCGGCGGCGGAGACGGTGGAGTCGGCGGAGACCACGAGGGTTCCGGTGGCGGGGTCGGCGTGCCAGGCGGTGCCCGCTACGTCGGCCCGCAGGACGGAGGCGCCGGCGGAGGCGAGCCGGTCGGCGCTGAACCCGCCGTCCTGTGGGTCCGCGCTCGCCGCGGTGGGAGCGGCGAGCGCTGCGGCGGCGGCCAGGCCGGTGGCCACCGCGAGCAGCCTGTTACGGGTGGTGCGCTTGATCCTCACTTCTCGTCCTCCTGGAGAGGGTCGGGGGCCCGGCGGTCGTGGGGGTGCCAGAGCCCGTGAGGCGCAGCCGGGGGCACGGCGGGCGCATGAACTTTGGCCGTGTCCCTGACAAGCGCTGTCGGGAGTGTCCTGTCGTCGGATACCGGTCGCAAGAGCGGCTTTCGGCCTCCGCACGCCGTCTTTCACCGTGCAGGTGGCGTGTTCCGGGGCGTTGCGGGGGGCCGGGGTCGGGGGCTACGGGGGCGCGGTCGGGCGGCGCGGCGGAGGCCGGTCGGGCTCCGGGGTGCTCGCGCCCCGCGCGCCGGATATGCCGGCCTGCGGGCGGTGGACGCGGCACCTGCCGCGCGGGGCGCCGACGTCGGATCCGGCGCCCGGAAGGACGGGTCCGGCGCCCTCGGGGAGGACGGCCGGGTTCCGGCCGGTACGGTCGGGCGCGTACGACGTGGGAGGCCCCGGCGGCGCGGACGCGGGGGTGCCCGGGTGGGCTTCTGCACCCTCGGTGACAAGGCCGAAGGCGGGTGCCGCCCGATGCCCTTCGGACCGGATCACGACGGCCCGTGCGGTCACGGCCGGAGGCCGGGAGCGGGCCGGCAGGAGGGCTGCGGCGGCCGGGACGGCCCCCTCCGCGGCGGGCGGGCGGGCTCGCCGTGTGCCGTCCTCGCCGGGGGCGGTGCGGCGCGCGTCGCCGGCGCGGGTGCGCCCGCGGCGCGTCCGCGCAGCAGCACCTGCCGCCCGGTGCTCGGACCCGGCGGCGTGCGGTGCCGTGCGGTCTCCCCCGTTCCGCGGGCCGGGGCGCCTCCCGCGCACCGGGCGCACTCGGGCGCGCCCGGGAACGCGGCGAGGTGCGGTGCCCGGCGCCTCGAAACGGGCAGGACCGTGCGGGCCCGGAACGGCCGGAATTCGACCTTCCGTGTAGTCGGCGGGGCGGGGGCCGCCACACGGTGCGAGAAGGCCGCACGGGGCGGACACGACGGCCTCGGCCCCGTGCCCGCGCCGTGTCCGCCGGGCCGCGTGCGGATCGTCTGCGTCATCGCTCATCCCGCTCAGCCCTTCCACGCGGGTCCGGGCGGGAATCCCCCCATACGCCGTCCGGGGGCGTGGAACTGACGCGAACTCAGTCGCAGCAGCCGCAGTTGCAGTCGCAGCAGCCGCCACCGCCACCGCCACCGGAGCCGCCCTCGGCACCGCCGGTGCCCGAGGAGTGCGGCTGGCAGCAGTTGCAGCACTCGCAGGCGTCGCACCACGGGTCCCGCTTCTTGCGTGACCAGGGGCCCTCGTGCTCGGTGCAGCACATCTGACAGGTGCAGAAGAGCCCGATGGCCACCGCGCAGCCGGCCAGCAGGCCGCGGCGCGGTCGCTGCGGGTGCCGTCCGCCGCCTCCGAAGCCACCGCCTCCGAAGCCGCCGCCTCCGCCGCCCCCGGAGCCGTCGCCGCCGAGCCCGCCGCCACCGCCGTACCCGCCGGACCTCGCGGGCGGCGGGCCGCCCGGTACCTGGGGGGTGTTCGGGCCGTAGGGGTTCGCGCCGTACGGGGCGCCCCCGTAGGGGTTGCCGCCGTTCCCGCCGTACGGATCGGAGGCGTACGGGTTCGGGCCCTGTCCGGCCGAGGCGGTGGCGGTGTGGCCGCAGCTCATGGTCCCGAAGGCCCGGTCCACCGAGGTGCGCAGCTCGTGCACGAGGAGCCGGTGGGCGAGCCCCGCGTCGGCGAACTCGACCTCGCCCAGTGCCAGCCTGATGCCGTGCAGGGCGTCGTCGCAGAGCCTGCGGGCCTCGGTGAGCGGGGTCCCGGTGGCGGTGAGGGGGTTCCAGGCACCCGCCTGCGCGTCGGCTCCCTGGTCCTCCACCGCGTCCAGCAGGTGCGCGAGCCGCCCGAAGTACCGGCCGGCCTCCGCCAGCGCGGGGGCGTTGCCTGGCCTTCCGGCCAGCTGCGCGGTATGCGCGAACGCGGCGGCCGTCGCGGTCTCGGTCGGCTCGGTCACCACGAGCACGGGAGTGCCGGGGCCGGCCAGGGTCTCGATGCCCGCCTGCCGGTCCACCGCGTCCACGAGCACCGCGGTGTCGAAGCCGAGGGAGGCGCCGGTGCGCGCACCGGCCCGGTCCCAGCCGCGGGCCACCCTGCGCGCGGCGGCGGCGATCGGGGCGCGGGCCAACAGCCCGTCCCGGTCGGCCACGTGGTCGCGCACCTTGGCGGAGGCCAGGACCAGCGAGACGGCGGCCGCGAGCCGGGCGCCCTCGCCCTTGGCGACGGCGGCGGTGCGCATGCCGCGCAGCGGGCAGGGGCCGGCGGTGCGCCGCGACCCGGGCGCCGGACCGGACTGAGCCTCCGTCAGAACGGAGACGAGCAGCCCGTCATAGTTCGTGACGACCCGGGCGAACTGCCCGTGGTCGCCCCGAAGTGCCAGGCACAGCCCGCACAGATGGGCCATCCACTCCGCCTTGAACCGCTCACCGAGCCGGTGCGTGCAAGGCCTGACTATGCCGAACAAGCTGCTTCCCCCGTGTGTCGTACGCGTGCCTGCCGGGCATCGTATCGACCCGCGTCTTTCACCCGTACGTCCCCACCGCCCACCCGTACGGCGGCTGCGGTCGTATTTTCACTCAGTCAGCAGCGCCGAGGACCAGGATCCTTGACCGTGCAACGGATGTTCTGCACCAGTACCGTCACGAAACCCGTGCGCGGCGACTATCCACTTGGCGCGTTGTCAGCATCATGGACGAGCATAGGGGCAGCGGAGAGAAAGACAGAGTGACCGCGGTGAAAGGAGGCAGTCCATGGGTTCGGTGCGCAAGGCGAGTGCCTGGCTGGGTCTCGTGGAGGACAGCGACGACGAGCGCTACTACGACGACGACTACGCGGAGGCCGCCCACGGTTCCGTCGCGGGCCCCGGTGACCAGTGGGTGACCGATCCCCGCGTCAAGGTGGCCTCCGAGTCGGCCGTGGAGCACGGCCGCCGGATCGCGACGGTCACCCCGGACGGGTTCCGTGACGCGCGTGGCATCGGCGAGCTGTTCCGCGACGGGGTCCCGGTGATCGTGAACCTGTCGTCGATGGACCCGACCGACGCGAAGCGCGTCGTCGACTTCGCGGCCGGACTGACCTTCGGTCTGCGCGGTTCGATCGAGCGGGTGGCGACCAGGGTCTTCCTGCTGACCCCGGCCGACACCCAGATCGTGAGCGGCGAGCCCGGCGGCCGCTCGCGCGACTTCTTCAACCAGAGCTGAGCAGGGCTCTCACCGGAAGGCGTCCAGCCCGGTGAGCGCCTTGCCCAGCACCAACTGGTGCATCTCGACGGTGCCCTCGTAGGTGAGCACCGATTCGAGGTTGGTGGCGTGCCGCATGACGGGGTATTCGAGCGAGATCCCGTTGGCGCCCAGGATGGTCCGCGCGGTGCGGCAGATCTCGATGGCCTCGCGGACGTTGTTGAGCTTGCCGAAGCTGATCTGCTCCGGCCGCAGGGTGCCCGCGTCCATCCGCCGGCCCAGGTGGTGGGCGAGCAGGATGCCCTTGTGGAGTTCGAGGGCCATGTCCGCCAGCTTGGCCTGGGTGAGCTGGAAGCCGCCGATCGGCTTGCCGAACTGCTCCCGCGTCCTCGCGTAGTCGAGCGCGGCCTCGAAACTGGCCCGCGCCGCGCCCATGGATCCCCATACGATGCCGTACCGCGCGTGGCTGAGACAGCCGAGCGGCCCCTTGAGCCCGGTGACGAGCGGCAGCACCGCGTCGGCGGGCAGCCGTACGTCGTCCATGACCAGCTCGCTGGTGACGCTGGCCCGCAGCGACCACTTGTGCTTGATCTCCGGAGCGGAGAAGCCGGGAGTGTCGGTGGGCACCGCGAAGCCGCGGATGCCGTCGTCGGTCTGCGCCCACACCACGGCCACCGAGGCGACGGAGCCGTTGGTGATCCACATCTTGCGGCCGTTCAGGACCCAGTCCGTGCCGTCGCGCTTGGCGTACGTCCGCATCGCGGCGGGGTCGGAGCCCACGTCGGGCTCGGTGAGCCCGAAGCAGCCGATCAACTCGCCCGCGGCCATGCCGGGCAGCCAGCGCTGCTTCTGCTCCTCCGAGCCGTACTTCCAGATCGCGTACATGGCCAGCGACCCCTGTACGGAGACCAGCGAGCGGATGCCGGAGTCGGCGGCCTCCAGCTCCAGGCAGGCCAGGCCGTACTGGACGGCGCTGGCACCGGCGCACCCGTAGCCCTCCAGGGACATGCCGAGCGCCCCGATGGCACCGAGCTCGCGGGCCAGCTCGCGGATCGCGGGCAGCTCGCCGCTCTCGTACCACTGGGCGATGTGCGGCAGCACCCGGTCCGCGGCCCAGGTGCGGACGGTGTCCCGGACGGCGAGGTCCTCGGGCCCGAGGAGCTCGTCGAGCCCGAGCGGATCGGTGGGAACGAAGGACACGGGGCCTCCCGGCGGCCTGAGCAGGAACCTGGGCGCAAGTTTTTGCGCCCACCCGAAGCTATTGGCCTCGGGCGGGCAAATCCAGCCCCCGCTTTCCGGCACCGGTCGGCCCGCACCACTTCGGCCCTGCCGAGGCGGGGGCGGGGGCCGGGGCGGCGCTCCCGGCGACGGCGCCGCATCGGGGGGAGGCGCGCGGTCAGCCCGCCTGCTCGACCGGGGTCGGCCGCGGCTCGCCCTTCGCCTGCGCTGGCAACCGCACCGGCTCGGCCTCCTCGGTCGCCCCGCAGTCCATCACCCGTGGCAGTTTCAGCGCCATCAAAGCCCCCGCGAACAGCAGCGCCGCGCTCACCAGCAGCGTGATGTGCAGCCCGTGCACGAAGGAGTGCCGTGCCGCCGCGTAGAGGGCGGCGCCCGCCGGGCCTCCGAGGCCCGAGGCGATCTGGTACGCCTCGCCCAGCGAGTTCGCCGCGCCCGCCGACTCCGCGGCCGATACCCCCGGCACCGAGGCGAGCCCCGGCCGGTACGCCGCGTTCATCACGCTGCCCAGCAGGGCGATGCCGATGCCCGCGCCCAGCTGGTAGGAGGTCTCGCCGATCGAGGCCGCCCCGCCCGCGGTCTCGGCCGGCGCCTCGCTCAGCATCGACTCGTACGCGGCGAACAGCGTGGTCTGCAGTCCGAAGCCGAGCAGGATGAAACCGACGGTCAGCAGCACCGGCCGGTCCTGCTGGCCCATCAGCGTCAACAGCAGCACGGCGAAGGCCGTCAGCAGGAAGCCCAGCGACACCATGGTGCGCGGCCCGACCCGGGCCAGTGTGTAGGAGCCTGTGGCGCCCGCGGCCATGGCCGCGAAGGTCAGCGGCAGCAGGCGCAGGCCGGTCTCCAGCGGGCTGAGGTGCAGCACCAGCTGGAGGTACTGGACGGCGATCAGCTCGAGCCCCACCAGCGCGAGCATGGCGAGCACGATACAGGCGACGGAGGTGGAGAAGGCGGCCCGCGAGAACATCCGCATGTCGATCAACGGGTGCTCGCGCCGCTTCTGGCGCCGTACGAACAGGACGAGCAGCGTCGCGCCGAGCAGCAGTGGTACCAGCGCCTCCGCGTCGAGCAGGTTCCGTTCGGCGCCGAGCCGCTTGATCCCGAGCACCGCGCCGACCACGCCGGCGGCGGCCATCAGCGCGCCGAGCACGTCCCACGGCCCGTCCGCGGAGCCGCGCGACTCCGGCAACAGCCAGCGGCCGAGCGGGAGGATCAGCGCCATCAGCGGGATGTTGATGAGGAAGACCGAACCCCACCAGAAATGCTCTATGAGGAAGCCGCCCAGGACCGGGCCGCTGGCCGCGCCGACCGCGGCGACGGCGGTCCAGATGCCGATCGCCAGGGCCCGCTCGCGCCGGTCGGGGAAGACCTGGCGCAGGATCGACAGGGTCGCAGGCATGATCATCGCGCCGCCGATGCCCAGCAGGGCGCGCGCGGCGATGAGGACCTGGGCGTTGTCGGCGAGGGCCGCCATCGCGGAGGCCGCGCCGAAGAGTCCGTAGCCGAGGAGGAGGATGCGGCGGCGGCCCACCCGGTCCCCGAGGGTGCCGAAGAGGATCAGCAGCGACGCACACACCAGCGGGTAGGCGTCGACGATCCAGAGGAGCTCGATCGGGCCGGGCCGCAGGTCCTCCGTGACGGACGGAACCGCGACGTGCAGGATCGTCGCGTCGAGCGCGACGAGAACCAGGCTGACGCAGAGAACGGCCAGGACGACCCAGCGGTTGGCACCGCCGGAGGCCGCTCCCAGCCGCTGCCAGGGCGAAGGGGTCCCGGCCGTGGCCGCGTTCGTCCCCGCCATGCATGTACCTCCCAGGTGATCCCTCGCGCTCGGTGGACCAGCGTCTGGCGGAGCCACGGGGGGTGGTGCGCTGTGCGGCATCCAACGGGGTCCGGCATCGACACGCGAGTGAACGGTCAGCGTACGCGAGTTCGCGTGCCCGACACGTGGCCAAGCTCTCATACCGGCGGCGCCCCCCGTGTGGCGTGCGCCACTCCCCCACCCCGACGCCCTCCCCCGCGTACACGCCCGATCACGCTCCGTGGTTCTCGGCGCCGGCCCCGGTTCGGACGCCACCGATAATCATGCCTGTGGAAGATCATGGATTTCGCCGGGCCGCGCCCGCGCTGGCCGCCTTCGCGGCGGTCCGGCTGCTCGGGCTGGCCGTGCTCGCGGCGTGGGGGGCGGCGGCGGGCAGCAGCCCGCACACACTGCTGTCGGCCCGCTGGGACTCGCTCTGGTACGCCCGCATCGCCGCCGAGGGGTACGGCTACGAGATCGTCCTCCCGAACGGGGACGTTCACTCGAACCTGGCGTTCTTCCCGCTGCTGCCGTGGCTGGAACGCGTGGTGTCGGCGGCGACCGGGCTCTCGTACGGATCGGCGGGCCTGGCGGTGTCGGTGCTCGCCGGGCTCGCCGCGGCGTGGGGGATCTTCGCCGTGGGCGACCTGCTGCACGGCCGCCGCGCCGGGGTGTTCGCCGTCGCCGTGTGGGCGGCGCTGCCCGTCGGGATCGTGCAGTCCATGGCGTACAGCGAGTCGCTGTTCACCGCGCTCGCCGCGTGGGCGCTGCACGGTGCCCTGCGCGGCCGGTGGCTGACGGCCGGCCTGCTCGCCGCCGGTGCCGGGCTGACCCGCCCGGTCGGCGCGGCGGTCGTCGCGGCGGTGTGGGTGGCCGTCGCACTGGCCTGGCGGCGCGGGGAGCGGTCGTGGCGGATGGCGGCGGGAGCGTTGCTGGCTCCGGCGGGCGCGGCCGCGTACGTCCTGTGGGTGGGGGCCCGCACCGGGGGCGGCCTGCTCGGGTACCTGGACGTGCAGGGCGGCTGGGGCAACGGCTTCGACGGCGGCTGGGCCTTCGCCCGCTTCGTCGGGGCGAAGCTGGCCTCGTCCGCCTTCCCGGCCGGGCTGGGGCTGATCGCGGGAGTCGCCCTGGTGCTGTGGCTGTTCGCGGCGTGCGTGCGGCAGCGGCAGCCGGCCCCGCTGCTCGTGTACTGCGGGATCGTCGTGGCGCTGGCGCTGTGTGCCTCGGGTTACTTCGGTTCGAAGCCGCGGCTTCTGCTGCCCGCCTTCCCGCTGATGCTGGTGCCGGCGGTGGCGCTCGCCCGGTGGCGGACCCGGCGGGCGGTCGTGGTGGTGGCTGCGGCAGCCCTGGCCTCCGCGGTGTACGGGGCGTTCTGGCTGAACGGCTCGGGCCCTCCGTAGGGTCCGCGGCCGCCGCCGGAGCCTTCCCGGCGGTCACGGGCACGGTAATCGACCTGCGGCAATAAAGCCCGAATAAGCAGTCGAAACAATTCCCGGACGCCGGATCGAGAAGGATCCAACCCCTGCCGGAATAGCGGGAATTAGGGGCCGCGTGAGACCAACTCCACATCACATGGTCATCACAAAGCCCGCGATTCGCCCGGGCCGACCATCGCCGGGCGGTAACGTCGATTGAGTGCGTACCGATCAAATCCTGACCCGTCTGGAGCGGGTCTTCGCCCGGCTGGACCGGGAACCAGAGCGACCGGCTCATCTGCAGACTCCGCAGATGAGCCGGCACCGCGTCGTGCTCCTGGGATCGACCCTCGCGTTCTACCTCGCCATCGTCGTGGCCGTGCTGACCACGTCGTGGCTGGTCCGCCTGGACTGGCAGATCATGTTCTTCCGGCCCTACGAGCAGTGGCCGCAGCTGCACGCCTTCCTGGACTACCTCGTCGTGCTCGGCCAGCGCGGGCCCACCGCGGTCATGGTCGCCGCGTGGCTCGGCTGGCGCTCCTGGCGGCAGCACACCCTCCGCCCGCTGATCACCCTCGGTGTCGCGCTGCTGCTGCTCAACGTCACCGTCGGTTCCGTGAAGCTGGGCCTGGGGCGGCTCGGCCCGCACTACGCCACCGAGATCGGCTCGGCCGAACTCTTCGCGGGCGGCGATATATTCCCTTCCGGCCACACCGCCAACGCCGTCGTGACCTGGGGAATCCTGGCCTATCTGGCGTCCACCGTGGTCACTCGGCGGGTGCTGTCCGTGGTGTCCGCGGTGGTCTCGCTGAGCGTCGGTGCCACCACCGTGTACCTGGGTACGCACTGGGTCAGCGACGTCCTGCTGGGCTGGTCCGCGGGTCTGCTGATCCTGCTGGCGCTGCCCTGGTTCGAGCCGCTCATCGCACGGACCGAGGCCTACGTCTTCGACCTGCGCGAGCTGCTGCGCCGCCGGGCCGAGACCGGACGGATGCCCGCCCCGGTGGTCTCCGCGCTCACCCCGCTGCTCTCCGCGGGCGGCAAGTGGCAGCTGAAGCCCGTCGCCGAGACAGTCGGGGAGCCGGCCGCGGCGCCCGCCGCGGCCGCGTCGGCGGGCGCCGCCGCGGGACACTCCCCGGCGCACCGGCCGGCCGTGCACCCGGCCAACCGGCCGCACCTGATCCGCTCCGAGCGGACGCCGGTCACCCCGGTCGGCAGCCGCCGTCCGGCCCACCCCGCGCACCCGGAGCGGGCCGGAACCCGGGGCACCGCCGCCCGTCCGGTCGCCGGCGGCTGACGGCACGGCGGGGGCGGTACGCACCAATCCACCCCCGCAACGCGAAGGCGGGCCGGGTCATCGACCCGGCCCGCCTTCGGCGTTCGTCAGCGCCACGCCCGGACGTTCGTCCGTCCCGGGTCACGCTTGTGTCACAGAATATCTACAGTCGCCAATTGTTTTCCGGACCGCGACACGCCCGGGGTTCGGGCGCATTCGCATTTCTCCCGCGAACCGTGGAATTGCCGCGCTCCATTTCCATGGACCCCTTGTACCGGACCAGCTGAATCACCCTCAGATCCGCTACATTTCCTTCACTTCTCCGGGCCGACGGCCCTGCCCAGGAGATCTCTGAGGTCCCTCATCCGGTCCGTGAGACCGGGCGGCTCGACCACTTCGAACTCACAACCGAGCAGCATGATGTGAATCACCAGAACGTCCAGGTTCACGGCTCCGGTGCGCAGCAGGCACGTGTGTGCGTCGACCGGTTCCAGGACCCCGTCGCTCGGCCCGATGATCTGCGCCGCCTCCTGCTGCGGCATCTTGAGCCGCACCACCGCGCGGGTGGCGTAGACCCGCTGCGACACGCCTTCGGAGACGTACGCGGCGAGGTCCTCGGCCGGTGGCGGGCGCGGGGTGAACCGCGGTCCGTGGGGCGGTCTGGGCTCGATCCGGTCGGCGCGGAAGGTCCGCCACGCCTCGCGGTCGAGGTCCCAGGCGACCAGGTACCAGCGGCGCTCCGTGCAGACGAGCCGGTGCGGTTCGACGGTGCGGCGGCTGGCACTGCCCTCGTGGTCCCGGTACCCGAAGCGGAGCCGCTCGGCGTCCCTGCAGACCGAGGCCAGTTCGGTCAGCACCGAGGCGTCCACGGTGGAGCGCTGGGCCCCGCGCAGCATCGGCACGGTGAACTCGTTGAGCGCGGACACCCTCCGGCGCAGGCGCGACGGCAGCACCTGCTCGAGCTTCGCGAGGGCCCGTACGGAGGCCTCCCCGATCCCCTCGACGCCGTTGCCCGCGGCGGTCCGCAGCCCGACGGCGACGGCCACGGCCTCGTCGTCGTCCAGCAGCAGCGGCGGCAGCTCGGCCCCCGCCCCCAGCTGGTATCCGCCTCCGGTCCCGGGAGTGGCGTTCACCGGATACCCGAGCTCCCGCAGCCGGTCCACATCGCGCCGAACCGTCCGGGCGGTGACGCCGAGGCGGTCGGCCAGGTCGGCGCCGGTCCATTCGCGGTGGGCCTGGAGCAGGGAGAGCAGGCGCAGCAGGCGTGCGGAGGTCTCGAGCATCCTCCGAGTCTGCCAGTGGCGCCGCCGCGCACGGCCGGGATGCGGTGAAGGGCTGCCGTGATCGGCTCGGGGCCGCCGAGGGCCGCCGGCGGCCGGCGCGGCCCGGCGGACGGGGAGGCCTACGGCCCGGCCGGACGGGCGGGACGTCGGACCCCGGCTTCGCGGCGTGCACGGGCCTCACCCCCGGCCCGGCTCGACCTCCCGCTTCGGCTTCGGCTTCGCCCCCGGCAAGGATTCGGACACCCCGGCAGGCGGCGCAGGCTTCGGCTTGGCCGCAGACGCAGGGACCGGCACGCCCGCAGGCACAGGCTTCGGCTTGGCCGCAGACGCGGGGACCGGCACGCCCGCAGGCACAGGCTTCGGCTTGGCCGCAGACGCGGGGACCGGCTTCACCCCGGGCACCGGCTTCGGCTTGGGCGCCGGCACGGGGACCGGCTCCGGCAGGAGCAGCAGCATGCCCACCGCGATCGCCGCCGGCTCCGGCCCGATCACCTCCCGGTTGGCCTCGTACAGCGCCTGCCATCCGCCCTCCACCCGGCGGTCGCGGGCGATCGTGACCAGCGTGTCCCCGCTCCGCACGGTGTGCATCCGCCCGGCGAGCCCGTAGCGCTTCGAGCAGACCGGCCACGCGTTCCATCCCTGCGCGGCGAGGACCTCCTGCGCCACCCGGATCTGCTGCACGCGGTGCGCCAGGTCGGCCCGCGGCGCGAACACCAGGCCGCCGTACTCCTCCCACGTCGGCTGCCAGAACTGCAGCCCGCCGTAGAAGCCGTTGCCTGTGTTGACCGCCCACCGCCCGCCGCTCTCGCAGTCGGCCACGCAGTCCCAGGGCCATTCCCCGCCGGGCCCGCAGTCCCCGGGCCCGCTCCCGATCACCCCCGGCGAGCCGGGGTGCGCGGCCCCGGCGGGACCCGGAGCGGGTGGCGGCGGCGCCGCGTCGGCCGCCTCCTGGGGCGGTACGAGCGCCAGCACGACGGCGGCGACGGCGACGGCGCGGGCGGCCCGGGGGATCCGGAGGTTGGGCATCGGGTCACGCTATGCAGCGCCCCACGACGCTCCACGGCCCGCCACGCGGCGGGGCACGCCACCCCACCCGCTCGGCCGACCGCCACGACCCCCCGATACGGCCGCATCCGGCCACCAACTGCGCACAAACAGAAAACAGTTGGCACAAAAGCGAAGCCCTGGTCGCACGGTTCACCCTTCCGGGCGTCCGGTTCGAATCCGTTCCCTCAAATGGCGTGACCCCGGCCGCGGCTCCTGCGTTGTGCCCGGCGAGCCGGGAGCCTCCCGGACCCGCACCTATGCCGAGGAGCCACCCCGTGCCGCGCATGCTCGACGTCAGTGATGAGGTACGTGCCGAGATCGGCGACGAAGAAGCCGACAGGCTGCTCGTCGGCGACGACGCGCCGCGCAGTTACGACTGCACCTCCTGCCGCACTCCCGGCGACCCCGAGAACGACCGCACCAGCACGGTGCTGTTCGTCGGCGAGGAGACCGCCGTCCTCGCCTTCGCCCACGCCACCTGCATCCCCTCGCAGGTCGTCTCCGTCTCCGAGGAGCAGCTCCAGGGCGCGGTCCGCAGCATCACCGGCGACAGCCCGGCCTCCGCGTCGGACACGGGCGCGCCCGCCCCGCAGAACGTCCCCGGCGGACAGGCCGTCCTCGGCATCACCAGCGGCCTCGTGCTCATCGGCGGCGAGCTGCACCCGGCCCTGGTCGTCGAGCCGACCGCGCCGATCGCCCGCCCGGGCAGCGACGGCCCCGGTGACGACTTCCTGCCGCTCCTGATCGAGCAGGGCTTCATCCCGGTGACCGACACGTCCGAACTCCCCACCCTGCTCGGCGGCTGGTCGGTCCTGCTCGCGGCCGGGCAGCTGCACGCCGTGCTCCAGCCGGGAACCGACGGCGGCCAGGTCGCCTGGTGGCAGGCGCACCAAGCGCTGTCGGTCACCGACGGCTGGCGGACCGCCGTCCAGAAGACCCAGCGTGTACTCATCTACGCCGCCCCGGTCGGCTCCATCGGCCAGCAGCCCCGCGAGGACCTGCTGCGCGACGCGCTGGACAAGGCCGCCGCCGCGGGCAAGCTCGTGGCCGCCGCGATGCCGCTGGCGGGGACGCCCGGCGCCTGATCCCAGCCGGTGGGGAAAGCGGCCGCCCGGCCCCCGCCGAGGGGGCCGGGCGGCATGCGCCGGGGGTGTGCGGTCCGTCCCGCACACCCCCGGCGATCTGCGTTTCCGGCCCGTTCACCCCGCATCCGCAGCGCGCCGATTTCGTTGGCTGATACGTGCATCCATACGACTCCTCCCGCGCCCCGTCCTCTCCGGGCACCGTCCCCGCCATGCGTCCCGTGCGCGACCGGGACAGCTCTCCGGCCGTCTCGCACACCCCGATCTACGACACGCTGTACTCGGAGTACCTGCGCGCCTTCCGGGCCCTGCCGGGCGACCGTACGGGCGAGGAGGACCTCGGGTTCACGTCCTTCTCCTACGGGGGCGGCTACACCGGCGGCACGTACGGCAGCGGCTGGACCGGTTCGACCTGGCAGCGGGCCGAATGGCAGCCCTCCTACGGCTCGTCGGCGCCTTCCCAGACGCCGTCCGCGACTCAGTCGCAGCCCCAGCCCGCCTACTCGTACGCGGGCAGCCCCGGATACGCCGACGGGCGGCAGCACCAGACCGGGATGACCCACATCCCGGCGGCCCTGCCGCCCGCTCCGCGCCGGGGCTACTGACCCCGGACCGCCGCTACTTCTTCTTCTTGTACTGGGCCCCGCGCTTCTCGCGCACCCGCACCGAGATGTGGATCGGGGTGCCCTCGAAGCCGAACTCCTCGCGCAGGCGGCGCTCGATGAAGCGCCGGTAGCCGTGCTCCAGGAAGCCGGAGGCGAACAGGACGAACCGCGGCGGCTTGCTCCCCGCCTGGGTACCGAACAGGATGCGGGGCTGCTTGCCGCCGCGGATCGGGTGCGGGTGGGCGGCCACGACCTCGCCGAGGAAGGCGTTCAGCCGGCCGGTGGGGACGCGAGTCTCCCAGCCCGCGAGGGCGGTCTCGATCGCCGGGACCAGCTTCTCCATGTGACGGCCGGTGAGCGCCGAGACGTTCACCCGGGGCGCCCAGGAGACCTGCTGCATCTCGGTCTCGATCTCGCGCTCGAGGTAGTAGCGGCGCTCCTCGTCGAGCTCGTCCCACTTGTTGTAGGCGATGACGATCGCGCGGCCGGCCTCGACGGCCATGGTGATGATGCGCTGGTCCTGGACGCTGATGGTCTCGGTGGTGTCGATCAGGATGACCGCCACCTCCGCCTTCTCGACGGCTGCGGCGGTGCGCAGCGAGGCGTAGTAGTCGGCGCCCTGCTGGAGGTGGACCTTCTTGCGGATGCCGGCGGTGTCGACGAACTTCCAGGTGACGCCGCCGAGCTCGATCAGCTCGTCGACCGGGTCGCGGGTGGTGCCGGCGAGCTCGTTGACGACGACCCGGTTCTCCTTCGCGACCTTGTTCAGCAGCGAGGACTTGCCGACGTTCGGGCGGCCGATCAGCGCGATACGGCGGGGGCCGCCGGGAGCGACGCCGCCGAAGGTCTGCTCGGGGGCATCGGGCAGGACGTCGAGGACGGCGTCGAGCATGTCGCCGGTGCCGCGGCCGTGCAGGGAGGAGACCGGGTGCGGCATGCCGAGGCCCAGCGACCACAGCGAGGCCGCGTCGGACTCGCCGCTCTGGCCGTCGACCTTGTTGGCGCACAGGACGACGGGCTTCTTCGCCTTGCGGAGCAGCTTGACGACGGCCTCGTCGCTGTCGGTGGCGCCGACCTTGGCGTCGACGACGAAGACGACCGCGTCGGCGGTCTCGATGGCGTACTCGGCCTGGGCGGCGACGGCCGCGTCGATGCCGAGGACGTCCTGCTCCCAGCCGCCGGTGTCGACGACCTTGAAGCGCCGGCCGGCCCACTCCGCCTCGTAGGTGACGCGGTCGCGGGTGACGCCGGGCTTGTCCTCGACGACCGCCTCGCGGCGGCCGATGATGCGGTTCACCAGGGTCGACTTGCCGACGTTGGGGCGGCCCACGACGGCGAGGACGGGCAGCGGGCCGTGGCCCGCCTCCTCGATGGCGCCTTCGACGTCTTCGAGGTCGAAACCCTCTTCCGCGGCGAGCTCCATGAACTCCGCGTACTCGGCGTCGCCAAGTGCTCCGTGGTCGTGCTGGTCGTTCATGAAGTCCGTTCCTCGTCGTTCGTGGTGATCGGTGGTGCCCGCGCAGCGCGGTTCCACTACTAGGTCAAGTCTCGCTCAGCGCCCGGTCAGGCGCTTGGCGTCGGCCAGGTGGGCGGTCAGCCGGTCCTGGATGCGTACGGTGGCCCGGTCCAGCGCGGTGCGGGTACGGCGGCCACTGCCGTCCCCGGCGTCGAAGGCAGAGCCGAAGACGACGTCGACCCGGCTCTTGAAGGGCGGCAGCCCCGGGATCAGCCGGCCCCGGCCCTCGGCGCTGCCGAGGACGGCGACGGGCACGATGGGCGCGCCGCTGCGGACCGCGAAGTACGCCAGTCCCGCGCGCAGCGAGGCGAAGTCGCCCTCGCCCCTCGTGCCCTCGGGGAATATGCCCAGCGCCCCGCCCTGGTCGAGCACGGCGAGGGCGCGGCCTATCGCCGCCCGGTCGGCGCCGGAGCGGTCGACCTTGACCTGCCCGATGCCGTCCAGGAAGGGGCCGAGCGGGCCCACGTACGCTTCCTTCTTGATCAGGAAGTGCAGGGGGCGGGGCGCGGTGCCCATCACCATGGGGCCGTCTATGTTGTGCGTGTGGTTCACGGCGAGGATGACGGGGCCCGACGCCGGCACCTTCCAGGCGCCCAGTACGCGCGGCTTCCACAGCCCGTACATGAGACCGATGCCGATGCGCCTGCCGACCGCCGCACCCTTCAGGGAGGGCGTTTGGCTCACTTGCGGCCCGCCCGCTTCTCTTCGACGAGCGTCACGACGCACTCGATCACCTGGTCGAGCGTGAGTTCGGTGGTGTCCACCTCGACCGCGTCGCCGGCCTTGGCCAACGGGGAGGTCCTGCGGCCGGAGTCCGCGGCGTCGCGCTTGATCAGCGCCGCCTTGGTGGCCGCGAGGTCGGCGGCCTCCTTGCCGCGGAGTTCTCCGCTGCGCCGGGCGGCGCGCGCCTCGGCGGAGGCCGTCAGGAAGACCTTGAGGTCGGCGTCGGGCAGGACCGTGGTGCCGATGTCCCGGCCCTCCACGACGATCCCGTCCGCGTCCCGTGCCGCCTCGGCGGCGATGGAGCGCTGCAGCTCGGTGATGAGCGTGCGCACCTCGGGGACGGCGCTGACGGCGCTGACCTTGGAGGTGACCTCCTGGGTACGGATGGGACCGGCGGCGTCGAGGCCGTCCACCGTGATGGTGGGGGCCGCCGGGTCGGTGCCGGAGACGATGGAGGGCTTGCCGGCGGCGACCGCCACGGCCTGCGCGTCGTCGGTGTCGACACCGTTGGAGATCATCCACCAGGTGATGGCCCGGTACTGGGCACCGGTGTCCAGGTAGCGCAGCCCGAGCTTGGCGGCCACGGCCTTGGAGGTGCTGGACTTGCCCGTGCCGGAGGGACCGTCGATGGCGACGATCACGGCGGACGGAGCTGCGGTTTCCACGGTGTGGGCACCTTCCTGGTTGCGCGTGCGTGTCAGGGCGCGGCAAAGAGCCCCTCTCCAAGGTTACCGGGCCCCGGGAGAGTGTCTTGCCGGTCGGGCCGGGCTCACGGCGCATGGCAGTGCGCCCGCCGGGCCGTCCTCCGTCGGCGACGCTCCGCACCGCCTTTCTCCCCGCCCTGCGGTCCACGGCGCCGTGCGCCGCTCCCTGATCCGGCCGACCGACGAGGCATCCCCCGAGCGCCCCCGGCCGGCCCGCGTCTTCCGGTCCCCGGGCTACTGCTTGCGCAGGGCCCAGCCCCGTTCCCGCAGCTCCGCGGTCAGGCCCGCCGCGGCCCGCGGCTCCACCATGAGCTGGACGAGACCGGCCTGCTGGCCCGTCGCGTGCTCGATCCGCACGTCCTCGATGTTGACCCCGGCGCGGCCGGCGTCGGCGAAGATCCGGGCCAGCTCGCCCGGCTGGTCGCTGATGAGCACGGCCACTGTCTCGTAGACCGCGGGGGCCGCTCCGTGCTTGCCCGGGACCCGCACCCGGCCCGCGTTCCCGCGGCGCAGTACGTCCTCGATGCCCGCGGCTCCGCCGCGCCGCTTCTCCACGTCGGCGGACTGCAGGCTGCGCAGCGCGTCCACGGTCTCCTCCAGGTCGGCCGCGATTCCGGCGAGGACGTCGGCGACCGGTCCCGGGTTGGCCGACAGGATTTCCACCCACATCCGCGGGTCGGAGGCGGCGATCCGGGTCACGTCCCGGATGCCCTGCCCGCACAGCCGGACGGCCGTCTCGTCGGCCTGCTCGAGGCGGGCCGCGACCATGCTGGAGACCAGCTGCGGGGTGTGCGAGACGAGCGCGACGGCACGGTCGTGGGCGTCCGCGTCCATCACCACCGGTACGGCCCGGGAGAGGGCCACCAGCTCCAGGGCGAGGTTGAGGACCTCGTGGTCGGTGTCCCGGGTCGGGGTGAGCACCCAGGGGCGGCCCTCGAAGAGGTCCGCGCTCGCTGCGAGAGGCCCGGACTGCTCCTTGCCCGCCATCGGGTGCGTGCCGATATAGGCGGTGGCGTCCACGCCGAGAGCGGCGAGTTCCCGCCGCGGTCCGCCCTTGACGCTGGCCACGTCGACGTAGGCGCGCGCCGCGCCGCGTCCTATGAGGTCGGCCAGGGTCGCGGCGACGTGGGCCGGCGGTACGGCGACGATCGCGAGGTCGACCTGCTCCTGCGGGGGCTCGTCGGTGCCTGCCCCGAGGGCGGCCGCCGTGCGGGCCCGGTCCGGGTCGTGGTCGGCGAGGTGCACCGTGATCCCGCGGGCTGTCAGGGCGAGCGCCGCGGAGGTGCCGATCAGTCCGGTTCCGATGACGACGGCGGTTCTCACGGGGCGCTCCACGGGTGCGTGACGACAGGTTCTGACTCAGGGTAGCCAGACGTCACGCCGCGAGGGCCTGCCTGCCCGCCCTGTGGGACGGCGGCGGGACGGCGGCCGGGCCCTCGCGGCGTCCTCACAACTCCTGCTGCCCGATGACGGCCTCGATCGAACCGGAGGGGATCTCTGCGCCGAGGACTCCGCCGAGGAGCGAGCCGAGGTCGTGCCCGGCGCCACGCCTTTCGCAGGAGGGCCGGACGGCGCCGCGGACAGCACCGTACCCGGCTTCGAGACCCGGTCGACGGCACCCATGGCGGATGACATCGCCGGCCGGCACCCGGGGCGGCCGCCGCTGCGGTAGAACGTTCGGCATGATCTTCCACATCGTCCCGCTCGCCGACTGGACCGCCGCTCCCGAGCTCCCGTACGCCCCGCCCTCGCTGGACTCGGAGGGATTCGTGCACTGTTCGGCGGACCGCGCGACGGTGCTCGGCATCGCCGACACGCACTACCGCGCGCAGCCGGGGACCCTGCTGGCGGTCGAGTTCGACGAGGACGCCCTGACCGCGGAAGTCCGGCGGGAGGGTGATTCCGGCGGCCGTTTCCCCCATGTTTTCGGCCCGCTGAACCGGGACGCCGTGGTCCACGTGTGGGAGGTCGTACGCACACCCGGCACACCTGCCTCACTGGCACCGTGGCAGCCGGGCTCGTGAAACGGCGCGGCAGGCTTCACCTGAGGCCCGCCGCAGGCCAGGATGCTGCACGCCGATCCGGCCACAGAGCGAGGAGAGACTGATGAGCGACCCCACGCAAACCGTCCGGCGCAAGGTACTGGCGATCGGCGCGGCCGCCCTGGCCGGCGGTGCGCTGACCGCATGCGGCAGCGGCGGTGACGGCGGGAACACCGCGTCCGGCGAACCGAACGGCGCCGCCACCCCGCCGCCCGGGTCCGCCCCCGCCGCCCCGTCGGCCGGCGGCGCGGCCGGCGGGAAGTCCATCGCCAAGGCGGCGGACGTCCCCGTGGGCGGCGGCAAGGTCCTCAAGGAGGAGAAGCTCGTCATCACGCAGCCCACGGCGGGCTCCTTCCGCTGCTTCACGGCGGTCTGCCCCCACCAGGGCTGCCTCGTGAACAAGGTGGAGGACAACACAATCGACTGCCCCTGCCACAACAGCGAGTTCAAGGCCACGGACGGTGCGGTGATCAAGGGGCCGGCCACCAAGGGGCTGGCCGAGAAGAAGATCACGGTCGCCGCGGACGGCAGCATCACTCTCGCGTAGCGGGCGCTCGCAGCCCTGCCGGCCTGCGGAAAAGGCCCGGCAGGGCGGGTGCGTCCCGGCGTAGGCTCCCGGGATGGACGATCTGACGCTGGTACGGGACCACACGGTGTACCGGTGCGTGATGGGCTCCCGGGCCTTCGGCCTGGCCACCGAGGCCAGCGACACCGACCGGCGCGGTGTCTACCTCGCCCCGACGCCGCTGTTCTGGCGGTTCGAGAAGCCCCCCACGCACGTGGACGGCCCGCGGGACGAGGAGTTCTCCTGGGAGCTGGAGCGCTTCTGCGAACTCGCCCTGCGGGCCAACCCGAACGTCCTGGAGTGCCTGCACTCCCCCCTGGTGGAACACGTCAGTCCGGTCGGCGCGGAACTGCTCTCCCTGCGCGGGGCCTTCCTCTCGCGCCGGGCCCACACGAGCTTCGGCCGGTATGCGGCGTCCCAGCACGGCAAGCTCGTCGCGGACGTCCGCGTCCACGGTGCGCCGCGCTGGAAGCACGCCATGCACCTGCTGCGTCTGCTCCTGTCCTGCCGCGACCTGCTGCGCACCGGCCTCCTGAGCATCGACGCGGGCCCGTACCGCGACCGCCTCCTCGCCGTCCGCCGGGGGGAACTCGCCTGGGACGAGGTCGACTCCTGGATGGCCCGCCTGCAGGAGGAGACGGAGAGCGCACGGGCCGGCACTCCCCTACCGGAGGATCCCGACCGCGCCCGGGTGGAGGACTTCCTCGTCCGCACCCGGCGGGCGTCAGCCTCCTAGGGTCCGCCGCCGCACGACGAACGCGTCCAGCGCCTCGAACGCCGACCCGTACGCGGGCAGCGCCGTGGCCGACTGCGCGGCGTCCAGCACCGCGTGCAGCGTCTCGAAGTCTCCCCGTACCGCGGCGACGGGCGGACCCTCGTAGCCCCCGTGCTCGGCGGCGGCCTTGGCCTCGATCAGCCCGGCGAGGTACGGCGGCGCCTCCGGCACCTCCTCCAGCAGGGTGGGCAGGTGCGCCTGCACCTCGGCCGACCGCATCAGGTGGATGCCGGTGAGCAGGGCCCGGAAGGCGTAGAGGAGCGGCTTGAGTTCGGCGGCCTTGCCGAAGAGCCGCCACTGGGTGTTCGCGAACCCCCGGTAGTGGTGGGCGTGGTGGGAGGTCAGGACGCCCGGGGCCAGGGCGACCAGCTCCTGGTGCGCAGCCGTCGTGTGGACCACGAGCGGGGAGAGCAGCTGCTCCAGCACGTAGCCGTTGCGGTTGAGCATGAGCCGGACGAACTTGCGCAGGTCGTGCGTGACGAGGTCCATCTCCACGTCGTCGCGGTCCCACATGCGGGTCCGGGTCTCCTCGGCCTCGCGCAGGCCCAGGAGGTCCGCCACGGGCAGCAGGTGCGCTCCGCGCAGGTCGATGTCGGAGTCCCGCGACGGGAAGCCGTACAGGTGTGCGCCAGAGACCGTGGCGAAGAGCAGCGGATCGGGCTGCTCCGCCACGACGGGGGTCAGGTCGATGCTCAGGGCGTCCAGCATGGATCAAGCATCCCAGAGGGTGCCGAAGGCCAGGAGCTCGTCCCGGTACTCGATGCGGCCCTCCCATTCGAGCGGCCAGGCGTCCGCCCCGAGGTGCGCTCCGGCGAAGGCGCCGGCGAGGCAGGCGATGGAGTCGGAGTCGCCCTTCGTGCAGGCGGCACGGCGCAGGGCCGTCAGGGGCTCGTCCGGGAAGAGCAGGAAGCACTGCAGTGCGGTGGCGAGGGCCTCCTCGGCGATCCAGCCGTCGCCGGTGGTCAGGCAGGGGTCGGTCTCCGGGGACGGGGAGCGCAGGGCGGCCGCGAGCCGGTCCAGCACCTCCAGGCACTCGTCCCAGCCGCGCGCGATGAAGGACTCCGGCGTGGCGTCGCTCGCGGTGCGCATCCACAGGTCGCCGAGCCAGCGCTCGTGGTAACGGGTGCGGTTCTCCAGGGCGTACGAGCGCAGCCGCCCGACCAGGCCGGTGACCTCGGTGCCGGCGGCCAGCAGGTGCACCGCCCGCGCCGTCAGGTCGGAGGCGGCGAGCGCCGTCGGGTGGCCGTGGGTGAGGGCGGACTGGAGCTGGGCCGCGCCGGCCCGTTCCTCGTCGGTCCAGCCGGGCACCAGCCCGACGGGAGCCACCCGCATGTTCGCGCCGCAGCCCTTGGAGCCGGTCTGGCTGGCGTCGCGCCAGTCGCGCTGCGGGTCGTTCAGCAGGTCGCAGGCCCGCAGGCAGGTGTTGCCGGGCGCCCGGTTGTTCTCCGGGGAGTGGTACCAGTCGACGAACTCCTCCCGGACCGGGCGGGTCAGGTGCAGCGGGCCTATGCGTCCGCGGTCCGTCGCGGTCCGGATGCCGCGCGCCAGGGCGAGGGTCATCTGGGTGTCGTCCGTGACGATGGCCGGGCGGGGCAGCCGCATCTCGCGCCACGGGCCGGTTTTGGCGAGGATCGCGGGAACGTCGTTGAACTCGGTCGGGAAGCCCAGGGCGTCGCCCAGGGCCAGGCCGACCAGCGCGCCGGTCGCGGCTCGTTTCGTCATCGGGAGGGTCCTTCCGGTCGGAGCAGCGGTGGATGGAGGGCGGTCGCCGGGCCGGCCCGGTAGAGGGCGGCCGGTTTGCCGCGGCCCCCGGTGAGCCGGGCGGCGCCCGGTACGGCCTCGACGAACCCGGGTGTCGTCAGGACCTTGCGGCGGAAGTTGGGGCGGTCGAGCACGGTGTCCCAGACGGTCTCGTACACGGCCAGGAGCTCCCCGAGCGTGAACTCGGGCGGGCAGAAGGCGGTGGCCAGGCAGGTGTACTCCAGCTTCGAGCGGATCCGTTCGCGTGCGTCCGCCAGGATCACCGCATGGTCGAAGGCCAGGTCCGGGGCCTCGCCCAGCGGCAGCCAGCGGGCCTGCGCCGCGTCCCCGCCGCCCTCGGCGGCCGGCTCGGGCAGGTCGGGGACGAGGGCCGTGAAGGCCACCGAGACGACCCGCATCCGGGGATCGCGGTCCGGTTCGCTGTATGTGCGCAGCTGCTCCAGGTGCAGGGCGGCCACGACCGGGTCGGGCAGGCCGGTCTCCTCGGCCAGCTCGCGGCGGGCGGCGCTCTCGGCGGACTCCCGCGGCAGGACGAACCCGCCCGGCAGCGCCCAGGAGCCCGCGTACGGCTCCTGGCCGCGCCGGATCAGCAGCACGTGCAGGGCTCCGCCGCGCACGGTGAAGACGGCGAGGTCGACGGTCACCGCGAACGGCTCGAAGGCGTGCGGGTCATAGCCCGGGTCCACCGCCCCGCTCATCGGTTCTCCGGGAGGGGGTCGGCGAACCGCCAGCCTTCGGCGAGCAGTTCGTCCACGGCCGCGGCGGCCGCGGCCAGCCGCTCGCGCCGGTCCCCGCGCACGGACAGGAAACGCCGTCCGGTCGCCTCCAGCTCCTCGCGGAACCGCCTGGTCATCCAGGGTCTGAGCGCGGGCCCCTCACGCAGCCCGTCGTCCTCGAAGGGCACGCCGGCGTCCTCGGTCAGCAGGTAGAGGTCCCGGTGGGTGAGGGCGGCGATCCGCTCGACCTCCGGGTTGCGGGCGCCCATGTACCGCTCGTGCCAGATGCCGGTGGCGAAGGAGTCGGTGTCGCAGACCAGCACCGGGGAGCCTGTGCGCGCCGCCCGTTCCTCGGCCTCGTCCTGACGGCGGGCGATCACGGGGAACTCCTCGGAGGTGAAGGAGACGTCCGCCCACGTGGCGCCCGGGTCGGCGGCCCGGGCGGCGGCGAGCTTGTCCTCGCTGTAACGGCGCCCGTACTCCTCGACCCAGCCGGTGGCGGCCCAGACGCCGCCGCGCGCCCGGAGGTGCGCGGCCAGGTCCCGGGACAGCGTGGTCGTCCCGGTGGACTCGGCCCCCAGGACGACGACACGGCGGGCGAGGCGGGCCCGCACGGCCGGGCCGAGGAAGTCCCAGCAGGCGGCCGGGTCGGCCCGAACGGCGGTCCCGGAGACCGGGAACAGGGTCCGGGCGGGGTCCACGCAGACCTCCTCGGCGCCGAACCTGCGGGCGAGCTCGCTCCCGTACTCCTCGGAGGTGAAGACGGCGTCCACGCGCCGGCCGACGGCGGCCCGGAAGATCGCCATGTGGGCCTCCCAGATCTCCGGGTCGTGCAGGTCGACGGGGATGTCGTCGACGGCTCCGACGACGTCCGCGTCCGGGTGGGCCTCGCGCATCCAGGCGACGCGGTCGGCCAGCGGCACCGATTCCACGGAGGCGGCGCAGACCAGAACGGTCAGCCGCTCGCAGCGGTCCTGGGCCGTGCGCACCAGGTGGTGGTGGCCGGCGTGCGGCGGGTAGAACTTGCCGAGCACCAGCCCGTGGCCGAAGCGCCTCATGCCGTCGCCTCCAGGGCGGTACGGGCGCCGCGCTGCGGGAGCGTGCGCCGCCAGCCGAGCAGGCCGGCGACGCACAGCGCGAGGAAGCCGACGTAGAGCAGGGCGGTGAGGTGGAGCCCCTTGTGGACGTACAGGGGGATGTAGAGGAGGTCGGCGGCGATCCAGAGCCACCAGGACTCGACCAGCTTGCGGCACTGGCCGTAGGTCGCCGCGAGGGAGAGCGCCGTCGTGGCCGCGTCCCACAGGGGGACGGTCGAGTCGGTGGCGCGGGCGAGGAGAAGGGTCAGGCCGAGGGTCCCCGCCGCCCCCGCCGCGGCCAGCCAGACCCATTCCGTGGGCGTGGTGCGGCGCACCGGCAGGGCTCCGGCGGTTCCTGGTCCACCCCCGTGGGTCCAGGACCACCAGCCGTACGCGGCGAGGGCGATGAAGACGATCTGGAGCCCGGCGTCGGCGTAGAGGCCGGCCTGGGCGAAGAGCACGATGAAGAAGACGTTGTTGGCGATGCCGATCGGCCAGTTGGCGATGTGCTCTCGGGCCACCAGCCATACGCACAGGGCGCCCGTGGCGAACCCGAGCACCTCGGTCCAGCTCAAGGTCCAGTTCATGCCCGACCCCACTTCCTTTAATAGTCACTGTGACTATAAACAGGAGGGCGGGGTCTGGGCAAGGGAGAAGCCCGCAGTGCCGTGGGCACTGCGGGCTTCTCGTGGGAACGGGGTGGAGCGGAGGGCCTACAGGCCGACCTCGCGCATCAGCATGCCGACCTCGGTGTTGGTCAGGCGGCGCAGCCAGCCGGACTTCTGGTCGCCCAGCTCGATGGGGCCGAAGGAGGTCCGGACGAGCTTGTCGACGGGGAAGCCCGCCTCGGACAGCATGCGGCGCACGATGTGCTTGCGGCCCTCGTGGAGGGTCACCTCGACCATGTAGTTCTTGCCGACCTGGTCCAGGACGCGGAAGTTGTCGGCGCGGGCCCAGCCGTCCTCGAGCTCGATGCCGTCCTTGAGCCGCTTGCCGATGTCGCGCGGCAGCGAGCCGGTGATCGCGGCGACGTAGGTCTTCTTCACGCCGTACTTCGGGTGGGTCAGGCGGTGGGCCAGCTCACCGTGGTTGGTGAGCAGGATGATGCCCTCGGTCTCGGTGTCCAGCCGGCCGACGTGGAACAGGCGCGTCTCGCGGTTGTTGACGTAGTCGCCCAGGCACTGGCGGCCGTCCGGGTCCTCCATGGTGGAGACGACACCCGCCGGCTTGTTCAGCGCGAAGAACAGGTACGACTGGGTGGCGACGGTCAGACCGTCCACCTTGATCTCGTCCTTCGGCTGGACGCGCTTGCCCTGCTCGGTGACGATCTCGCCGTTGACCTCGACGCGGGCCTGCTCGATGAGCTCCTCGCAGGCGCGGCGCGAGCCCATGCCGGCGCGGGCGAGGACCTTCTGCAGGCGCTCGCCCTCCAGCTCGGCGCCGGGGAAGGTCTTCGGGGTCTTGATCACGGGCTTGTCGGCGTACCGGTCGCGCACGCGCTCCTCGATGCGCGCGTCCAGCTCGCGGGGGCGGGACTGGCCGCTGCGGCTGCCCGGACCGCGGCGCGGGCCGCCGGCGCCGCCGATGCCGGGGGTCTTGGGCGCGCGGGGGCCGCCCTTGGCACCGCCGCGCGCAGCGTCGCCGCGGGCGCTGCCGCGGCTGCGCTCGCCCTCGGGGCCCACGTCGTAGCGGCGCTCCTCGGGGCGGGGGTTGCGGGGGCGCTGGGGAGCCTGGTCGCGGTCACGGTCGCGCGAGCCGCCCTGGCCGCCGCCTTGGCCGCCGCGGTAACCACCGCCACCGCTGCCCGAGCCGGAGCCGGGGCCGCCCCGGTAGCCGCCGCCGGAGCCGGAGCCCGAGCCGCCGCGGTAGCCACCGCCGCCGCCGGAGCCCGAGCCGGAGCCGCGGTAGCCGCCGCCACCGCTGCCCGAGCCGCCGCCGCGGTAGCCACCGCCGCCGCCGGAGCCGCCGCCACGGGCGCTACCACGCCCGCCGCCGCCACCGCCGCCGCTGTTCCTGTTGCCACCGTTGCCGTTGCCGCTGCTTCGCATCAAAGTTCCGTCGTCTTGTCGTCTTCATCGGTGTCCGGTGCGTCCGGATCGAACGACGGCACACCTTCTTGCGTCTCGGCTTCGATCGCGTCCGCCTCGGGGAGGAAGGGCGCGAGCTCCGGGAGCTCGTCCAGGCCGCGCAGGCCCATCCGCTCCAGAAAGTAGTTCGTCGTCCTGTATAGGATCGCACCTGTTTCGGGTTCCGTCCCCGCCTCCTCCACCAGACCGCGCTGGAGGAGGGTCCGCATGACCCCGTCACAGTTGACTCCGCGCACGGCGGAGACCCGCGACCGGCTCACCGGCTGGCGGTACGCGACGACCGCCAGGGTCTCCAGCGCCGCCTGCGTCAGCCGGGCCTGCTGGCCGTCCAGGACGAAGGCCTCGACGGCCGGGGCGTACTCCGCCCGGGTGTAGAACCGCCACCCGCCCGCGACGAGCCGCAGCTCGAAGCCCCTGCGCGCGGCCGTGTACTCGTCGGCGAGCTCCCGCAGCGCGTCCGCCACCTCGCGCGGCGTGCGCTCCAGCACCTTGGCGAGGTGCGTCTCGGTCGCGGGCTCGTCCACGACCATGAGGACGGCCTCCAGGGCCGGCTTCAGTTCCGGCGCGGCCACCGCGCCGCCGTCGCTGCTCAATCCTTCGCCTCCACGATCTGGTCGAACTCGTCGGTCACGGTCGGCATGCCGTCGCCGTCCCCGCCGCTCCAGCGCACGGTGAGGGTCCGCAGGGCCTCTTCCTGGTCGAGGGCGACCGCCTTCTCCCGGTAGAGCTCCAGAAGGGCGAGGAAGCGCGCCACGACGGTGAGGGTGTCCTCGGCGTCCTCGGTGAGCTCCTGGAAGGTGGCCTCGCCACGCGCCTTCAGCATCCGCACCACGACGCCGGCCTGCTCGCGCACGCTGACGAGGGGCGCGTGGATGTGGTCCACGTACACCTCGGGCTTGGCCTTCGGCTGCATGGCCTTGACGGCGAGCCGGGCGAAGCCCTCCGCGCCGATGCTGATGACGACGTCCGGCAGCAGGTCGGCGTGGTGCGGCTCCAGCCCGACCGTGCGGGGGTAGCGCCGGCCCTCGATCTCCGCGCGCCGCTCGAAGATCTCGGCGATCTGCTTGTAGGCACGGTACTGGAGCAGGCGCGCGAAGAGGAGGTCCCGCGCCTCCAGGAGGGCGAGGTCGGCCTCGTCCTCGACCTCGGCCACCGGCAGCAGCCGGGCGGCCTTCAGGTCGAGCAGGGTGGCGGCGACGACGAGGAACTCGGTGGTCTGGTCGAGGTCCCAGTCGGGCCCCATGGCCCGGATGTACGTCATGAACTCGTCGGTGACCTTGGACAGCGCGACCTCGGTGACGTCGAGCTTGTGCCGGGAGATCAGCTGGAGCAGCAGGTCGAAGGGCCCCTCGAAGTTGTCGAGCCGCAACGTGAACCGCCCGTCACCCCCGGCCGGGACCGCGGGGACGCCGCCCCCGGATACCGCGGCGGGCTCTGCCCCTCCCGGGGACCCTGCCGGACCCGCGACGGGGGCCACGGCCGCCGTACCCGCGGCGGGGGCCTGGGGTTGCACGACAGCTGCCCCGCCGGACAGCGGCTCCGGCGCGAGGGGACCGGGGGCCTGCGGCCCGGCGCCCGCACCCGGCCCGCGCCCCAGGCTCCGGCGGACCGGGCGGGCGGCGTCGTGTTCGGGGGGCATGGCGGTCCAGTGGGTCATGGGAGAAACGGCAGGTCGCCCCAGGAAGCCTAGGCCCTGCCCGAACGATTCCCCGCCCGGCGGGCCGGGACCGTGCGACCGCCGCCCGGCACAGCGCGACGCGCCGTACCGCAGCGGCCCGGCGGGGCGCCCCGGCGTGCCGATCGGCCCGCCGCTGGCGACGCGGCTGCCCGGCGGCGCAACGGCGCAACGGCGCAACGGCGCAAGCCGCAGACGACGCCACCAGCACCCCTACAGGGCCGATCAGCACGCCGGCGCACGCGAGCGGGCCCGGCACACACACCGCAGCCGACACGGCCGGCCCGGAGCGGCCTGGGCACGGCGGTACCGCTGATCTCCCCGCAGGCCGTTCCGCGCGGACAGTGCCCTCACAGGACCTTCGGCCGGGTGAGCGGCCGGCAGACGCCGGACCGGGATCGTCGCCTCCTGCAGGGCGCGCAGCCGCAAGCGGCGAGAGGCCGCCGACGGCGGGTCGGCGGCCTCTCGGCGAACGTCGGGCGCGGCAGCGCCACCGGGCACCACTGGCGCGGCACGTACGGCACGTACGGTCCGGCCGGGCGGAGCCGCAAGCGGCTGGCAGGCGGCGGGAAGGCGGCTGCGGGCCGGCTAGCGCCCGCGGAGGCGACGGACCAGGATGCTGGCGTCCCCGCGGGACTCCAGGTCGGCCAGGACGACCGCCACCGCCTCGCGGACGATGCGGCCGCGGTCGACGGCCAGGCCGTGCTCCCCGCGCAGCACCAGCCGCGCGTGCTCGAGGTCCATCAGTTCCTCGGCGGAGACGTAGACCGTGATCTTCTCGTCGTGCCGTTCGCGGCCGCTGGGCCGCCGGTTCGCGCCGCGGCCCTGGCCCTTGCCCCGCCGGGTCGCCCCGGCCGGGGCGGAAGCCGCCCCGGCGGTCGGGCCGGCCTGGCTGACAGAACCTTCCTGCGGTCGCCGCGGCTGCCCCACCACGGGGCCGTCCGCCTCCGTAGCGGCCTCAGCCTCCCGGCTGCGGCCCCCTCCCGCCGTGCCCCCGGCCGAAGCGGCCGAGTGTTCCGCGGCGGATGCCTCGTCGGCCCCGCGGCGCGGCGAGGACGACTGGAGCGCCATCCCACCGGTCGTACGGAACAGTTCGTCGGCGCCGGGCAGACTCACTCGGCGTGACACCGGGCGAGCACCTCCCTGGCCAACTGGCGATAGGCGGCGGCACCGACGGAGTTGGAGGCGTACGTCGTGATCGGCTCACCGGCGACCGTGGTCTCCGGGAAGCGCACCGTCCGGCCGATGACCGTGTGGTAGACGTGGTCGTCGAAGGCCTCGACGACGCGCGCCAGCACCTCGCGGCTGTGCACCGTACGGGAGTCGTACATGGTGGCGAGGATGCCGTCGAGCTCCAGCTCGGGGTTGAGCCGCTCCTGCACCTTCTCGATGGTCTCGGTCAGCAGCGCCACGCCGCGCAGCGCGAAGAACTCGCACTCCAGCGGGACGATGACCTTGTGAGCCGCCGTCAGGGCGTTCACGGTCAGCAGACCGAGCGAGGGCTGACAGTCGATCACGATGTAGTCGTAGTCGGCCATCAGGGGCTTCAGGGCCCGCTGCAGGGTGGACTCGCGCGCGACCTCGCTGACCAACTGCACTTCCGCAGCGGACAGGTCGATGTTGCTCGGCAGCAGGTCCATGTTGGGGACCGCCGTCTTGAGCAGCACCTCGTCGGCCGACATGCCCCGCTCCATGAGCAGGTTGTAGACCGTCAGGTCGAGTTCCATCGGGTTCACGCCGAGACCCACGGACAGAGCGCCCTGCGGGTCGAAGTCGACGAGCAGCACGCGCCGCCCGTACTCGGCGAGCGCGGCACCCAGGTTGATGGTCGACGTGGTCTTTCCCACGCCGCCCTTCTGGTTGCACATCGCGATGATCTTCGCGGGACCGTGGTCGGTCAGCGGACCCGGGATCGGGAAGTACGGGAGCGGGCGTCCGGTCGGGCCGATCCGCTCACGGCGCTGGCGGGCAGCGTCGGGGGCGAGGGTGGCCGCGTACTCGGGGTCCGGTTCGTACTCCGCGTCGGGGTCGTAGAAGTGCCCCTCGGGCACATTGTCGTAGTCGGCGAATCCCGTGGGCGTATCGCCGCTCAGGTCGCCGGCCCTGGAGTTCACGTCTAGGCCGTCCATGCTCTTTTGGGGCGTCGTCATGTGCTGGTGGTTTGCGAAGGTGCGTACTGCGACGGAGCCGACAGCTTCGAGCCCGGCAGGACTCTGGCCCCGCTCAGGGACGCCTGCTCCACCACCCCCAGGAGTAAATGTCGACTCATTCACAAGTCGTCTTACCTCCTCGGACGTGACCAGGACACTTATCGATAGGTCAGCGTGGCACCATGCCGACGGTTGGCGACTCTATGGCGTGTCACCACTCAGCGGCAACACAATCCGCCGGACCCGGCACGATGTGTCGGCAACCGAACACCGCTCTGTCAAGGGCGTCCGCGCTGTCGCCCCGAAGTTTCGCGGGTGCGCGAAAGGGTTAAAGGGTTACGTTCGAGGCGAGTTGAGCGGGGCCTTGAAGCCGTCGGCAAACGCGTCCGGCCGGACCTTGCGGGCAAGGTCCGGCCGGATACGTGAGATTGACGTCAGTCGTTGACGGGTCAGCCGAGCAGCGTGCCGAGCTCGAGGGTCTCGAGGCCGTGGGCCTCGGCGACCGGACCGTAAACGACCTGGCCGTCATGGGTGTTGAGGCCCAGCGCCAGGGCGGGGTCGCGGCGCAGCGCCTCGACCCAGCCGAGGTTCGCGAGCTGCACGATGTAGGGCAGCGTGGCGTTGGTCAGCGCGTAGGTGGAGGTGTTCGGCACCGCGCCCGGCATGTTGGCGACGCAGTAGAAGACCGAGTTGTGGACCTGGAAGGTCGGCTCGGCGTGGGTGGTCGGACGGGAGTCCTCGAAGCAGCCGCCCTGGTCGATCGCAATGTCGACAAGTACACTTCCGGGCTTCATCTTGGCGACGAGCTCGTTGGTGACCAGCTTCGGGGCCTTCGCACCCGGGATCAGGACGGCGCCGATGACGAGGTCGGCCTCGACGACGGCCTTCTCCAGCTCGTAGGCGTTGGAGACGATCGTCTTGATCTTCGTGCCGAAGATCTTGTCGGCCTCGCGGAGCTTGTTGATGTCGCGGTCGAGCAGGGTCACGTGGAAGCCCATGCCGATGGCGATCTGCGCGGCGTTCCAGCCGGAGACGCCGCCGCCGATGACGACGCACTCGCCGGCGTGGGTGCCGGGGACACCGCCCGGGAGGACGCCGCGGCCGCCGGCCGAGCGCATCAGGTGGTAGGCGCCGACCTGCGGGGCCAGGCGGCCCGCGACCTCGGACATCGGGGCGAGCAGCGGGAGCGCGCGGTTGGCGAGCTCGACCGTCTCGTACGCGATGGCGGTGGTGCCGGACTCCAGCAGGGCGTCCGTGCACTCGCGGGAGGCCGCCAGGTGCAGGTAGGTGAAGAGCGTCTGGTCCTTGCGGAGGCGGTGGTACTCCTCCGCGATCGGCTCCTTGACCTTCAGCAGCAGGTCGGCGGTGGCCCAGACCTCGTCGGCGGTGCCGAGGATCTCCGCGCCTGCCGCGACGTACTCGGCGTCCGTGATCGAGGAGCCGACGCCGGCGTTCTGCTCGATGAAGACCTGGTGGCCGTTGCGGACCAGCTCATGCACGCCGGCGGGCGTGATGGCGACCCGGAACTCGTTGTTCTTGACCTCGCGGGGGATGCCGACCTTCATCGTCGATCACGGTCCTTGACTCAGGGGGAAATAACGGGGCACTTCCATACATACCCGCCCACAAGAGTGCGCAACGGGATGCACCACGAGATGACGTGGTGAAGCCAGTTTAATGAAGGATGAGTCGCTGTCTAGCCTTGCAAACCAATAATCTCAGTCGGATCCACTGCGGATTTCGCAGGCAGCGGGGTCGTCTCCCAGCAATCTGTCTGCCGCGGAACGGTGCAGCCTCGCGGCCGCGGGGTCCCCGAGCCGGTCCAGCGTGTCGGCCAGCCGGACCTGGAGCGCGGCCTGAAGCCGCTGGTCGCCGGCCCGGCGCGCCAGCTCCACCGCCTCGCGGCAGGTGTGCAGGGATTCCTCGGGCCGGCCGGCGTACTCCTGGATACGCGCCATCTCGCTCAACGCCTTGGCCTGGCCCGGGACATCGGCCAGTTTCCGGTAGCCCGCGGCAGCGGCCCGCCAGCTGCGCAGCGCGTCCCCGTAGCGGCCCGCGTACGTGTGCACGTTCCCCAGCCGCCCGTACAGCCGGGCCTCGTCCGCGCGCTCCCCGCGCGAGAGGGCCTGGGCGAGCGCCCGGCCGAACCAGTCGGAGGCCCGGTGCCAGTCCGCCAGCTCCTGGTAGGCCCCGCCTACGGATTCCATCGCGCGGCCCGTCGCGTACGGGTCGTTCGCCGCCCTTCCGGCGTCCAGGGCGGCCCGGTAGCGCTCCAGGGCCTCCTGGGTGCGGCCGGTCTCGGCGTCCAGGTCGGCCAGGTTCAACAGCGCCGCGGCCTGCTCCCGGTACAGGCCGCGGCGCTCGGCCACGTCCAGGACCAGGCGGTGCAGCCCGTACAGCTCGGGGGCGGCCGCCGCGGTGCCGCGGTGGTCCGCGAGGGCCCGTACGAGGGCGGCGACCAGCCGGCGGGCCAGGGTGTCCAACTCGCCGTCGGCCACCGCCAGGGAGGCGGCCGCGGTGAGCGCCGGGAGGCGCGTGTCCAGCCAGACGGCGGCGGCCCGCCGGTCGGGGAAACGCAGGGCGCGCGGGAGGCCGTCCAGCAGCTCCTGCAGCTCCGGGTCCAGGTCGTCGCCCTCGGCGGCCGCCATGGCCCGGCAGGAGTGCAGCAGCCGGACGGTCCGCTCCAGCATCCGGGCTCGGGCCAGCTGGACCTCGGCGGGGCGCTCCTTGGCCTCCAGCAGCGCCTGGAGCATCGGCGCGAGACTGCCCGGCAGCAGGAACAGGCCGTCCGGGGCGTGCCGGACGAGTCCCAGCCCGGCGAAGTCGTCCAGCGTGGACTGGGCGGCGGCCACGGAGCAGCCGGCCAGGGCGGAGGCGGTGTGCGAGTCGACGAGGCCGGCGGGGGCGAGCGGCAGCAGGCGCAGGGTCCGCTGGGCGGGCTGCGGCAGGGAGTCGTACACGAGCCGGAAGGCGCGGCCGAGCGGGCCGCCGGCACCGGCCGGCATGTCGTGGAGCTGCTTGGCCACGTCGGCGACGGCGGCCTTGGGGCGGGACGCGAGCCAGCCGCCGACGAGTTCGAGGGCCGCTGGCTGGCCCCCGCAGGCCTCCGCGAGGGATTCGGCGGCCCGCGGGTCGGCGGCGATGCGGGTGTCGCCGATGCAGCGGGCGAGCATCCCGACGGCGGAGACGGCGTCCAGGCCGCCGAGGGTGCAGGGGCGCACGTCGGGGATGCCGGTGAGCGGGCCCTCGGCGGTGACCACCACGAGGCATTCGGGGGTGTCGGGGAGCAGGGCGTCGACCTGGTGCGGATCGGCCGCATCGTCGATCAGGATGATCGCCTTCCGCTCCTGGAGCGCGGTGCGCAGGACGGAGCTGAGCTCTTCCTCGCCGGCGCCGGGCGGGGTGCTCCGTCCCAGTTCCGCCAGCAGGCCTCGCAGGGCGCGCTCGGTGGCCACGGGCTCCCCGCCGGGGGCGGTGAGCCTGGTGCGCAGGACCCCGTCGGGGTACTGGTCGGCGACCTCGCGCACGAACGTCTCGGCGAGGGCGGTCCGGCCGGATCCGGGGCGTCCGGCGACGAGCAGCACCCGCGCCCGGGGAGCCTTGGCCTTGCGGCCGGAGAGGGTGTCGAGCCCGGTCCGCGCGATGTCCTCGCGCAGCTCTTTGAGCTCACGCCGCCGCCCGACGAAATCCGTCACGGATCCGCTCCTCTCCCTGCCTTCGGATGGCGAGCGTAGTTCACGCAGAGCGACGGCCCGTGTGGAGCGCGGCGGGTAAATCCCCCGATCGGATCAGCGGATGGTCCGCTTTTCTGGTCGCCGCGAGGGAAGGACCCCCGCTGCCGGGGCGGGCAGCGGGCGCAGGTGCCGCTG
This sequence comes from Streptomyces sp. NPDC046349, assembly GCF_055587885.1. Lineage (NCBI taxonomy): Bacteria > Bacillati > Actinomycetota > Actinomycetes > Kitasatosporales > Streptomycetaceae > Streptomyces > Streptomyces sp. NPDC046349. The sequence continues at coordinate 477,417 of NZ_JBVJFK010000005.1, forward strand.
CCCGCGGGGCCGGGGGCCCGCCGCACGGGCCGGGTTGGCCGTGCCCGGGGCCGTCCCTGCCCGCCCTTCCGCCGTTCCCCCGGGGCTCTGCCCCGGCCCCCGCGCCCCGATCGCCGGCAGGGCCGGGAGAACCCGTGCCCGCCGGTGGGCGGGTTCGGGCCTGCGCCCCGCATCGGCGCCACGAGCGGTATCCGCGGCTACGCCTCGTACGGCCGGGCCGGCCAGGGAGCGAGGGCCGGGCGCAGGGCGTCGACACCGCCCTGCGAGGCCAGTGCGGCGGACAGCGCCAGCACCCCGGTCACCAGCCCCGGGTTGCCGAGCTCGCCCGCCAGGATCCCCCGCACCAGCTCCGCCAGCGGGACCCAGGCCACCTCCATGTCCGCCTCCTCCGAGCCGGCCTCGGAGTAGCGCTCGCCGTCCGCATCCGAGACGCCCCGGGCCAGGAAGACCCGGACGGCCTCGTCGGACCCGCCCGGCGATGCGTAGAAGTCGACGAGCACCCGCCAGTCCTCCGCCTTGGCGTGCGCCTCCTCGTAGAGTTCGCGCTGCGCGCCGAGCAGCGGGTTCTCCCCGGGGACGTCCAGCAGGCCGGCCGGCAGCTCCCACAGCCGGCGCCGCACCGGGTGCCGGTACTGGCTGAGGACCAGCACCCGTCCTTCCTCGTCCAGCGCGAGCACGCACACCGAACCGGGGTGGACCTGGTAGTCGCGGCGGGCCGTCGAGCCGTCCGGCATCCGGACCTCGTCGGAGTCCACCGCCGTCTTCGCGCCCTGGAACGGCCGCCGGGTCGACAGCGTCTCCCAGGATTCCGCCGTGTCCTTGATGTTCATGCCCGAAGCCCTCCACAACGCGCGACAGCCGGGGTACGGATCTTCCGTACCCCGGCCGTCTACGTTATGCGGTCAGACGCTCACTTCGCGGACTGCTGGCGCTCCACGGCCGCCTTGACCAGACCCGCGAACAGCGGGTGCGGGCGCGTGGGGCGCGAGCGCAGCTCCGGGTGGGCCTGGGTGGCCACCAGGTAGGGGTGGACCTCGCGCGGGTACTCGACGTACTCGACGAGCTTGTTGTCCGGGGAGGTGCCGGAGAAGACGAGGCCCGCCTTCTTCTCCAGCTCGCCGCGGTAGGCGTTGTTGACCTCGTAGCGGTGGCGGTGGCGCTCGTCCACGTACGCCTGGTCGCCGTAGACCTCGCGCACGATGGAGCCCTCGGCGAGCTTGGCCGGATACATGCCCAGGCGCATGGTGCCACCCAGGTCGCCCGCGCCCTCGACGAAGGCCAGCTGCTCCTCCATGGTCGAGATGACCGGGTGGGGGGTGGAGGCGTCGAACTCGGTGGAGTTGGCGTCCTCGATGCCCGCGAGGTTGCGCGCGGCCTCGATGACCACGCACTGCAGGCCCAGGCACAGACCGAGCAGCGGGATCTTGTTCTCGCGGGCGTAGGTGATCGCGCCGACCTTGCCGTTCACGCCGCGGTCGCCGAAGCCGCCGGGCACGCAGATCGCGTCCACGTCGGAGAGCTGGGCCGCCGCGCCCGCGGGGGTCTTGCAGTCGTCGGAGGTGACCCACTTGATCTGGACGCGGGCCTTGTTGGCGAAGCCGCCGGCGCGCAGTGCCTCGGTCACCGACAGGTAGGCGTCGGGCAGGTCGATGTACTTGCCGACGAGCGCGACCTTGACCTCGTGATCGGGGTTGTGGACGCGGTCGAGGAGGTCCTCCCAGACGGTCCAGTCGACGTCGCGGAAGGGCAGGTCGAGCTTGCGCACGACGTACGCGTCCAGGCCCTCGGTGTGCAGGACCTTGGGGATGTCGTAGATCGACTTGGCGTCGATGGCCGCGACCACGGCCGCCTCGTCCACGTCGCACATCAGCGAGATCTTGCGCTTGATGCTGGTGGGGACGTCGCGGTCGGCGCGCAGCACGATGGCGTCGGGCTGGATGCCGATGTTGCGCAGGGCCGCGACCGAGTGCTGGGTCGGCTTGGTCTTCAGTTCGCCGGAGGGGCCGATGTAGGGCAGCAGCGAGATGTGCACGACGAAGACGTTGTCGCGGCCGACCTCGTGGCGGACCTGGCGGACGGTCTCCAGGAACGGAAGCGACTCGATGTCGCCGACGGTGCCGCCGACCTCGGTGATGACGACGTCGACGTCCTCGGTCGCCATGCGGCGGATGCGGTGCTTGATCTCGTTGGTGATGTGCGGGATGACCTGCACGGTGTCACCGAGGTACTCGCCGCGGCGCTCCTTGGCGATGACGGTGTTGTAGACCTGGCCGGTCGTGACGTTGGCCGAGCCGTCGAGGTCGACGTCGAGGAAGCGCTCGTAGTGGCCGATGTCCAGGTCGGTCTCGGCGCCGTCGTTGGTGACGAACACCTCGCCGTGCTGGAACGGGTTCATGGTGCCGGGGTCGACGTTCAGGTACGGGTCGAGCTTCTGCATCGTGACCCGCAGGCCGCGCGCCTTCAGGAGCGCCCCCAGGCTGGAGGCCGTCAGGCCCTTGCCGAGGGAGGAAGCGACACCCCCGGTGACGAAGATGTGCTTGGTCGTCATGGATTTGGGCGGCATCGCCAAGAGGGGGCTCCCGTGGTCGCGAGGTGAGGTGCGTCCGGCGCCGGCCACCGTCGATCCGGAAGGGTCTCAGGGGGCGCCGAAGCTGCGGTTTCGGGGCCCCTGATTCGCACAGGCAGACCACCGGTCCACGGGGTACCAGCCTATCAGCGCCCGGGGCGGTCCGCCTCCGGCCACGCGGCGTCGACGGCTCGTAGCAGAGCGCCGATCGGGGCCGGGGCGGAGATCTCGCGGCTCACCCGTTCGGCCGAACGGCATTGCCCGCGGCCTCGAGAAGATCACTAGGGTGCCGACATATCCTGCTCGGATATTGCACACATCACCGCCGGGCAGTCCGTCGGACGGCCTAACCGGCCCGATATACGGAATCATGGGCTCACGCGGAGATCCCTGCACACAGGAGACCGCGCAAACGCGCATTGCAAGCGCCCTTCGGGGCGGACGTGGCCGTTCGACTGGAGATGCACGTGTCCGGGCGCATCGAGGATTACGCACTGATCGGTGACATGCAGACCGCGGCGCTGGTCTGCCGGGACGGGGCGGTGGACTGGCTGTGTCTGCCCCGCTTCGACTCCCATGCCGTGTTCGCGAGCATTCTCGGCACCGAGGATCACGGGTTCTGGCGGATCGGGCCGTCGTTCCCGGCGGGCTCCGAGGCCCCGCGTGCCACCCGCCGCCGCTACCGCGGCGACTCGCTGGTGCTGGAGTCCGAGTGGGACACCCCGCGGGGCAACGTCCGCGTGATCGACTTCATGCCTCCCCGCGAGGACCACGCGCCGCAGCTGATCCGCATCGTGGAGGGCGTCAGCGGGCGTGTTCCGATGCGCTCGACGTTGCGGATGCGCTTCAGCTACGGCCGGGTGGTGCCGTGGGTGCACAAGGTCGACGGCCGCACCGTCGCCGTCGCGGGTCCCGACTCCGTCTGGCTGGACACCGAGGCGCAGACGTACGGCAAGGACCTGACGACGTACTCCGACTTCACCGTCGGACCCGGCGACCGGGTGGCCTTCAGCATCAGCTGGCAGCCCTCGCACCGCGGCGCGCCCGAGGCCCCGGACGCCGAGGCTGCCCTGGAGTCGGCCACCGAGTTCTGGCGCGAGTGGGTCGACCAGTGCACCTACCACGGGCCCTACCGGGAGGCCGTGGTCCGCTCCCTGATCACCCTCAAGGCCCTCACGTACGCCCCCACGGGCGGGATCGTCGCCGCGCCGACCACCTCCCTGCCGGAGGAGATCGGCGGAGTCCGCAACTGGGACTACCGCTACACCTGGCTGCGGGACGCGGCCATCACCCTCTCCTCGCTGCTGCGCACCGGCTACCGCGAGGAGGCCCGCGCCTGGCGCGAGTGGCTGCTGCGCGCGGTGGCCGGCGACCCGGAGAACCTGCAGATCATGTACGGGATCGCAGGCGAACGGGAGCTCGGCGAGACCGAGCTGGACTGGCTGCCCGGATACGAGGGCTCCCGCCCGGTCCGCGTCGGCAACGGCGCCGCCGGCCAGCTGCAGCTCGACGTGTACGGCGAGGTCACCGAGGCCCTGCACCTGGGCCACATGACCGGCCTGGCCCGCAGCGACTACGCCTCCCTGCTCCAGCTCAAGCTGATCCGGTACCTGGAGACGCACTGGTCCGAGCCGGATGAGGGCATCTGGGAGGTGCGCGGCCCGCGCCGGCACTTCGTGCACTCCAAGGTGATGGCCTGGGTGGCCGTGGACCGCACGATCAAGCTGATCGAGAGCGGGGACGCGGACGGCCCGCTGGAGCGGTGGCGGGAGCTGCGCGACGAGATCCACCAGGACGTGTGCGAGAAGGGCTACGACAAGGAACGCAACACCTTCACCCAGTCGTACGGGTCGAAGGAGCTGGACGCCTCGCTGCTGCTGATCCCGCAGATGGGCTTCCTGCCGCCGGACGACAAGCGGGTCATCGGCACGATCGAGGCGATCCAGCGCGAGCTGTCCACCCCCGACGGTTTCATCCTCCGCTACCCGACCGCGGGCGAGGAGGCCGGTGTGGACGGCCTGGAGGGCGACGAGGGAGCCTTCCTGGCCTGCTCGTTCTGGATGGCCGACGACCTGGCGATGATCGGCCGGGTGGACGAGGCGCGGCGGCTGTTCGAGCGGCTGCTCGCGCTGCGCAACGACCTGGGCCTGCTGGCGGAGGAGTGGGATCCGCGGCTCCAGCGGCAGGTGGGGAACTTCCCGCAGGCGTTCAGCCACGTTCCGCTGATCGACACGGCCCTGCGGCTGACCGCCAGCGGCGCGTACGGGGGCTGAGGGCCTGCGGGCGGACACCCGAACCGCCGTCCGGCGGTGCCCGGCGCCCACCGCGCCCGGCTGATCCCGCGGGCCTAGGCTGGAAGGGTCTTATGCCCTCCCTCCGTTGGAAGGGGCAGCCATGGCTCCCCTCTCGAAGGCGGGCGCGGCCCTGACCGCGCTCCGCGAGGATCTGTCCGGTGAGGTGTTCGCTCCGGAGGATCCCGGCTACGACGAGGCCAGGACCGTCTTCAACGCGATGATCGACCGCAGGCCTGCGGTGATCGCCCGGTGCGAGAGCGCGGAGGACGTGGTCACCGCCGTGCGCTTCGCGAGGGAGCTGGACCTGCACATCGCCGTGCGCGGCGGCGGGCACAGCGTCTCCGGTTCCGCCCTCGGTGACGGCGCCCTGGTGATCGACCTCCGCCGGATGCAGGAGGTCACCGTCCACCCGGGCGCCCGCGCGGTCCGGGTCGGGGGCGGGGCGACGATGAGCCACCTGGACCGGGCCTGTGCCCCGTACGGGCTCGCCACCACCGGGGGCCGTGCCTCCACGACCGGGGTCGGCGGCTTCGTCCTGGGGGGCGGCAGCGGCTGGCTGGACCGCAAGTGCGGGCTGGCCGTGGACAACCTGCTGGGCGTGGAGCTGGTGACGGCCGACGGATCGGTCGTGGAGACCACCGCGGAGGAGCGCCCGGAGCTGTTCTGGGCCCTGCACGGCGGCGGCGGGAACTTCGGCGTGGCCACCGCGATCACCCTGCGGCTGCACGAACTGCCCGCCATGGCGATCGCGTTCGTCCTGTACCTGCCGGAGAGCGGCCCCGAGGTGGTGCGGACCTACCGGGACCTGCTCGAGAACGGGCCGGCGGAGGCGGGCGGGGGCGTGATCTACCTGACCGGCCCCCCGGACGACGACCTCGTGCCCCCGCACCTCGCCGGGCGGCTGGTGTGCGCGGCGCTGCTCACGTACGCGGGGCCGGAGGACCGGCTGCGCAGGCTGGCCGAGCCGCTGCTGGCGCTGCCGCACGAGGCGGCGATGGTCACCGCCATCCCGTACGCCGATCTCCAGTGCATGATCGACGACCCGCCGGGAATGCGGAACTACTGGTCGGCGGAGTACCTGACCGCCGCACCGGACGCGTTCGTCGACGTGTTCTGCTCCAGGGCCTCGTCGATGCCTGTGCCGACCGGGACCCAGCACATCCTGTTCCCGCAGGGCGGCGCGATCGCCTCCGGCCCGGCCGACTATCCGGTGCCGTACCGGGACTCCCCCTGGGCGGTGCACCCGTTCGGGATCTGGGAGGACCCGGCCGACGACGAACGCTGCCGGCAGTGGGTCAAGGACGTCCGCGCGGACGTGCAGCCGTGGAGCACCGGCGCGGTGTACCTGAACTTCACCGGGGACGAGGGCTCGGACCGGGTGGTCTCCGGGCTCGGCGCGGACAACATGCGCCGGCTGGGCCGGGTGAAGCGGCAGTACGACCCGGACAACGTCTTCCGCTTCAACCACAACATCCGGCCGGCCTGAGGCACCTCAGGTGAGGGCCGCGATCACCTCCCGCGCCGCCCTCTCGCCCTCGGTGGCACCGCCCTCCATGAAGCCCTGGAAGTCGTAGCTGCAGTGCTCTCCGCCGATGTGGACGTTGCCCTGCGCGGTGCCCTCGTACTTGGCGTAGCGGTGCAGGTAGCCGGTCGGCCAGTACGAGTACGCGCCCAGCGAGTACGGGTTGCGGTGCCACGCCGACACCTGGGCACGGCCGTTCCAGACGGCCTTGGTGCCCGGGTAGAAGGCGTCGACGCCGGTGAGCATCCGGTCGGCGAGGGCCCGTACGTAGGGGTCGGCCTCGGTGGCGAAGGGCGTGGCGGGGGTGAGTGCGGCGGCGAGGTCGCCGCCGCCGTACTGGAGGAGGATGCCTCCGGTGCCGGGCCGCACCTTCGTGGTGTCCCAGGTCTGCTGGACGTCGGTGTCGGTGAAGCAGTCTCCGGCGGAGACCCCCGGCCAGGGGCCGGTGCCGCGCCAGGGGCGGGCGGTGAACTGCATGTTGAGTTTGGTGCAGTGGCCCATCCGGGCGTCGCGCAGCAGGTTGCGCATCAGCGGGTCGAAGCCCGCCTGCGAGGTGTCGAGGCGCTGCAGGACCGGCAGCGGCAGGCAGAGGACCGTGTGGTCGGCGACGGTGGTCCGCAGGGCTCCGGAGTCCTGGAAGGTGAGTGTCTGGGTGCCGTCGGCGTTGGCCCTGAGGGCCACCAGTTCGCGGCCCGTCACGAGCGAACCGGCGGGCAGGGCCGCGGCGATGGCGTTCGGCAGCCGGTCGTTGCCCCCGATGATGTGGTACCGCTCGTTGGACAGGCCCCAGACGTTGAAGTTCCCGGGATTGGGCTGGTAGCCCATGAGGAGGACCAGGGCGAGGGCCGACTGGCGGTCGGTCTGCGCGCCGTACTCGACGTTGTAGGCGACGTCGATGAACCGGCCGAGCTGCGAACCGTGGCCGCCCGGGACCCGGGTCTCGATCCATTCGTACAGGGTCATCTCGTCGAGCGCCGTGCCGGCGGGGGTCGTGCTGTCCCAGCTGACCTCGCCGGCCTCCTGCAGATCGCGGTGCAGGGCCTGGTAGACGGCCTTGAAGTCCTCATCGGCCTGTGTGCGGGAGTAGTACTCCCCGTCGAACCAGAGCACCTCCTCGGCCCCGTTGGGGCCGCCGCCGAGGAAGTCCTCGGTGGGCAGGCCGAACCGGCGGCACAGCTCGAGCATCTTCTTGTGGCTGGTGTCGATCAGCTCGCCGCCGATCTCGGAGGTCTGTCCGTACGCCCAGTGCTCGCGCTGGGTCCACATCCGGCCCCCGACGCGGCCCGGGTCGGCCTCGTAGAGAGTGAAGGGGACGCCGGCGTCCTGCAGGGTGAGGGCGGCGGTCAGCCCGGAGATGCCCGCGCCGACCACCGCGACGCGGGCGGGGGTGACGGGCTTCCTGTCGGGGGCGCTCTGCGCGGCGTGGGCGGCCGCCGCAGGTGCGAGGGCGGCGGCGAGACCGAGCGCGGCGGCGCGCCCCAGCAGTTCACGACGGGTGGATCCGCGGACGTCGGCAGCGGGCATCGCGAGCCTGCGGGCGGCCGCGTGCTCGGCGGCGAGCCGGCGCAGGGCGTGCATGACGGGTGTACGGGCCATGGCGGGGCTCCTCAGGCGTTCGCGGTGGTCGGGTCGGACGAGGCGGGCGAGGTGGCGGACCGGGGCGGGAGGCCGGCGTCGTCCCCGGGGCGCTCGGCGGCGTCCTCCAGGACGATCCGGCCGATGATCTCGTAACGCTCGGGGGCCTTGGCCCGCAGGCGCAGGCCGAGGCCCAGGCCGCCGAGGAAGACGCCGCCGACGATCCAGGGGATCAGCTTGAAGAAGAGGGATCCGGCGGCGCTGCCCGCCGCGGTCTCCATGTTGAGGACCAGCAGGACCACCACGGCGGTCATGCCGACGCCGCCGAGCAGTGGTGCGGTCAGCGTACGGAACCAGTGCCGGTCCTCCGGGTGGTTCTTGCGGAAGTAGCCGACGACGGCGAAGGAGCACAGGGTCTGGACGATCAGGATGGCCATCGTGCCGAGGATCGCGAGCAGCGTGTAGAGGTGCAGGTACGGGTCCTGCCCGGTGAGCCAGAAGCCCGCGACGAGCGCGGTGGCGATGGCGGTCTGCACGACGGAGGCCAGGTACGGGGAGCCGTGCCGGCGGTGGGTGCGGCCGAGCGCAGGCGACAGGAAGCCCTCCCGGCCGATGGCGTAGAGGTAGCGGGCGGCGCACTGGTGGAAGGCCATTCCGCAGGCGAAGGAACCGGTGAGCAGCAGCCACTGGAAGGCGTCGACCGCCCAGGCTCCGATGAAGGTCTCGGTGGGGCGGAAGAAGAGGTCCAGGGGGCTGGTGGAGGCGGCCAGTTCGGCGGACCGGGCCAGGCCGTTGCCGGCGATGGTCATCCAGGAGACGTAGATGTAGAAGAGTCCGACGCCGACCACGGAGATCAGGGTGGCCTTGGGGATGACCCGCTTGGGGTCGCGGGACTCCTCGCCGTACATGGCGGTGGACTCGAAGCCGACCCAGGACCAGAAGGCGAAGAAGAGGCCGAGGCCGGCCGAGGTGCCCGTGAAGGCGTTCGTGGGGTTGACCGGTTCGAGCGGGATTCCCTCGGGGCCGCCGCCTGCGACGAGGACGGCGGTGGCGACGGCGAACAGCACGGCGATCTCGGCGACGAGCATCACCCCGAGCGCCTTGGCCGTGAGGTTGATGTCGAAGTGCGCGAGGACGGCCGTGACCGCCAGCATCCCGGCCGCGTAGACGATCCACGGCAGGTCGATGCCGAGCTGGTCACGGACGGTGGTCTGCGCGAAGTACGAGAAGACCCCGACGATCGAGGCCTCGAAGACGATGTACGCGAGAACGGCGAGCATCCCGGAGGCCATGCCGGCGATGCGGCCGAGACCGTGCGAGATGTACCCGTAGAAGGCGCCGGCGGCAGTGATCCGTTTGGCCATGGCGACGTAGCCGACGGCGAAGACCGTCAGGACGACGGTGGCGAAGAGATATCCGGCGGGGGCTCCGGTGCCGTTGCCGAATCCGACCGCGATGGGCAGGTTCCCCGTCATGGCGGTGATCGGGGCGGCCGTGGCGACGGCCATGAACACCACGCCGACCAACCCGACGGAGTCGGCTTTGAGCCGCTGCACCGGGGGGACCGCGGATGCCTGGGGGGACCGGCCGGGGATGTCTGCGCTCATGGGCTCCTCTTCCGTGTGAGGGCGCCCACTCTCTCCGTGCGTGACGCACGCCACAATCGGCACGTGGTCCGATAATCTCCTTGCGGGGACGACGAGTTGTCGGGCCGTACGGGTCGGACAACACCCGTGTGACTGGTGGGAGATGTGTTCGCCACAAGCATCCCGGTAGCGTCCGGCGCTATGGAGAACCAGGGCGGTATCACCGTTCAGCGGGCACTGGAGCTGCCGGGGCTGCGCAGCGGCCTGCCGGAGGTGGTGGCCTGCGCCGACCGCCTGGGCCGCACCGTCCGCTGGGTGCACGCGGGCGAGGTCCCGAACATCGCCTCCTTGCTCAAGGGCGGCGAGTTGCTGCTGACCACGGGGCTGGGCCTGGGCACCCGCCCCGCCGAACAGCGGGCCTTCGTGCGCCGCCTCGCGGACCGGGGCATCGCCGCACTGGTGGTGGAGCTGGGCCCGCGGTTCACGCGGCTGCCCGCGACGATCGTGGAGACGGCGCGCGCGGCGGGGCTGCCGCTGGTGCAGCTCCACCGGGAGGTCCCTTTCGTCGCGGTCACCGAGGAGGTCCACACCGAGATCGTCAACGGCCACTACGCCTTGCTCCAGCGGGCCGAGGAGGTCCACCGGCGGTGCACGCAGGCCCTGTTGGGCGGCGGGGGCATCCCGCAGGTGCTGCGCATCCTGGCCGACTTCACGGGGAACCCGGTCTTCCTGGAGACCCCGGACGGGCAGTTGCTGTACGCGGCCGCCAGCGCGGCCAAGGACCCCGGTGCGGACCCGCTCCAGGTGTGGGAGGGACTGCGCGGCCAGCGCGAGGCCGAACCGTCGGCGAACACGGTGGTGATCGACGTACCGGGCGGCGGCCACGGCACGGGCTCGGTGCGGGCCCGGGTGGTCCTGGTGGGGGTCTCGGCCCCGCTGCTGCCGGTGCACCGGATGGCGGCGGAACGCACGGCCGGCGTGCTGGCCGTGGTCCTCATGCAGGCGCGGCAGGAGGAGGAGCTGGCGGCGCGCGGCCGCGGCGACTTCCTCACGGACCTCGCGGAGGGCCGCATCTCGGCCGAGGACGCGCCGGCGCAGGCGCGCGTGCTGGGCTTCAAGCCGGGCTCCGGCCCGCTGCTGCCGGTGGTCATGCGGCTGTCGGACCTCGGCCCGTCCGGCAACTGGGCCGTCCTGGCCAGGGCGGTGCTGGAGGAGCTGTCGTCCGTCGGGGCCCCGGTCCTGCTGGGGGTCCGGCCGGTCGAGGGCCGGGTGCCGCTGCTGGTGTCGCTGCGGGCGGAGTCGGAGCGCACGGCGGTCGCCGACCGGGTCGCGGCGGCACTGCGTGCGGGCGTCGAACGCGCGGGCCTGGACCGCGCCACCGCCCCGCCGGCCGTGGTCGTCGGGGTGGCGGGCGGCTGGGCGGCGGCCTCGTCCGGGCTGCGGCACGCCGCGGAGACCGCCACAGCGGCGCACGGCCTCCCGGCCCGGCCCTGGTACGACGCCCGGCGCCTCGACATCGACCTGCTGCTGTGGCGGTTGCGCGAACACCCCGACCTGGCGGCCTTCGTGGACCGTGCGATCGGCCCGCTGCGCGCGCACGACGCGGCCTCGCGGCCGCCGCTGCTCCCCACCCTGGAGACGTACCTGGCCCATGCGGGCCGCAAGGCGGAGACCGCCCGGGAGCTCCACCTCAACCGGCAGACCCTCTACAACCGGCTGGCGCGCATCTCGGAGCTGCTGGGCACGGACCTGGACGACCCGGAAACGGTCCTCTCCCTGAGCCTGGCCCTCCGCGCCCGCCGCCACGCCGGTCCGTCCTGACGCGCGGCCCTGGCCCGTACAGCCTCGGCCGAGGCGGAGGGGGAAGTCCATGCGGAGCATCGGCGACCGACGACGACGCAGCCAGGCGCGGTGCCGGGCGCCGCGAGCCCGGCAAGGTCCGGAAGAGAGCCCCTAGCGGCGGTGGCGTTCCATCAGTTCGTCGTACACGGACAGGACCTGGGCCACGGTGTCGTCCTCCGACGGCCACGTCGCGGCCTGGATGCGCCCGGCGGCGGCCAGGTCGGCCCGGCGGGCCGGATCGGCCAGGAGGCCGGTCACGGCCGAGGCGAGGGCTCCCGCCTCCCCCGGCGGGACGAGCACCGCGCCCTCCCCCACCAGCTCCGGCACCCCGCCCACCGCCGTGGCCACGAGCGGCACGCCCACTCTGAGCGCCTCCTGCGCCAGCGGTGCCCGCGCCTCCCATCGGCTCGGCAGGACCGCCAGGTCCGCCGCCGCCAGGAGCTGCACCGCGTCCCGGCGCCGCCCGAGCAGCCGGACCGGGAGCCGCTCCGCCTCGATCCGCCGGGCCAGTTCGGCCCGTAGCGGCCCCTCGCCCGCGATCACCAGCAGCGGCGGCGGTTCCAGGGCCCGCCACTCGCGTGCCGCGTCGAGCAGGACGGAGTATCCGCGGTGGGCCACCAGGCTGCCGACGGCGATGAGCAGCGGCCGCTCCACGACCCCCAGTTCCGCCCGCACCTTGTCCGGGTCCGACGTCTCTTCCGCGACCGCCGGGAAGGCCACCGGCGCCAGTCGCGCGTCCCGGGCGCCCCGCTGCCGCGCCAGGTCCACGAGATCCGAGGAGGCGCCGAGCACCACCGCGGCGGCCCGCGCCACGCGGCGTTCCAGCATCCGGCTCAGCCGCCCGAGCGCACCGGGCGCGGCCGGGCCGTCGCCGTGCCAGGTCACCACCAGCGGCACCCTGCGCCCGCGCATGGCCAGTGCGGCCTTCAGGCCCGCCTTCACCCCGTGCGCGTGGATGACGTCCGCGCCGGCGCAGGCGGTCCGCAGCACGCTCACCGCGTCGGGCGCGAACTCCGCCCCGGCTCCGGTGAAGTCGTACTCCCCCTCCGCCCGGACGGGGGCGCACACCGTGACCCGCACCCCGCGCGCGGCGAGCCCCGTGGCGAGCGATCGGACGTGGGCGCAGCTGCCCGCCCCCGCACCGTCGCCGAGCACGTGGACGGTGCGCAGCGGGCGCCCGTAGGGCTGTGCCGCGGCGGAGGTGGAGACCGGGGAGCTGCTCACGGGCCGAAGCTCCAGGGTGAGGAAGAGTCAGTGACGTCGCCAAGAATGCCAGCCCGCACGCGCGTTCCGGGACCATACGGGTGCGGATCCTGTGCGAGATACGGCCGGAGTCCCACCGGCCTCACCCACACGGCGTAAGTGGAATCCGAAGAGTGACGGGCCGATCGGTCCGTTTCAGGCCCGAACCGGTCTTTCACGGACAAGCGGAGGGCCCGGAGCGGTATGCGTTCCGGGCCCTCCACGTGGTGTGCGGGCTCACATGTCGGCGCGCGCCGCCGCGAGCAGTTCCTCGGCGTGCGCCCGCGCGGAGACGGAGTCCTCGTGCCCCGCAAGCATGCGCGACAGCTCGCGGATCCGGTCCTCGCCCTCCAGGACGGTGACCCCGCTGCGGGTGACCGAGCCGTCGTTGGTCTTCTCCACCAGCAGCTGCCGGTCGGCGAAGGCCGCCACCTGCGGCAGGTGCGTGACCACCACGACCTGCGCCGTCCTGGCCAGCTTCGCCAGGCGCCGGCCGATCTCGACCGCCGCCTTGCCGCCGACGCCGGCGTCGACCTCGTCGAAGAGGTACGTGGGCACCGGGTCGGTGCCCGCGAAGACGACCTCGACCGCGAGCATCACGCGGGACAGCTCACCGCCCGAGGCGCCCTTGGCGATCGGCCGCGGCTGGGCGCCCGGATGCGGGGCGAGCAGCAGTTCGACCTCGTCGGCGCCGGAGGGGCCGTAGGCGACCGGGCGGCCGTCCACGTCCACTCCCTCGGGGTCCTCCGTCTGCCGGATGTCGATCGTCACCCGGGCGTGCGGCATCGCCAGAGACGCCAGCTCCGCCGTCACCGCGGAGGCGAAGCGTGTCGCCGCCTCCACCCGGGCGTCGGTCAACGTCTGGGCCAGCAGGGACAGTTCGGAGCGCAGCCCGTCCCGTTCCACGGTCAGCTCGGTGATCCGCTCGTCGTCGCCCTCCAGTTCCAGCAGCCGCGCCGCGCCCCGTTCGGCCCACTCCAGCACGGCGTCCACGGTGCCTTCGGTGCCGTACTTGCGCGTCAGCTGCGTCAGGGCGGCCCGGCGCTCCTCCACCGCCGCCAGCCGCAGCGGATCGGCGTCGAGGTCGTCGGCGTAGCCGGCCAGTTCCCCTGCCACGTCGGCGAGCAGGATGCCGAGCTCGCCGATCCGCTCGGCGAGCGCGCCGAGCGCCGGGTCGTGCGACCGCACGGATTCCAGGGCCCGGTGGGCTCCGGCGACGAGCATGTTCGCGTCGATGGCCTCGGGGTCCTCGGGGTTGCCCGCGAGCGCGGCGTGCGCCGCCTGGGCCGCCTGGGCGAGGGCTTCGGCGTGGCCGAGCCGCTCCGCCTCGGCCGCCAGTTCGGCGTCCTCGCCGGCCACCGGCTCGACGGCCGCGATCTCCTCCAGGCCGAAGCGGAGCAGATCGGCCTCCTGGGCCCGCTCCCGGGCGCGGGTGGTGATCTCCTCGAGCTCCACGGCGACCGCGCGGAGCCTGCGATAGGCCGAGCCGTACTTCTCCAGCGGGACGGCGACGGCGTCTCCGGCGTACCGGTCGAGCGCCTGCCGCTGCCGGGCCGGCCGGAGCAGGCCCTGCTGGTCGGTCTGCCCGTGTACGGCGACCAGGTCGTCGGCGAGTTCACCGAGCAGGCCGACGGGCACGGAGCGGCCGCCGACGTGGGCGCGCGAACGCCCCTCGGCGGACACGGTCCGGCTGATCAGCAGCGCGCCGTCGTCGAGCTCGGCGCCGGCCTCCTCGGCGCGGACCGCGGCGGGGGCGTCCGGGCGCATGACGACGCGGCCCTCGACCACCGCCGCCTTGGCCCCGATCCGCACCAGGGCCGGGTCGGCGCGCCCGCCGAGCAGCAGCCCGAGGCTGGTGACGACCATCGTCTTGCCCGCACCGGTCTCGCCGGTCACCGCGGTGAAACCGGGCGACAGCTCGACCACCGCGTCGTCGATGACCCCGAGCGACCGTATCCGCATCTCCTCAAGCACGGGACGACGATACCGAGGTTTCCCGGGTGCCATGTGACGTCACCCGTCGCGAGTTCTCCGAACGCATGTGCTATTAACGCTTTCGCTGCCGGCGCCGAACGGCAACACCGGGAATCCCAGCCGGGCTTGCGGGCGACGAGGGCCGCGTCGGCCCCCGTCGCGCCTTCACGCCGTCCCGCACCGGGGGCTGCGCGGCGCCTCCGATTCGTACGGCGTCTTCGCCGCCGGCCGCTTCGAAGGGCTGTCGGCGCCGGCCGCCGGCCGCGCCGGGGCCGTCAGTGGGGTGCGCCTCGCCAGCCCGACACCGGCAGCGCGAACTTCGCGACGAGCCGGTCCGTGAAGGAGGCGTGGTGCAGCCGGGCGAGCCGCACGGGCACCGCACCCCGCCGGACCTCCACACGGGCCCCGGCCGGCAGCTCCAGCATGCGCCGGCCGTCGCACCACAGGACCCCGTGCGGGGTGCCGTTCTGCACCTCCACCGCCAGGACCGAGTTCGGCGAGGTCACCAGCGGCTTCGCGAACAGCGCGTGCGCGCTGATCGGCACCATCAGCAGCGCCTCCACCTCCGGCCAGACCACCGGCCCGCCCGCGGAGAAGGCGTACGCCGTCGAGCCGGTCGGAGTGGCGCAGACGATCCCGTCACAGCCGAAGCCGGTCACCGGGCGTCCGTCGATCTCCAGGACCACCTCCAGCATCCGCTCCGGGGACACCTTCTGGACCGCGGCCTCGTTCAGCGCCCAGTCCCGGTGGACGACGTCGCCGTTGGTCCGCACGATCACGTCGAGGGTCATGCGCTCCTCGACCTCGTACGAGCGCGCCACCACGCGGTCCACGACCTTGTCCAGGTCGTCGCGCTCGGCCTCGGCGAGGAAGCCGACCCGGCCCAGGTTGACGCCCAGCATCGGTACGCCCGAGGCCCGTGCGAGCTCGGCGCCGCGCAGCAGGGTCCCGTCACCGCCCAGCACCACCAGCAGCTCGCACCCGTCGAGCACGCCGGGCGTGGACTCGGTGACGAGTTCCACCTCCGGCGGCAGCGGCAGGTCCACCGCCTCGTGGTCGAAGACCCGTACGCCCAGCCCGCAGCGCAGCAGTCCCTTGACGACCAGCTCGGCGCTGCGGATGGCCGCGGGCCGTCCGGTGTGCGCGAGCAGGAATACGGTGCGTTCCCCCGAAGAATCTGTCACTGCGGCCCCTCTGCCACTGCACGGTCAACATCCGCCGGGTCGAGCGCCGGTGCCCCCGCCCTCAGCCACAGAAAGTACTCGACGTTGCCCGAGGGCCCCGGCAGCGGACTGGCGGTGACCCCGAGGACGCCCAGTCCCAGCGCCGCGGCGCTGGCCGCCACCTCGCGCACGGCCTGGGCCCGCAGCTCGGGGCTGCGCACCACGCCGCCGCTGCCCAGCCGGTCCTTGCCGACCTCGAACTGCGGCTTGACCATCAGCACAAGGTCCGCGTCCGGCGCCGTGCACCGTACCAGCGCGGGCAGCACCAGGCCGATCGAGATGAAGGACAGGTCGCCGACGACGAGGTCCACCGGGATGCCGTCGATCTGCTCGACCGTCAGCTCGCGCACGTTCGTGCGGTCCTTCACGGTCACGCGGTCGTCGCTCTGCAGCGACCAGGCGAGCTGCCCGTAGCCGACGTCGACCGCCATGACGTGGGCGACGCCCGCCCGCAGCAGCACGTCGGTGAAGCCTCCGGTGGACGCTCCCGCGTCCAGCGCCCGGCGGCCCTCGACCCGCAGCCCCCGCGGCCGGAAGGCCTCGAGGGCGCCCGCCAGCTTGTGCCCGCCGCGCGAGACGTAGTCGGGGTCGGTGTCGTCCTTGAGGACCACGAGGGCCGCGCTGGTCTCGACCTGGGTGGCGGCCTTGGTCGCGGTGGTGCCGCCCACGGTCACCCGGCCCGCGGCGATCAGCTGCGCGGCGTGCTCGCGCGAGCGGGCCATGCTGCGGCGTACCAGTTCGGCGTCCAGGCGGCGGCGTGCCACTCCTGCCACGTTCGGTTCAGCTCCTGTTTTCGTACGGTCCGGGGACGGGCGGTGCGTCCAGCGCGGTCAGCGCCTCACGCAGCCCCCGGTGGACATCCTCGTACACCTCGACGTGTCCGTCCGCCGCGAGGTGGTCCGCGTCCGCCAGCCGCGCCAGGTGCGCGTCCACCCCGGCGTGGCCGGTGGGGGTGCGTACGACGCCCAGTGCCGCGGGCCCGGCGGGCTCCACCGGAGCGGCGGTCTCCACCGGCGCGGCGGGGGCTTCCGCCTCCGCCTCGGCTCCGGCCACGGCCCGCACCTCGGCTCCGCCTGCGCTCGGGGCCCCGGCCCGTGTCTCGGCTGCTTCGTCGGTCATGCCACGACGCTACCCCGAAGCGCCCCCACGGCCACGCTCGGCTCTGCGGTACGGTCGTGATCACGATGGCTACGATCCAGGAGTGCCGTGAAGCACTCGACCGACTCTCCGACAATCTCGCGCGGGCCGAGGAGGGCGTGCGCGGCGCTGCCGCGTTCGACCGCTCCCTCAGCTGCCACATCACGGACCTGGACCAGACGTTCACGGGCCGCCTCGACGGTGGCCGGATCCGGGTGGACGCGGTCACGCCGGGCCCGCCGGCCCGCAAGGCGGAGATCCGCCTCGCGATGACCGGGGACGACCTGGTCGCGCTGGTCGCGGGCGAGCTCAAATTCGCGAAGGCCTGGGCCTCCGGCCGGGTCAGGCTGGAGGCCGGCATCCGCGACCTGCTGCGGCTCAAGAGCCTGCTCTAGGGGCGCCGGCGGCCCGGGCACACCCTGGTCCGCCGGACACTCCGGAGATGTCGGCCACGCCCTGCTCCTACACCTCGGCGGCCGCCCGGGCGCGGGAGCGCCGTGCCGCCGGGATCACCAAGGGCGTCCCCGTCTCCGGGTCGTCGATGACCTGGCAGCGCAGCCCGAACACCTTCTCCACGAGTTCCGCGGTGACCACCTCCTGCGGCGGGCCCTCGGCGATGACCTTCCCGCCCCGCATCGCGATCAGGTGCGTGGCGTAGCGGGCGGCGTGGTTGAGGTCGTGCAGGACGGCGACGAGGGTGCGCCCCTGGGTCTCGTGCAGCTCGGCGCACAGGTCCAGCACGTCGATCTGGTGCTGGATGTCCAGGTAGGTCGTCGGCTCGTCGAGCAGGAGCAGCGGAGTCTGCTGGGCCAGTGCCATCGCGATCCACACGCGCTGCCGCTGCCCGCCCGACAGCTCGTCCACGGCCCGGTCGGCGAGTTCGGCGACCCCTGTCGAAGCCATCGACTCGGTCACGATCCGCTCGTCCTCGGGCGACCACTGCCGGAGCAGGCCCTGGTGCGGGTAGCGGCCGCGGGAGACCAGGTCGGCGACCGTGATGCCGTCGGGCGCGATCGAGGACTGCGGGAGCAGGCCCAGGGTCTTGGCGACCTTCTTCGCGGGCATGGACCCGATGGCCTGCCCGTCCAGCAGCACCCGCCCCTGGGACGGCTTCAGCATCCGCGACAGGGCCCGCAGCAGTGTGGACTTGCCGCAGGCGTTGGGGCCGACGATCACCGTGAAGGAGTTGTCGGGGATCTCCACCGACAGGTCCTCGGCGATGACCCGCCGGTCGTAGCCGAGGGTCACGTTCTCCGCGGTCAACCGCTGCACTTGCGCACTCCTGAGGTTCATATACGTCCTGCCTTGCGCTCGGTGACGAGCAGCCAGAGCAGATAGACACCGCCGACCAGCCCGGTCACCACGCCCACCGGCAGCTGGTCCGCGCCGAAGGCCCGCTGCGAGGCCCAGTCCGAGAGCAGCAGCACCACCGAGCCCATGAGGGCGGCGGTCAGCAGGTTGGCGCCGGGCGAGCGGGTCAGCCGCCGTGCCAGCTGCGGCGCGGCCAGCGCGACGAAGCTGATCGGCCCGGCCGCGGCGCTCGCCGCCGTGGTGAGCAGGATCGCGGCCAGCATCAGCAGCAGCCGGGTGCGCTCCACCCGCACCCCCACCGCGTACGCCGCGTCGTCGCCCATCTCGATCATCCGCAGGGCCCGGCTCTGCCCCAGCACCAGCGGGAACAGCACCGCGCAGGTCGCCAGCAGCGGCCACACCTGCGCCCAGTCCCGGCCGGCCAGCGAACCGGTCAGCCAGACCATCGCCCGCGAGGCCTCCACGAGCTGGGCCTTGGTGATCAGGTACTGGATGACGGCCACCAGCATCGCGCAGGCGCCGATGCCCACCAGGACCAGCCGGTAGCCGTGGATGCCCCGCTTGTACGCCAGCAGGTAGACGGCGCCGCCGGCCAGCAGTCCGCCGAGCAGCGCGCCCGCGGCGACCTCGGTCGCCGAGCCCTTCAGCAGGATGATGACGACGAGCGCGCCGACTGCGGACCCGTACGAGAAACCGAGCAGGTCGGGGGAGCCGAGCGGGTTGCGGGTCACCGACTGGAAGACGGCTCCGGCCATCCCGAGGGCTGCGCCGACCAGCAGGGCGACCAGCACCCGGGGCAGGCGGAGGTCGTTGACGATGAAGTCGTTGGCGGGGGTGCCGTTGCCGAGCAGGGTCTGCACGACGTCCCACGGCGCGATGTCGAAGTCGCCGGTGCCGATGAGCAGGACGGCCATCACGAACGCGGCGAGGACGAGAAGGGCGCCGACGGCCAGGGCGCGCCGCTCGATCCGCAGCGACATCCCGCCCGGGAGCCGCACGGGACGGACTTTGGCGGTCACGGTCACAGCTGGGCCATCCTCTTGCGCCGGACGAGGTAGATGAAGACGGGCCCGCCGATGAGCGCGGTGACGATGCCGACCTGGAGCTCGGCGGGCCGGGTGACGACCCTGCCGACGACGTCCGCCCCGAGCAGCAGGACGGGCGACAGGACGGCCGAGTACGCGAGCACCCAGCGCATGTCCGGTCCGGTGAACACACGCACGAGGTGCGGGATCATCAGGCCGATGAAGACGATGGGCCCGCACGCGGCGGTCGCCGCACCGCAGAGCAGGGTGATGGCGAGCATGGCGCCGACCCGGGTCCGCGTCAGGTTCGCGCCGAGGGCCCTGGCCGTGTCGTCGCCCATGGCCATCGCGTTGAGCGGCCGGCCCAGCGACAGCGCGAGCACCGCGCCGACCAGCAGGAACGGGGCGACCTGCCGGACAGTGTCCATGTTGGCCGAGGCCAGCGACCCCACCGTCCAGAAGCGCAGCTTGTCCAGCGCCTTGCTGTCCATCAGCTGCACGGCGTTGATGTAGCCGACGAGGGCCGCGCTGGCCGCCGTGCCGGCGAGCGCGAGGCGTACCGGTGTGGCGCTTCGGCTGCCGCCCAGCACGTACACGATGACCGAGACGACGGCGGCGCCGAGGAACGCCCACCACACGAACTCGCTCAGCGAGCTCGCGCCGAGGAAGCTGATCGCGGAGACGACGGCCGCCGCGGCGCCGGCGTTGACGCCGAGGATGCCTGGCTCGGCCAGCGGATTGCGGGTCAGTGCCTGCATCACCGCCCCGGACAGGCCGAGGCCGAGCCCGACCATCAGCCCGAGGAGGGTGCGCGGGACCCGCAGGTCCCGCACGACCACGTCCGAGGCGGTCCCCGAGTAGTGGAAGAGGCCGTGCCAGACCTCGTCCAGGGGCATCTGCTTGGCGCCCACGGCGATGCTCAGCACCACGATCAGGGCGAGCACCACGAGGGCGCCGGCCAGACCCGCGGCACGCGCGGCATGGCGTGGGCGGGCGACGGCGTCCGGCGGGGACGCCGTGCTCGGCAAGGATTCGGGGGGACTCTCAACCAACACGCAGGTTAGGTTAGCCTAGCCTCCGCCTCGAGCGGAGCCCCGGAGGGCCTCAAAGACCCAGTCTGGCCAGCGCCTTCGCCGTGTCGAGCGTGCACATGTCCTCCCCGGCGGCCGTCCAGGCCGCCGCGCACAGTGCCCGCAGACCGTCCAGAGGGTCCGGGCCCGAGCCGCCGTCCGCGGTCGCCGTGCCCTCCCCGCTCCCGGTCTCCTCGTCGGCCTCGCGCAGTTCGAGCACTCCGTTGTTCAGGGCCACCGCCGTCCAGCCGCCGCAGCGGAACCCCTCCGCGGCCGGCACCACCTCCGGCTGTCCGGCCAGCAGCCCGCGCAGGTCCCGGTCGACGTAGGTCGGCCGGTGCCGGGGCTCGGCCCGCAGCAGCTGCTCCGCGTCGGTCACCCCGGTCAGCACCAGCAGCGAGTCCACCTCCCCGTTGAAGGCGCCCTCGATGTCGGTGTCCAGCCGGTCCCCGACGACCAGCGGCCGCTTCGCCCCGGTCCGCAGCACCGTCTCGCGGTGCATGGGGGGCAGCGGCTTGCCCGCCACCTGCGGCTCCGCGCCCGTGGCGATCCGTACGACCTCCACCGCGGCCCCGTTGCCCGGCGCGATGCCCCGCGCACCGGGGATCGTCAGGTCGGTGTTCGACGCGTACCACGGCACGCCCCGGTTGATCGCGTACGAGGCCTCCGCGAACCGGCCCCACGCCAGGTCCGGTCCCCCGTAGCCCTGCACGACCGCCGCCAGCCCCTCCGCGTCGGCGGACTCGACCGGCACCAGGCCGCGTTCACGCAGCGCGACCCGCAGCCCCTCCCCGCCGATCACCAGCACGCTGGACCCCGGCTCCACCTGCTCCGCGATCAGCCGGGCCACGGCCTGCGCCGAGGTGATCACCTCGGCCGGGTCGGTCGGGATGCCCAGTTCGCCCAGGTGCTCGGCGACGGCTTCGGGGGTCCTCAGCGCGTTGTTCGTCACGTACGCGAGGTGCATGCCGTCGGCGCGGGCCGCCGCGAGGGACTCCACGGCATGGCCGATGGCCCGCCCGCCCGCGTACACCACACCGTCCAGGTCCAGGAGAGCGGTGTCGTACGTCTGGTGCAGACTCTGGTCACACGCCGCAGGACTGGTCCTGATCTGCCGGGTCATTCTGGCCGCTCCCTGTGAGATCGATCTTGTCCGATTCCGTACTGCCCCGATCATCCCGCATGGCGAGACGCGATTTACCATGCACCAATGACCACTTCTGGCACCGCGGACCACGGGCTGCGCCTCATCCCGTTCCATGGCCTGCGCTACGTCCCCGAGCGTGTCGGCAGCCTCGCCGCCGTCACCTCGCCGCCGTACGACGTGGTCGTGCGTCCCGACGGAGTCGACCACCTCGAGTCCGCCGACCCGCACAACATCGTCCGCCTCATCCTCCCGCAGGCCGGCACCCCGGCCGCGCGCAACGAACAGGCCGCGCGCACTTTGCGGGACTGGCTCGCCGAGGGGATTCTGTCCGCCGACCCCGAGCCCGCGCTGTACGTGTACGAGCAGCGCCGGGGCGGGCTGCTCCAGCGCGGCGTCATCGGCGCCCTCGCCCTGTCCACCGCCGACGCCGGCATCGTCCTCCCCCACGAGGACGTCATGCCGGACGTGGTGACCGACCGGGCAGGCCTGATGCGGGCCACGTCCGCGAACCTGGAACCGCTCCTCCTCACCTACCGGGGCGACGATCCCGGAGCGGGTGCGGCAGCGGTCGTGGAGCGGACCGCCCAGCGCGCGCCGCTGCTGTCGACCACCACCGAGGACGGCTTCCAGCACCGTCTCTGGGCCATCACGGACCCGGCCGAACTGGCCGCCGTCACGGCGGATCTCAGCCACCGCCAGGCTCTCATCGCCGACGGCCACCACCGCTGGGCGACGTATCTGCGCCTCCAGGAGGAGCACGGCTCCCCCACCGCGTGGGACTTCGGCCTGGTGCTCCTCGTGGACACCGCCCGCTACCCGCTGCAGGTCCGCGCCATCCACCGGATGCTGCGCCGTCTCCCGGTCGCCGACGCACTGGCCGCCGTCGAAGGCCACTTCCGGGTCCGCCCGGTCGACGGGCCGCTGCCGCTGGCCCTGGAGGCCCTCGCGGACGCGGCGGAACGCGGCAACGCCTTCCTCCTCGCCGGCGACGGCACCTTCCACCTGGTCACCGATCCCGACCTGGCCCTCCTCGACCGCACGGTCCGACACGACCGCCCCGAGGCCTGGCGCCGGCTGGACGCCACCGTGCTGCACGCGACGCTGCTCGACGCGCTCTGGGACGTCCCGGACGCCCCGGACCAGATCACGTACATTCACGACGCCGCGTCCACGGTGGCCATGGCCGAGCGGCACGGGGGCACCGCCGTCCTCCTGCATCCCGTACGCGAGGAGGTCGTGCGCGACCTCGCCCGCCAGGGGGTCACCATGCCCCGCAAGTCGACGTCCTTCGGGCCGAAGCCGGCCACGGGCCTGGTCCTGCGCGGACTGGGCTGATCCCTCCCGGACACGATGAAGGGCGGTACCCCGTTCGGGGTACCGCCCTTCATCACTGCGTCATCGTGGCTCAGGCCTTGTCGTCCCGGACCTCCGCGTCGGCCGCGGACTGCTCCAGCGGCTCGTACTCCTCGTCGTCCTCGTCGTAGTACTCGGTGACGTCGGTGGCGCGCTCGGCCGCCGCCACCTCCGCCGGGTCCTCGTCCTCGTCGTCCTCGTCGTCCTCGTCGTCCTCGTCCCGGTCGTCGACGGAGAGGTCCTCGACCTCGTCGTCGTCGGACAGGTCGATCGCGGCGTCGACGAACTCGACGCCGTCGAGCTCGGCGAGTCGGTCGGAGGCGTCGGTGGCCCCCTCCTTGTCCGCCTCGAGGGCCTTGCCGAACCACTCGCGGGCCTCGTCGTCACGCCCGGCCGCCAGCAGGGCGTCGGCGTAGGCGTACCGCAGGCGCGCGGTCCACGGCTGGACGGCGTTGGACGCCAGCTCGGGGCTCTGCAGGGTCACGATGGCCGCTTCGAGCTGCCCCTGGTCCCGCCGCGCACCGGCCGCGACCAGACGCATCTCGACCTGGCCGGCCTTGTCGAGCTTCTGCACCTCGGGCTCGCCGGCCATGGCCAGCGCCCGCTCGGGACGGCCGAGGCCTCGCTCGCAGTCGGCCATGACGGGCCACAGCTCGACGGAGCCGGTCATGCGCTTGGCGGCGCGGAACTCCGCGAGGGCCTCGCTGTACTTCTGCGTGGCGTACGCGGCGAAGCCGGCGGCCTCGCGGACGGCGGCGACGCGGGAGGCCAGGCGCAGGGCGATGCGCGAGTACGCGTAGGCCTGCTCGGGGTCCTCGTCGATCAGCCGGGCGACCATGACCAGGTTCTTGGAGACCTCTTCGGCCAGGCCCTTGGGCAGGCTCAGGAGCTCCTGACGCACATCGGCGTCGATCTCGAGACCGGTGACGTCCTCGTCGATCGGAAGCCGCTTGACCGGGTCGCGGTCCGAACGGTAGCCGCGATCGCCATCGCGGTCGTCGCGACCCCGGTAGCCGCCGCGGTCGTCACGGCCGCCACGGTACCCGCCCCGGTCGTCACGACGCGGGTACGAGGGACGCTCGCCGCCGCGGTCGTCACGACGGGGGTAGGAGGGACGGTCGCCGCCACGGTCGTCACGGCCGCCGCGGAAGCCACCGCCGTCGTCGTCGCGACGCGGGTACGAGGGACGGTCACCGCCGCGGTCGTCACGGCGCGGGTACGAAGGGCGGTCGCCGCCACGTTCGTCACGACGGGGGTAGGACGGACGGTCGCCGCCGCGGTCGTCACGACGGGGGTACGAGGGACGCTCGCCGCGGTCGTCACGGCGCGGGTACGAAGGACGCTCACCCCGGTCGTCACGGCGCGGGTACGAGGGACGGTCGCCGCCACGGTCGTCACGGCCGCCGCGGAAACCACCGCGGTCGTCGTCGCGACGCGGGTACGAAGGACGCTCGCCGCGGTCGTCACGACGGGGGTAGGAGGGGCGGTCGCCGCCACGGTCGTCACGGCCGCCGCGGAAGCCACCGCGGTCGTCGTCGCGACGCGGGTACGACGGACGGTCACCGCCGCGGTCGTCACGCCGCGGGTACGAGGGACGGTCACCGCCGCGGTCGTCACGACGCGGGTACGAGGGACGCTCGCCGCCGCGGTCGTCACGACGGAAGGAAGGACGTTCCCCGCCGCGGTCGTCACGGCGCGGGTACGAGGGACGGTCACCGCCACGGTCGTCACGGCCGCCGCGGAAGCCACCGCGGTCGTCGTCACGGCGCGGGTACGAGGGACGGTCGCCGCCGCGGTCGTCACGACGGGGGTACGAGGGACGCTCGCCGCCGCGGTCGTCACGACGGAAGGAAGGACGTTCGCCACCGCGGTCGTCACGACGCGGGTAGGACGGACGGTCACCGCCACGGTCGTCGCGACGGAAGCCACCGCCACCGCCGGCGGGACGTCCACCACGGTCGTCGCGACGGAAGCCACCGCCGCTGCCGGCCGGCCGGCCACCGCGGTCGTCACGGCGGAAGGGGGGACGATCGCCGCCACGGTCGTCACGGCCCCCGCGGTAGCCGCCCCTGTCACCGCCGTCGTTGCGACGAGGCTCGCGCTCCGGACGATCGTCGGGAGAGTTGGACATGGGTGTGACTCCTGTCTTCGGGGTACCGCTAGTCATTCTCGCGCAACCGACCCATGGCCGCGCTTCGGCGTGCAAATGATGAAAAACAAAAAAGACCCTTGGTCCAGCGTTGAACGCTGGACCAAGGGTCCTTTGAAAGATTGTTCGGCGGCGTCCTACTCTCCCACAGGGTCCCCCCTGCAGTACCATCGGCGCTGAAAGGCTTAGCTTCCGGGTTCGGAATGTAACCGGGC
>NZ_JBVJFK010000006.1:0-209753 GCF_055587885.1 Streptomyces sp. NPDC046349
CCCTCCTGCGTGTCGCCGCCCCAGGGCAGCGCTCCGGAAGTGGCCGAGGGGGGACGTGGCGGGGTGTCCCCGCAGGACGAGCGCGCGACCACCGGATACAGCCGAGACATACCCGCACGCGCCGAGCCGAGGAGACACCCCGGCGGCGGCCCCCCGCCACCAACCGGCCCCGCCCCACCGCGCCCCCGCCGGGGACACCCCCGAGCCGGCCGCAGGGCCCCGGCCCCACCACAACCCGCCGAGGACACTCCCGAGCCGCCCCCAGGGCATCCCGCCGCCAGAGCGGTCCACCGCCGAGCACCCTGCAGGGCCCCGGTCCCGCCGCGCCGTGCCGGGGCCACCGCCGGGCCGGCCGCAGGACACCCCGCACCGGAGCGGGCCGTCCACCGCCGAGCACCCCGCAGGGCACCGGCCCCACCACAACCCGCCGAGGACACCCCCGAGCCGCCCCCAGGGCATCCCCCCGCCAGAGCGGTCTACCGCCGAGCACCCTGCAGGGCCCCGGTCCCGCCGCACCCTGCCGGGGCCACCGCCGGGCCGGCCGCAGGGCATCCCCCCGCCGGAGCGGGCCGTCTACCGCCGAGCCGCCCGCAGGGCCCCGGTCCCGCCGCGCCGTGCCGGGGCCACCGCCGGGCCGGCCGCAGGACACCCCGCACCGGAGCGGGCCGTCTACCGCTGAGCCGACCGCAGGGCAGCCGGCCGGGCAGGGCCGGACTGCCGAGCGCCCCGCAGGGGAAGCCGCTAGCGTCAGCGCATGGTCGAGATCGCGGAGATCCCGGACGGGCTGGTCGAGGCGCAGGTCGGGTACCACGGGGATGCCGGGCGGGAGTTCATTGCCGGGTTGCCCGCGCGGGCGGCGGAGTTCCTGGGGCGGTGGCGGCTGCGGCGGACCGGGCCGGTGATGCACGGGGTGACGGCCCTGGTGCTGCCGGTGGAGCGGGCCGACGGCAGCGGGGCCGTGCTCAAGCTGGTGTCGCTGGACGAGGAGTGCGCGGGGGAGCCGGTCGCGCTGCGTGCATGGGACGGGGACGGGTGCGTCCGGCTGCTGGACCACGATGCGGACACCGGCACGCTGCTGCTGGAGCGGCTGGACGCGGGGCGCGACCTGGCGGACCTCGCGCGGCGGGACGCCCGTCAGGCGGTGCGGGTGATCGGGGAGTTGCTGGCGCGGCTGACGGCGGTGCCCGCTCCGGCGGGGTTGCGCGGGCTCGGGGACATGGCCGCGGGGATGCTGGAGGAGGTGCCGCGGGCGTTGGAGCGGTTGGTGGACGAGGGCGACCGGCGGCTGCTGCGGGACTGCGCGGCGGCGGTCGCGGAGGTGGCGGGCGAGCCGGGGGACCGGCTGCTGCACTGGGACCTCCACTACGAGAACGTGCTCGCCGGCGGTCGTGAGCCCTGGCTGGCGATCGACCCGAAGCCGCTGGCCGGCGACCCCGGCTTCGACCTGTTGCCGGCGATCGTGAACAACTTCCGTGCGCAGGACGTGCGGTGGCGGTTCGACCTGCTGGCGGAGGCGGCCGGGCTGGACCGGGAGCGGGCCCGGGCCTGGACCCTGGGCCGGGTGCTGCAGAACTGCCTGTGGGACGTGGAGGACGGCGAAGGGCGGCTGGAGGACGAGCAGTTGGCGGTTGCGCGGCTGCTGCTGGGGCGGTGATCCGCCCTAGGCTGCGGGCATGATCCGTAGTGCTGAAGTCGCCGATGTCCCCGTCATCCACGCGATGATCCGTGAGCTCGCGGAGTACGAGAGGGTGCCGCACGAGGCGCGGGCCACCGAAGAACAGTTGCGGGAGGCGCTGTTCGGCGAGCGCCCTGCGGTGTTCGCGCACATCGCGGAGACGGACGAGGGGGAGGCGGTGGGCTTCTCGGTGTGGTTCCTGTCCTTCTCCACGTGGCGCGGGGCGCACGGCATCTACCTGGAGGACCTGTACGTGCGGCCGGGTGTACGCGGTGGCGGCCACGGCAAGGCGCTGCTGGCGGAGCTGGCGCGTACGTGCGTCGAGCGCGGCTACGAGCGGCTGGAGTGGTCGGTGCTGAAGTGGAACGCGCCGACCATCGCCTTCTACGAGGCCCTGGGCGCACGGCCGCAGGAGGAGTGGTCGGTGTACCGGTTGACGGACGGGGCGCTGGCGGAACTCGGCCGGGCGTAGGGCGGGGCGGCGGTCAGGGTTCGAGGACGACCTTGCCGGTGGTGGCGCGGGTCTCCAGGTCGCGGTGGGCTGCGGCGGCGCGGGCCAGGGGGTAGCGGGTCAGGGCGGGGCGGAGGCGGCCGGCCGCGGCTTCCGCGAGCGCTCGGGTCTCCAGCAGGCGCAGGGGGTCTTCGCCGCCGGCCCGCTGGAGCATGGCGGGGCCCAGTACGCCCCGGGTGGTGATGCCGCGGGCGGTGAGGTCGGCGCGTTCGGCGTGGGTGAGGTCGAGGGGGCCGCCGGACCAGCCGAAGACGAGGTGCAGGGCGCCGGGGGCGAGCAGGCCGAGTGCGGCGCGGGCGGTCGGTCCGCCGACGGAGTCGAAGAGGATGGTGGCGCCGTCGGGGTGGCGGGCGCGGACGGCCTCGGGCCAGGCGGGGTCGGTGTGGTCGAGGGCGAGGTCGGCGCCGTTCGCGGCGGCCAGGGCGGTCTTGGCGGCTCCGCCGGCGAGGGCGATGACGGTGGCGCCGGCGTTCTTCGCGTACTGGACGAGCAGGGTGCCGATGCCGCCGGCGGCGGCGGGCACGAGGACGGTGGAGCCGGGCCCGAGGTCGGCGAACTGGAGGATCCCGAGGGTGGTCCGGCCGGTGCCGATCATGGCGACGGCCTGGGCGGCGTCGAGGCCGTCGGGTACGGGGTGCAGCCGGGCCGCATCGGCGACGGCGTACTCGGCGTAGCCGCCGGGGGCGAAGCCGAGGTGGACGACGACGTCGCGGCCGAGCCAGGCGGGGTCGGTGCCGGGGCCGAGGGCGTCGACGGTGCCGGCGACCTCGCGGCCGGGGATCGTCGGGAGCTCGGGGAGTGGGGCGGGCGGTCCCTGGATGCCCTGGCGGAGGCTGGTGTCGAGGAGGTGGACGCCGGCGGCGGCGACGGCGATGCGGACCTGACCGGGGGCGGGGGTGGGGCGGGCGATGCGCTCGGGGGTGAGGTTCTCGGCGGGGCCGAAGGCGTGGAGGCGGATCGCGTTCATGGTGGCGTGCGTGGTGGCGTGCGTGTCGGTGGGCATGGGCTCAGGCTGCGACCTGGAGTCCGGTTGAGGTCAAGGGGAAGAAGGCGGGGGCGGGGGCGGGGGCGGGGGCCGTTGTCAGTGCGGTCGGCCACGATGGGGCCATGGTGCGAAACGGGCGGCAGCAGTCGGTGAAGGCGGCGCGGAGGCCGGAGCTGCGGCTGCCGGACCTGGCGCCCTGGGAGGGGCGGGAGCTGGAGCCGGACGGGGACTACGACGGGCTGGAGTTCGCGGACCTGGACCTGGCGGGGCAGGAGGGGGTCGGGGCCCGGTTCATGGACTGCGCGGTGCGGCGCTGCGCGCTGGACGAGTCGGGGCTGGCGAAGGCGCGGATCCTGGATTCGGTGCTGGAAGGGGTCCGCGGGGTGGGGACCGACCTCTCGGGTGCTTCGCTGCGGGACGTGGAGCTGGTGGACGCGCGCCTGGGCGGGGTGCAGCTGCACGGGGCCGGGCTGGAGCGGGTGGTGGTCCGCGGCGGCAAGATCGACTACCTGAACCTGCGGAAGGCACGGCTGCGGGACGTGGTCTTCGAGGGGTGCGTTCTGGTGGAGCCGGACTTCGGGGGCGCGGTGCTGGAGCGGGTGGAGTTCCGGGACTGCGCGCTGCGCGGGGTGGACTTCAGCGGGGTCAGGATGGCGGACGTGGACCTGCGGGAGGCCGCCGTCCTGGAGATCGCGCGGGGGGTGGATGCGCTGGCCGGGGCGGTGATCAGCCCGGCGCAGCTGTTCGACCTCGCTCCGGCGCTTGCTTCCCAGCTGGGGGTGCGGGTGCTGCCGTGAAGGGGCTCGGGGTCCGGGTGCGGCGGTCCGGGTGCGGCGCCGTGGCGGGGGCGCTGCCCCCGGGCCCCCGCGCCTCGAACGTCGGCGGGGCTGGGAGCGGGTCCTTGAAGGCCTGCGGGGCTGCAAGAGCGGGTTCTGCCCCGGGGTCGGGGCTTCGGATGCCGGGGGGTGTGCGAGCGGGGCTCTGCCCCCGGGCCCCGGGCCCCGGGCCGTGAAGGCCTGCGGGGTCGGTGAGCGCGGTCTCCGCCCCGGGCCCCGGGCTTCGAATGCAGGGGGCTGTGGCAGCGGGATTATGCCGGGCCCCGGGCTCTGAACGACAGCCGGGTCGGGGCGCGGGGTCTCTGCCCCGGGCAAACGCCGGCGGGGCTCACAGCCGGGCCTCGGCCCGGGCCCAGGCCTTGAATGCCGGGGGCTGTTTCAGCGGGGCTGCGGCCCGGGCCCCGGGCCCCGGGCCCCGGGCCCGGGCCCCGTGCCTCGGGTGTCGGCGCCCCCGGCGCGCCTCGGACGTCGGCGGGCCGAAGGACCGGGGGAGGGGAGGAGCGGGGTTGTGGCGAATGGCCGAGCAGGCGGGTGTCCGGACGGGCGGGGCAGCGGGGTGGGCGCCTAACGTCGCAGGCAGACACACGGTGCACGAGGCCTGTGGAGGTGTCATGTCCCACCGGAGCCGCCGGGTCCGATGGCTGGTCGGTGCCTGCGTCAGTACGGTCGCCGTCGCCCTGCTCCTCGTGGTGGGCGGCCCCGGCCCGCGACCGCCGCGGCAGGGCGCCGGCGGCGGGCCGGGGAACGGGGCCGCAACGGCCGTGGGCGCCTACCTTCACTACGGTTCGCCCGGCGTCGCGCGGATGGAGGAGCTCTCGCGCTGGCTCGGCGGTACCGAGCTGCGCGCCGGGCACACCTATCTGCCGGGTGACACCTGGACCAATATCGAGGGGGCCCCGGATTCGCTGCGCACCTGGGCGCGGTGGCGCAAGGAGAGGGCCGACCGGCTGTTCGTCCTGAACGTGCCCATGCAGGAGCGCAACGAGGCGGGTGTCCCCGACGGCCGGGTCGCGGAGCTGATCCGCGCCGGCGCCCGGGGTGCGAACGACCACCACTTCCGGCGGCTGGCCGGGCGTCTGGTCGACCTCGGGGTGCCGGACACCGTGATCGTGCTCGGCTGGGAGATGAACGGCTTCAACTACACCCACCGCTGCCGTCCCGACCCCGAGAACTGGAAGGCGTACTGGCGGCGGATCGTGGCCGCCATGCGCTCGGTGCAGGGGCAGCGGTTCCGGTTCGACTACGCGCCCAACCGCGGGGGTGACGCGATCGCCTGGACGCGCTGCTACCCCGGTGACGACGTGGTCGACATCGTCGGCATGGACTCCTACGACCAGGAGCCGGGGCGCACCTTCGACGAGCAGGTCACCCAGCCCTACGGACTCCGGCAGCAGGTCGACTTCGCGAAGGCGCACGGCAAGCGGATCTCGTACCCCGAATGGGGGCTGTTCCGGCACGGCGACAATCCCGAGTACGTGCGGGGCATGCTGGCCTGGTTCGCCGAGCACGAGCCGCTCTACCACAGCATCACCGACTACTGCCCGCACGGCGTGTGGCAGTGCGGGCAGAACCCGCGCTCCGCACAGGTGTTCCGGGAGTTCCTGTCCGGCGGAGGACGGCTCTGACTACGCGGGGACGCGGGGGAAACGGGCCTGGAGGGTCCAGATGGCCGGGTTGTCGCCGAGGCCGTCGTGCATGTCGATCAGGTCCGCGAGCAGGTCGTGCAGGAAGTCGCGGGCCTCTCGGCGCAGCAGCCGGTGGCTGAAGGTCAAAGGGGCCTCTTCGGCCGGCATCCAGTCGGCCTCGACGTCGACCCAGCCGAACCGGCGCTCGAAGAGCATGCGGTCCGTTGACTCGGTGAAGTCGATCTCGGCGTACTGGCGGTTGGCGGAGCGGCTGCCGCGCGGATCCTGGTCGAGCTGCTCGACGATGTCGCACAGCGCCCAGGCGAAGTCCAGCACGGGCACCCATCCCCAGGCTGTGGATACTTCCCGGTCCGAATTCGTGTCGGCGAGGTAGACGTCCCCGCAGAACAGGTCGTGGCGCAGCGCATGGACGTCCGCCGAGCGGTAGTCGGTCTGCGGGGGGTCGGGGAAGCGCCGGGAGAGGGA
Source organism: Streptomyces sp. NPDC046349 (assembly GCF_055587885.1). Taxonomy (NCBI): domain Bacteria; kingdom Bacillati; phylum Actinomycetota; class Actinomycetes; order Kitasatosporales; family Streptomycetaceae; genus Streptomyces; species Streptomyces sp. NPDC046349. Next base: position 6,119 of record NZ_JBVJFK010000006.1, read on the forward strand.
GTAGCCGATGTCGAGCACGTACCCGATGGTGTCACGGGTGCGCAGGGGTCCCCACCCCGGTCGGTCAGGAGGGCAGGAGGCGCTGTTCCTTCGCGACCGACACGGCGCCCGCGCGGGTGTCGACGCCGAGCTTGTCGTAGATGCGCCCCAGGTGGGTCTTGACCGTGGCCTCGCTGATGAACAGGGCGCGGGCGATGTCGCGGTTGCCGAGGCCGCGGGCCAGCTGCCCGAGGATGTCCAGTTCGCGGTCGGTCAGGGTGGGGCGGCCTCCGCGCAGGTGGGCCATGACGCGGCTGGCGACCGGCGCGGAGAGGGTGGTGCGGCCCTGGGCGGCGGAGTGGATGGCGGCGAAGAGCTCCTCGGGGCGTTCGGCCTTCAGCAGGTAGCCGGTGGCGCCCGCTCCGATCGCCCGGGTGATGTCCGCGTCCGTGTCGTAGGTGGTGAGGACCAGGACGTGCGGGGGCTGTGGGAGCGCGGTGATGCGGCGGGTGGCCTCGACGCCGTCGATGCCCTCGCCGAGCTGGAGGTCCATGAGGACCACGTCGGGGTGGAGTTTGGCGGCCAGGGCGACCGCTTCCTCGCCGCTGCCTGCCTCGCCGAGGACCTCGATGTCGGGCTCGCTGCCGAGGAGGGCCAGCAGGCCGGCGCGGACGACCACGTGGTCGTCGCAGAGCAGGATCGTCGTCATGGAGCGGGCTCCAGGGGGATGGCCGCGGAGAGGACGGTGCCCTCGCCCGGCGTGGATTCGATGGTCAGGGTGCCGCCCAGCTGGCGGACGCGCGCCCGCATCGCCGGGAGGCCGTGTCCTCGCCCGTCGGCGTCGGCGTCGGCGTCGGGGCGGGGGTCGGTGAAGCCGTGGCCGTCGTCGGCGATGTCGAGGACCACCTGGTCCCCGAGGAAGCTCAGGGTGAGTGCGGCCGTACGGGCGCCCGAGTGCTCCCGGACGTTGGCGAGGGCGCCCTGGGCTATGCGCAGCAGGGCCGACTGGACGCGGTCGGGGAGGGGGGCGGGGATGCCTTCGAGGTGGAAGCGGACCTCGATGTCGGGTCCGGCGCCGAGGGCGCGCAGGGCTTCGGCGAGGCCGGAGCCGTCGGCGAGCTCGGAAGGGGCCAGGTCGTGGACCAGCCGGCGGGCCTCGGCGAGGCCGTGGGCGGCGATGCCGGTGGCGGTGCGTACGTGCGCGCGGGCCGTGGCGGGGTCGGTGTCCCAGGTGCGGTCTGCGGCCTGGAGCAGCATCTGCTGGCTGGACAGGTTCTGGGCGAGAGTGTCGTGGATCTCCATGGACAGCCGCTGGCGTTCGGCGAGGGTGCCTTCGCGGCGTTCGGTGGCGGCCAGTTCCCGGCGGGTGCGGATCAGGTCGTCGATCAGCGCCCGCTGGGCCTGGGCCTGGCGTTCCATGTGGACGAAGACGGCGGTGGCGAGGGCGGCGACGGCGGGCGGGGCCAGGAGCAGGTTCGGGTCGAAGGACGTGGACAGCTGGAGCTGGGCCGTCACGACGAAGGCGGTGAGGAGGGCCACCAGGACGACGGCGGCGCGCGGCGGGAGGGTGCGCAGGGCGGTGAGGAAGAGCGGTACGGCGCACCAGGCGAAGCTGGGCGCGAGGAGGACGAGGACCACCCAGGTGGTGACGACCAGGCCGAGCCAGAGGAGGCGGCGTCGGGTGGGGGCGGCGCCGAGTGCGGGGCCGAGTACGTAGAGCAGGGCCAGGGTGACGCTGAGGGCGATGACCCACGGGGTGCGGGGTTCGCCGGGGTGGCGCAGCAGGAAGCGGGCCACGGAGGCGCTGAGGAGCAGGAAGAACGCGGTGTGGGCGACCGTCGCCAGCGTGCGGGTGTCGTCGCGCGGCGGGGCGGGTGTCACGGGGTGCTCCTCGGTCGGGGGCGTGCGTCCATTGTCGGCTGCGGCCCTGTGCCTGCGGCGCCGTCGGGGTGGGGTCGGCAGTGCGGCGCCGTCGGGGTGGGGTCCGCGGGTGCGGCGCCGTTGCCGGGGCGCCGCCCGGACTTCGCGCCCCCGGACGCCGACGGGGCTGGCCCCCGGTCCGACCAGGAAATACCGCGCCGGAGGTGAAGCGCATCGGCCGATCGGATGACCCCCGGGTCAGCCGGTGCGGTGGCCGGGGCGAGCCGGTACGGGGACGGGGTGGAGGGGGTGTCGGGCACAGGCTTGGAGCAGTGAAGGAGCCGGCCCGACCGGCCCGGACCGACCCGATGCCGTCACCGTGCCACCGTTCTCAGGAGCAGCAGAGATGAAGACCCGCACCCGCGTTCTCACCGGTACCGCCCTCGCCGTCGCCCTGGGCGCCGGAACCTTCGGTGCGGTGAGCGCCAGCGCGAGCCCCGCCGCCGGCACCGCCCAGGCCGCCGCCGTCGCGGGGAAGAAGGACGGTCCGAGCGACAGGAACTTCACCACGACGACCCACCTGACCGTCGATGCCGCCACCCGCGCCGCCCAGGCCGCCCTCCAGGCCGCCGCCGCGGAGAACCAGAAGGTGACCGTCGCGGTGGTGGACCGCAACGGCAACACCGTCGTCACCCTGCGCGGCGACGGCGCCGGCCCGCAGTCCTACGAGTCGGCGCAGCGCAAGGCCTTCACCGCCGTGGCCTGGAACGCCCCGACCTCGGTGCTCGCGGGCCGTCTGGCCCAGACGCCGAACCTGAAGGACATCCCCGGCACCCTCTTCCTCGGTGGCGGCACGCCGGTCCAGGCGAACGGCGCCCCCGTGGCCGGGATCGGTGTGGCCGGCGCTCCCAGCGGCGACCTGGACGAGAAGTTCGCCAAGGCCGGCGTGGACGCGCTGGGCAAGTAGATCGCGCCCTTTGCCCGCTTAGGATCGAGTGCGTGGACCACCGCGCGTTTCCCCGCCTCGCCGCCCCTGCCGTCGCCGCCCTGCTCGCCGTCACCACGGCGTGCACGGGGGGCCCGGTGCAGGGGCGGCCGGGTGCGTCGGGGCTGCGTGACCCGTACTTCCCCAAGGCCGGCAACGGCGGTTACCAGGTCGAGCACTACGGGCTGGACCTGGCCTACGATCCGGCGGACGGAGTGCTGCACGGCAAGGCCGTCATCACCGCGCGTGCCCAACAGGGGCTCAGTTCCTTCAACCTCGACCTGAGCGGCCTGCGCGTGGAGGACGTGGACGTCGACGGTGAGGCGGCCCGGTTCAACCGGACCGGCAACGAGTTGACGGTGCGCCCGGCGGACGACCTGAAGAAGGGCCAGGTCTTCCGTACGGAGGTCGCCTACAGCGGCAGGCCCAAGGCCCTCACGGACGCGGACGGCTCCAGGGAGGGCTGGATCACCGGCGAGGCCGGCGCGGTCGCGGTGGGCGAGCCCGTCGGCTCGATGACCTGGTTCCCCGGTAATCACCACCCGAGCGACAAGGCCGCGTACGACATCACGATCACCGTACCGCACGGCTACGAGGCCGTGTCGAACGGAGAGTTGCGCTCCCGTACCGAAGTCGCCGGCGGGCGGACGCGGTTCGCGTGGCACAGCCCGGAGCCGATGGCCGGCTACCTGGCCACTGCAGTCATCGGCCCGTACAAGGTGACCACCGGGAAGACGCCTTCGGGGGTGTCCGTCTACAACGCGGTGTCACCCGAGGAGGCGGCGGCGAGCGAGAAGTCGCTCGCGCGGCTGCCGGAGATGGTCGAGTGGGGCAGCCGCCGGTTCGGACCCTATCCCTTCGGTACGGCGGGTGCGGTCGTGCTGCCGGCCGGGACCCTCGCCTACGCGCTGGAGACGCAGACCAAGCCGGTGTACCCGGGGGCGCCCGAGGACGAGGCGCTGGTGCTGCACGAGCTGGCCCACCAGTGGTTCGGCAATTCGGTGTCGCCGAAGTCCTGGAAGGACATGTGGCTCAACGAGGGCTTCGCGACCTACGCCGAGTGGCTGTGGGACGAGGACCACGGCGGGCCCACGGCGCAGCAGCACTTCGACGCCCTCCTGGCCGGCGACACGGAGGTCGACGCGGCGGCCGACTCCGGCTGGGACGCCTTCCCGCCGGCCGACCCGCCCGGGCCGGAGGACATCTCCGCGAGCCCGGTGTACCAGCGCGGAGCGATGGTCCTGCACCGGATCCGGCAGGAGGTCGGCGACGAGAGGTTCTTCGCGCTGGTGCGCGGCTGGGCCGGCGACCACCGGCACGGCAACGCGAGTACGGCCGACTTCACCGCCTACGCGCAGGAGAGGACGGGCCGCGACCTGCAGGAGGTCTGGGACGTCTGGCTGTACGGGAAGGACCGCCCGAAGTAGCCCGTGGCGGGGTGGGCGCGACGCTACGCCGCGCCGAGGGGCTTGCGCAGCACCGTGCAGTCGCGGCCCCTCTCGAGGTCCCTGGCGCGGCGCACGGGGGAGTATCCCCGGGACTGCCAGAAGGCCAGGCCCTTGGGGTTGTTGTCCAGTACGGCGATCTGCACGCCGGTGCGTCCGGCGGCGCGGAAGCGGTCCTCGACCAGGGTGGCCACGGCGCGGCCGTACCCCTCGCGGTGCGCGGTGGCGTCGATGAGCAGCAGCCCGATCCAGGGGTCGTCGTCCCCGGGGGCGGCGGAGGGGTTGCGGTCCAGGGTGGCGGCGAGGCCGACGAGGCGGCCGGCGCTGCGGGCCAGGAGGATCTCGGCGCCGTCGTGGGCGAGTTCGTCGGCGAGGGAGGCCGCGACCTGCTCGACCGTGATGCGGTTCGGGTCGGGGAAGTCGCCGCTGAGTTCGAAGAACGCGTGGTTGGTCGAGTAGAGGGCGGCGATCTCGGTCAGGACCGGGCCGGGGAGGGCGCCGTCCACGGGGATCAGCGGTTGGAGGATCACCTGTGGAACGGTAGCGAAGCCCCCTCCCCGTAACGGCCGGGAGGGGGCTTCGCCCGCGCTGGTGCCGGTCAGCGCCGGACCGTGCGACTCAGACGTTGACGCCGAAGTCCTGGGCGATTCCGGTGAGGCCGGAGGCGTAGCCCTGGCCGACCGCGCGGAACTTCCACTCGGCGCCGTTGCGGTAGAGCTCGCCGAAGACCATGGCGGTCTCGGTCGCCGCGTCCTCGGAGAGGTCGTAGCGGGCGATCTCGGCGCCGCCGGCCTGGTTCACGACGCGGATGTAGGCGTTGCGGACCTGGCCGAAGTTCTGGCTGCGGCTCTCGGCGTCGTAGATCGAGACCGGGAAGACGATCTTGTCGACGTCGGCGGGCAGGCCGGCGAGGTTGACGTTGATGGCCTCGTCGTCGCCCGCGCCCTCGCCGGTGCGGTTGTCACCGGTGTGGACGATGGTCTGGTCCGGGGTGGACTTGTTGTTGAAGAAGACGAAGTGGCCGTCGGAGACGACCTTGCCCATCGCGTTGACGGCGATGGCCGAGGCGTCGAGGTCGAAGTCGACGCCGGTGGTCGTACGGACGTCCCAGCCGAGACCGACCGTGACGGCAGCGAGGCCCGGGGCCTCCTTCGTGAGCGAGACGTTGCCGCCCTTGGACAGGCTGACAGCCATGGGAATGTCCCTTTCCTCATCCAACATGCACGTACAGGCGGTCAAGGTACCGCTGACCTCTATAACGCGACGAGAGGCCGGTCGGGTTCCCGTCATGAATTCCGGATGACGGCAAATGCGGGTGACGCGGGCCGGGCGGACACGGATCATAGGGGGCATGCCTGGTCCCTATGTCATCCGCGGTTCGGTCGCGCTCCCCGAGGGGGAGCTCTCCTGGCGTTTCTCGCGGTCCTCCGGGCCCGGCGGGCAGCACGTGAACACCTCGGACTCGCGCGTCGAGCTGCTGTTCGATCTGGCGGCGACCAAGGCGCTGCCCGACGTCTGGAAGGAGCGGGCGCTGGAGCGCCTCGCGGGGCGACTGGTGGGCGGGGTGGTGACCGTACGGGCCTCCGAGCACCGCTCGCAGCTGCGCAACCGGGAGATGGCGCTGGTCCGGCTGGCCTCGTTGCTGGCCGAGGCGACGGCGCCGCCGCCCAGGCAGCGGCGGCCGACGAAGATCCCGCGCGGGATCAACGAGCGGCGGCTGCGCGAGAAGAAGGCGCGGGCCGAGACCAAGCGGGGCCGGACCGGGCGGGACTGGTAGCCGCGGCGGGAGCACGGTCCGGGAGTCAGCCCAGGTGCCGGTAGCGCCCGCGGAAGTACGCCAGCGGCGAGGAGTCGGGGGACGGCAGGGCGGCCCTCAGGACCCGGCCGATCACCAGGGTGTGGTCGCCCGCCTCGACGCGGTTCTCCGTCCGGCATTCCAGGGTGGCGAGGGCGCCGCTCAGCAGGGGAGCGCCGGAGGCCTCTCCGCGTTCGTACGGGAGGTCGGCGAAGAGCAGCCGGTCGCTGATGCGGCCCTTCATGGAGAAGCGGCCCGCGATCTGGAGCTGGTGGTCGGCGAGGACGGAGACCGCCCACAGCGGCTGCTCCGCCAGCAGGTCGTCCATGCGCGAGCCCTCGCGCAGGCTCACCAGGACCAGGGGCGGCTCCAGGGACACGGACATGAAGGCGGTCGCCGTCATGCCGACGTCCTCGCCGGGCGGCCCGCCGGCCGTCAGCGGGGCCTCCTGCGCGGTGATCAGGCACACGCCCGCGGCCAGCCGGGACATCGCGGCGCGGAACTCGTCATTGCTCACCCCCTCAGCATGGCGGCTCGTGTCGGGCGGGGCGGATACAGGGGTCGTCTTCGGCACCCTGAAACGCTAATCTCGCCCTCCCGTACGGCACATCGGGCCCTGGTCCGAGTCGTGCCCCCGCCCCTCGGCCTAGGCCCGGGCGTATCGTTTGCTCACGAGAAGCCGGGGGAGCGCTCCCAGTCCGAACCGTCCCCAGCGCGTACCGTTATTCATCTCATGTGACTTGAGTCACAGAGGACAAGATTTGTTGACCCTGTGTACCTGCCGCACAGCTCACTGTGATTCAGTGGACGGGACACCGCAACGAAACGCCGATGACAAACCTGGAGTTGCTGTCGAGGTCTCGGGGAGAGCGAGCAATGGAGACCGAGTCGGAGCCGTACGTCCGTCTTGCGACCCTGCGGCAGCTGCACCGGGTGGTGGCCGATCTCAACACGGCCCGGAGCCTGGCGGACACTCTGCAGACCGTCGTGGACGGCATCGTCGTGGGCCTCGGCTATGAGCTCGCCTGTGTCAACCTCGTTCGCCCGGACGGGGATCTCGTCGTCGCCGCCTTCGCGGGCGACCCCGCCGCTGAGGCCCTCATCACCGGTCGCGTGGGCTCCCGCGCCTCCTGGGAGCGCCGTCTGACGATGGGTGAGTGCTGGGACGGGCTCCGCTTCATCCCGCACACCGAGGGCTGGGTCCTGCTGGAGGACGACGTCCCCCAGTGGCACACCGACGGCCCGGATCCGCGCTTCGAGGACGAGTGGCACCCCGAGGACCGGCTCTACGCACCCATGTACGCGTCCGGCGGGGAACTTCTGGGTGTCATTTCGGTGGACAGACCGCGCAACGGCCGCCGGCCGGGGGCCTGGGGCCGCGAAGCGCTCCAGATGTACGCCTTCCAGGCGGCGATTGCGATCAGCAACGCGAGGCTCCGCGCGAACATGCAGCGCGCCCTCGTCCGGCTGGAACGCGAGCAGCAGGCGCTCCGCGCCAGTGAAGAGTCGTTCCGGCAGGCCTTCGAGTACGCGCCCAGCGGCATGGCCATCGCCGAGATGGGCGGAGACCAGCACGGGCGGCTGCTGCGCACCAACGACGCGCTGTGCCGGCTGCTCGGCCGCCCCGCCTCCGTGCTGCGCCGCTACTCCTTCTCCGACCTGGTCCACCCCGAGGACATCGGCACCCTGCTGCGCACCTCCGCCGAGGGCGGCCGCGCCGAGCTGCGCCTGGGCCGCCGGGACGGCACCTACGTCTGGGTCTCGCTGCGCAACTCCGTCGTGGCGGACGCCGCCGACGGGCCGCGCTTCCTGCTCACCCACGTCGAGGACATCGAGGAGCGCAAGCGCCACGAGCTCCAGCTCGCCCACCGCGCCAGCCACGACTCGCTCACCGGCCTGCCCAACAGCGCCGAGCTGCGGGCCCGGCTCGGCGCGCGGCTGTGCCGCAGGCCGCAGTCCGCGCGAGCCAGCGCGATCGAGGCCCTGGACGCGGCCTTCGAGGGGCGCGAGGTGCACGACGGCCACGAGGTGCGGGTGGAGGCGGGTGGTGCGGGTGAGCACGGGTTTCAACCCGACGGCCCCGACCGCTACACCGCATCCGATCCCTTCGACTTCCCAGGGGCGCCGACCGCCCCGACGGACGGCCCGTACGACCACCACGTGCACACGGTGGCGCCCGCGACCGACGTGGACGACGGGACGAAGGGGCTGGCGGTGCTCTTCTGCGACCTCGACGGCTTCAAGTCGATCAACGACCGGTTCGGGCATCACACGGGCGACGCGGTCCTGATCGAGGTCGCCCGGCGGCTGACGCGGGGCGTCAGGGACGGTGACACCGTCGCCCGGCTGGGTGGTGACGAATTCGTCGTCCTGGCCGACGGCCTCGGTGCCGCGGACGCCGCGGACCTCGCCGTCCGGCTGCGCAACGCGATCATCCCGCCGATCCGCGTGGACGGCCGCGCGGTGCGTGTCGGCGCGAGTTTCGGCATCGGCTGGGCCAGCTGCGGCATGTCCGCGGACGAGGTGCTGCGCTCCGCCGACCAGCGGATGTACATCGAGAAGAGGTCCCGCTCCAAGGCGCACCGCCGGGCGGGCTGAGGCGGTCCGTCGCCCGTGTGTGCACCTGTTCGGGGTAGGCTCCCGGGGGTCGAAAGGAGTGACCTGCGATGACGACGCCCGCGAACAACGGCCCGCACGGTGGGGCGAACAAGCCCGAGGACGATGATCCGTTCGGCTATCTCTACGCGGACGGCCAGTCTGCCGGAGCCACCCCGCCCACGTCGGGCGGCGGGTACGGCTATCCCGGCGGGTCGGCCGGCGGTCACCCCGGTGCGCAGCCCGGTGTCCCCCGTACCTCGCACCATCAGGTGCGCACGGTCGGGGACCGCCGCAACGGCGGCCAGCGCGGCCCCGTTCCCCAGCAGCAGAACCCCGGCTACCAGGCCCAGTACCAGGCTCCCGAGGCGCTCCAGGCGGGCGGCTACGGAGTTCCGCAGCAGCCCCAGGCCCCGCAGCACCAGACCCAGACGATCGGGCAGTCCGGCGGCCACGGCGGCCACGGCGGCGGCTCCAGCCGGCGCGGCCTGCTGATCGCGGCCGTCGCGGTGGTCGGCGCGGTCGTGATCGGCATCGGCGCGGCCCTCGCGTTCGGCGACAAGGACAAGCCCGAGGACAAGGGCAACGACACCGCGAACGGCAACCAGCAGTCGGCGGCTCCGCAAAACCCGGCGAGCCCGACCCCGAGCACGAAGCCCTCGCAGGTCCAGCTGCCGAAGGGCGAGGCGGCCGGTGCGGGCATGGTGCTGACCGGCGGCGCGAAGCTGGACAGCACGGTGCCCGGTTCGAAGAGCGCGGGCGGTCAGTACGTCGCGGGCTTCAACCAGCCCGGGGCGGCGCTCACCTGGACGGTGGAGGTGCCGGAGGCGGGCGACTACACGCTGTTCGTCAACTACGGCGTCCCCGGCAAGGACGGCAAGGCGACCCTCACGGTCAACGGGCAGACCCCGACCCAGGGGCTGAACCTGGCCAACTTCGCCAAGGCCGCGGACGGCGCCTGGGACAAGGGCTGGACGCGCACCTACGCGTGGATCACGCTGAAGAAGGGCTCGAACGCGATGAAGATCTCGTGCGAGCCGGGCAACCAGTGCGACGTGATCTTCGACCAGCTGGAGCTGGCCTCGGGCCACACCAAGCGCTGACCGCGAGCCGCTGAACGGGTCCGGCCCTGCCGCGCATGCGGCAGGGCCGGACGTTCGTCGCAGGGCCGGTCAGCCGCAGTGGACCCAGCCGGTGGTGTGGCGGTGCGTGCCCGGCCAGCCGGTGGAGCCGTTCCAGAAGCCCGTGACGTGCCCGGAGAGCTTGATGCACTTGCCCGGGGCGGAGACGTAGACGGGGCCCGCGTACTGGGTGTAGGCGCGCTGGCCGTCGACGTCGGACTTGCCGTCGCTGGTGGTGATGGAGATCCCCATGCCGTCGGTGATGTTGAACTGGCTGTCGCGGCGCAGGATCGCGCAGTTCTTGCCGGTGGACTTGTTGTAGTAGAGGAACATCACTCCGGCGCCGGTGGCACCCGAGTGGTCGCCCAACGGGTAGGCGTCCTGCTGGTAGTAGCCCGCGCCGCAGGAGCCGCCCGAGATCGTCTGGGCCTGGGCCGGGACCGCCGCCAGGGAGGAGACGGCCACGACGCCGGTGGTGATGGCGAGCACCCTGCGGGAAATTCGGTTCATGTGGTTCAACCTTGCATATGTGTAGATCAACAGCTCTCATGATCATAATCCGCCGCCCCCGGCCCGCCGCTCGCTGAAACACCGTCAAGCCTGTTGCGTGCGTGACACTTTGAGGGACGCCCGGGAGGCGCTCCGGCGGACACGTCAGCTGCTGCCGGTGACGCTCACGGTCTGCCGCAACTCCTCGTAGGTGCGGGGGTCGAACTCTCCCGCCACCGGGGACAGGACCGTGGCCGCCGAGAGGGCTGCCGCGCGGGTGAGGCGGTCCGGCCAGTCCAGGCCCTCCGCCAGGGCGGACAGCAGGCCCGCGACGACGGAGTCGCCGGCTCCGGTGGGGTTGCCGGACAGCGGGCGGGGCGGGGCCGCCTGCCAGGTGCCCCGGGCCGTGGCGGCCAGCAGGCCGGCCGGTCCCAGCGAGGTGACCACCGCATGCGCGCCGCGGCGGCGGGCGTCGAGGCTGGCGGGGAGCGGGTCGCGGGAGCCGGTGAGCTCGGCCAGTTCGGCGGCGTTCGGCTTGATGATCTCGGGGCGGGCGGCGACCCCGCGGCGCAGGGCCTCGCCGCTGGTGTCCAGGAGGACGGGGACCCCGGCCGCGCGGGCCGACCGCACGAGCACCGCGTACGCGCCCACGGGTACGCCCGGCGGGAGGCTGCCGCACAGGGCCACCGCCCGTGCCCCGGCCACGAGCTCCTCGTAGTGCGCGAGGAACCGCGACCACTCCGCCGCCGTGATCAGCGGGCCCGGCTCGTTGAACTGGGTCGTGTCGCCGGAGGCTTCGTCGACCACGGCCAGGGTGCGGCGCGAGGCGCCCTCGCAGGGGAGCAGGGCGTCCACCACCCCGGGGGAGGCGGCCAGCATGTTCCGCACGACGGAGCCGACCGGGCCCCCGGCGAAGCCCGTCGCCGTGACCTCGTGGCCGAGCGCGGCCAGGACGCGGGCGACGTTGAGCCCCTTGCCGCCGGGCCGTTCGGTGACGGCGGTGACCCGGTGCGAGGCGTGCGGAAGCAGCCGCGGCACGCGGTACGTGACGTCGAGTGCGGTGTTGAGCGTCACGGTCAGGATCATGGGCACCCCCGGGTCTGTTGCTGCCGGGATCATGCCAGGGGGTACTTCCCGGCGGTAGCCGGGGGAGGCGGTCGGCCCAGTCCCACGGGCCGACCGCCTCGCCCCGTTCAGCCGCTCGGCCGTCAGGCGGGGGCTCGGACGGCCGGGCTGACGACCCATTCGCCGCGCCGCATGACGCCCTTGAGGTCGAAGGCGGCGTCCAGCACGACGAGGTCCGCGTACTTGCCGGGCTCCAGCGAGCCGATCTCGTCGTACAGGCCGATCAGCTTGGCCGGGTTTGCGGAGATCGCCTGGACGACGGACTCCACCGGCAGCTTGTCGAGGGTCACCGAGCGCTTGAAGGCGGTGTCCAGGGTGAGCGTCGAGCCGGCGATGGAACCGCCCTCGACGAGGCGGGCCACACCGCCCTTGACCTCGACCTCCAGCGGGCCGAGGTGGTAGGTCCCGTCGCCGAATCCGGCCGCGTCCATGGCGTCGGTGATCAGTGCCACGCGGTGTGCGCCCGCGTGGTGGAAGGCCAGCTCCAGGGCGGCGGGGTGCAGGTGGGTGCCGTCGTTGATGAGCTCGACGGTGATCCGCTCGTCCTCCAGCAGGGCGGCGATGGGGCCGGGCTCGCGGTGCGCGAGCGCGGGCATCGCGTTGAAGAGGTGGGTGGCCACGGTCGCGCCCGCGTCGATGGCGGCGCGTGTCTGCTCGTAACTGGCGTCGGTGTGCCCGATCGCGGCGATGACCCCGTGCTCGGCCAGCAGCCGGACGGAGTCCAGGCCGCCGGGCAGTTCGGTGGCCAGGGTGAACATGCGGGCGGCGCCGTGGGCGGCGTCGATGAGCTTGCGGACCTCGGCCGGGTCGGGGTCGCGGAGCAGGTCCTCCTTGTGGGCGCCCTTGCGGCAGGCGTTGATGAACGGCCCCTCGAAGTGGATGCCGGCGATCTCGCCCGCCTGCGTCAGCTCGGCCAGCAGCCCGGCCCGCCGGGCGAGTTCGTCCAGGTCGCCGGTGACGGTGGAGGCGACCAGGGTGGTGGTGCCGTGCGCGCGGTGGGTGCGCACGCCCTGGAGGACGTCCTCAGCGGTGCCGGAGGTGAACGAGGCGCCGCCGCCGCCGTGGTTGTGCATGTCGACGAAGCCGGGGACGATCCAGTGCCCGGTCAGGTCGACGATCTCGGCGCCCTCGCGGGCGCTGCCGGCGATGCGGTCGCCGTCGACGATGATCCGGCCGCCCGCCACGGTCCCGGTGGGCAGCACCACCCTGGCGCCGGAGAGAACAGTGCTGTGTGCGCTTCCGGACATCAGGCCGGTACCTCCGTGGCGAGTAGGTCCCAGGCGAGCAGCCCTGCGCCCAGGCAGCCGGCGGTGTCCCCGAGGGCCGCCGGCACGATGTGGGGGAGCCGCTGGAACGTCACGCGCTCCTCCACGGCCTTCCGTAGTGGTGTGAACAAGGTTTCCCCCGCCTCGGCGAGCCCGCCACCGATGATCAGCGTGCGCGGGTCCAGCAGGGTGATCGCGGTGACCAGCCCGTCGGCGAGGGCCCTCACGGCCGCCAGCCAGACCTCGCGGGCGCGCGCGTCGCCGGATTCGACGGCCTTGGCGCAGTCGGCGGCGTCGGCCCCGGGGTCGCCGGAGGCGGCGGCCCAGGCGCGGCTGACGGCGGCGGCGGACGCGAGGGTCTCCAGGCAGCCGCGCTGGCCGCAGCCGCAGTGGGGGCCGCCGGGGCGGACCACGATGTGCCCGATCTCGCCCGCGTACCCGTGGGCGCCGGCCTCGATGCGGCCGGCGATGCCGATGGCGCCGGCGATGCCGGTGCCGAGCGGGACGAAGAGGAAGCGGTCGGCGCCCCGGCCGGCGCCGATGCGGCCTTCCGCGAGCCCGCCCGTGCGCACGTCGTGGCCGAGGGCCACCGGGATACCGCCGAGGCGCCCGGTGAGCAGGGCGCGCAGCGGTACGTCGCGCCAGCCGAGGTTCGCCGCGTAGACGGCGATCCCGTTGTCGGCGTCGACGATGCCGGGGACGGCGACGCCGGCGGCCGAGGCGGCCCGCCCGAAGCGCTCCCGGCCGGTGGCGAGGAGTTCGGCGGCGAAGTCCTGGATCGTCTCGACGACGGCGTCGGGGCCCCGCTCGCGGCCGGTGGCGCGGCGCGCTTCGTGCAGCAGGGTGCCGTCGTCGGCGACGAGGGCGGCCTTCATCCCGGTGCCGCCCACATCGAGGGCGATGACGTGTTTCACGGGTTTCACAGAGACAGTCTCGCGTGCTCGGCGGGGAAAGGTCTAGTCCATTGAGAGGGATTGTTGAGTGGCCATACAAATCGGGCGCCCTGGTGGGGGGCCTGATGTGGACGAGCCGCCAAAGTGGTGTAGACCTTACGTGGATCGTACGTACAACAAGGGGTGGATCGATACCTGTGAAGGGCCGTTACCAGAGCCTGGCCGCGTCCGGCGCCGCGCTGTGCCTGACCGCCGTGACGCTGACGGGCTGCGGAGCCATCGGCGGACTCACCGGAGACAACGAGGTGACCCTGCGGGTCGTGGCGGCCGACTACGGGGACAATCCGCAGAACTCCTCGTCGGCCTACTGGAAGGGAGTCGCCGAGGGCTTCCAGAAGGACCACCCCGGCATCAAGGTCGAGGTCGACGTCTACTCGTGGTCCGAGGTCGACGCCAAGGTCGCCGAGATGGTCAAGGCCGGCAAGGCCCCCGACATAGCCCAGATCGGCGCCTACGCCGACTACGCCGCCGCCGGCAAGCTGTACTCCACGGCCGAGCTGCTCTCGGTGAAGACCGAGGCCGACTTCCTCGCCCCGCTCGCGGACGCCGGGAAGGTCAAGCAGACGCAGTACGGCATGCCCTTCGTCTCCAGCACCCGGCTGCTCTTCTACAACGAGAAGCTGCTGGCCGACGCGGGCGTGATCGGCAAGGACGCCAAGGGATGGCAGCCGAAGAGCTGGGCCGACCTGGAGGCCGCGGCCAAGAAGCTCAAGGGCGCCGGCGTCCCCACCCCCTTCGCACTGCCGCTGGGCCGCGAGGAGGCGCAGGCCGAGACGATGATGTGGATGCTCGCGGGCGGCGGCGGCTACACCGACAACGAGGAGGGCTACTCCATCGACTCCGCCGACAACGTCAAGTCGCTGGAGTTCCTGCGCGACAAGATGGTCGGCCAGGGGCTCACCGGGCCGGTCGAGCCGGCCAAGCTGGACCGTCAGGCCGCCTTCGAGGCCTTCACCAAGGGCGAGGTCGGCATGCTCAACGGCCACCCGACGCTGATGAAGCAGGCCGAGGCCAAGGGCGTGAAGTACGGCATGGTGCCGCTGCCGGCGTCCGACGGCTCCCCGCAGCCGGCGATGGGCGTCGCGGACTGGGTCATGGCCTTCAAGAACGGCCACCGCGAGCAGTCCGGGAAATTCCTGGACTACCTGTACCAGCCCAAGAACGTGACGGCCTTCACGGAGAAGTACGGCCTGCTGCCCGCCACCACGACCGGCTTCCAGGCGAAGCAGGCCGCCACGAACGGTTCCGCGGCCCAGCTGAAGCCCTTCCTGGCGGCGCTGCCCAGCTCGCGGCTCTACCCGGTCGGCAAGAAGTCCTGGGCGGGCGTCAGCGAGGACATCAAGCAGAAGATCGGCACGGCCGTCCAGCCCGGCGGACAGCCCGCCAAGGTGCTGGAGGAGATCGCCACCGCGGCGCGCGCGGCGGACAAGGACTGACCGGGGCGCCGTCGTCTGTCGGACGGCGGCGTTAATCTGGCGGTATGACGGACGAGGGGCAGCTGACGGCCACGGAGGCCGCGGTGCTCGCGTACGAGGGACGCACCTGGCCGGGGCCCGGAGCCAAGGAACGGGCCATACGGGAAGGACTGGGGATGACCCCCGTCCGCTACTACCAGCTGCTCAACGCCCTCATGGACGACCCGCGGGCGCTGGCTCACGCCCCGGGCACCGTCAACCGGCTGCGCAGGATCCGCGAGGCCCAGCGAGCCCGGCGATAGCCGTAGCCGTCGACCCGCCGGGCCGTTAGGGTCGTGGCTATGGGGAGCCATCCGCACGATCTGCCGATGCCCGTCACCGCAGCCGGACGCGAGGGACTCGAAGCCCTGCTCCGCGCACCCCGCCGGTCCGTGGTCGCCCTGGACTTCGACGGCACTCTCGCCGACATCGTCCCGGACCCGGACCAGGCCCGGGCACATTCCGAAGCCGTTCCCGCGCTCTCGGCGCTCGCCCCCGAGGTCGACTCGGTGGCGGTGGTCACCGGGCGGCCCGCGGGCGTCGCCGTCCGCTACGGCGGCTTCGCCGGGGTGCCCGGACTGGAACACCTCGTCGTCCTCGGCCACTACGGCGCCGAACGCTGGGACGCCGTGACCGGCATAGTCCACGCCCCCGCCGAGCACCCCGGGGTGGCGGCGGTACGGGCCGAGCTGCCCGGGTTCCTGGACTCCATCGGGGCCTGGCGCGGCACCTGGATCGAGGAGAAGGGCCGGGCGCTCGCCGTCCACACCCGGCGGGCCGAGGACCCGGCGGCGGCCTTCGCGGCCCTGCGCGAACCCCTGACGGAGCTGGCCGCCCGGCACGGGCTGATGGTCGAGCCGGGGCGGGCGGTGCTGGAGCTGAGGCCCCCGGGCATGGACAAGGGCGTGGCCCTGACGGAGTTCCTGGCGGAGCGGGACGCGGAGACCGTGCTGTACGCCGGGGACGACCTCGGTGACCTCGCCGCGTTCTCGGCCGTCGAGAAGCGCAGGGCCGACGGGCTGCCGGGGCTGCTGGTGTGCAGCGGCTCGGCCGAGGTCCCCGAGCTCGCCGCCCGCGCCGACCTGGTCCTGCCGGGCCCGGGCGCCGTCGCTTCCTTCCTGGCCTCCCTGGCCGCGGCCCTCCGGCGCTGACGGCGTTCGCGGGCGGGCCGCCGCTGCCGGGGCCCGCCCCCGGACCCCCGCGCCTCGATCGCAGCCGGGGCTGATGTCCGGCGTCCGAGGAGCGGGGTCCGGGCCGGAGCGCCGGTAGTTGATCAGGCCAGGGCCGCGAGCTGGGCCTCGAACCAGGCCGCGGGCGGAAGGGCCGTCGCGGCCGCCGCCATCCGCTTGGTGCGCTCCGCACGCTCGGCGGCCGGCATGGCCAGCGCGGTGTGGAGGGCCTCCGCCGTCTGCGAGACGTCGAACGGGTTCACCGTCAGCGCGTCCTCGCGGAGCTCCTCGTACGCCCCCGCCCCGGTGGACAGCACCACCGCGCAGCCCGCCTCGGACAGCACCGGGATCTCCTTGGCCACCAGGTTCATCCCGTCCCGCACCGGGTTCACCAGTGCCACGTCCGCCATCCGGTACACCGCCAGTGACCGCGCGAAGTCGTCCTTCACCGACACCAGCACCGGCTGCCAGTCCTCCGTGCCGAACTCCGCGTTGATCTCCGCGGCCAGCTCCGAGACGGCCGCCGTGTAGTCGCGGTACACCTTCAGGTCCTGCCGCGACGGGTACGCCGACGCCAGGTGCACCACCCGGCCGCGCCACTCGGGATGGACCGTCAGCAGCTCCCGGTAGGCCAGCAGGCCCCGCAGGATGTTCTTCGACAGCTCGGTCCGGTCCACTCGGGCGATCGTCCTGCGGCCCGCGACCTCCGCCCGCAACTCCGCCAGCTTCGCGTCCACCTCCGGCCGGCGCGCCAGAGCCCGCAGTTCGTCGGCGTCCACGCCCAGCGGATACACGGCCACGTCCGTCCGCTTGTGGCGGACCGGACTCGACGGGTTCTTCTGGACGTACCTCGCCTTCGACGGCTCCACCCCGGCCGCGAACTTCGGCTCGGCGACGCCCCGTTCGTCGTCCAGGTGCGCGCCCCCCATGAAGGAGTGCGCCCAGGCCCATGTGTGGAAGCCGACCACGTCCGCGCCGAGCATCCCCCACATCAGCTCGCTGCGGATGTCGTCGGGCAGCATCCGCAGGAACTCCTCCGAGGCCCACGGCGTGTGCGTGAAGTGCGCGATCCGCAGGTCCGGCCGCAGCTCCCGCAACTGACCCGGCACGAGCGCCAGGTGGTAGTCCTGCACCAGCACGTGGGCCCCCTGCCCGGCCTCGTCGGCGAGGGCGCGCGCGAACGCCTCGTTGTACGCGACGTACGAGGCCCACCGGCGCCGGAACTCCGCGTCGAAGACCGGCTCGCGCGGCACGTCGTACAGATGGTGGTGGGTGAACCACAGCACAGAGTTCGCGATGCCGTTGTACGCGTCGTCATACATCGTGGGATCGATGTCCAACATCCGGACGCCCGGCTCGGAGACGTCCCGGCGGACCGCCTCCCGGTCCGCGTCCGACAGGGCCGCACAGATCCACAATGCCCCGGGCTGCTCCGCGAGGGCCGCCGAGAGTCCGGAGACGAGACCACCCCCGCCGCGCCGGGCGCTGAGCGTGCCGTCGTCGGAGAGGGCGTAGGAGAGCGGGCCGCGGTTCGCCGCGACGAGTACCTGAGAAGCCATGCGGCGAACCTAGCCCGGCCCGCGCTCGCTCAAACGTATGGACACGTCACGCCACGCGGCGCCGTCCGTACTCCTTCACGCCCAGCATCGGCGGCCGCTCCTCGGTGTCCACGGCGTACGTGTGCGGCACGAAGCCCTCCGGGCCCCGCTCGAACTGCGTCAGCTCCGGCCGTACGAGGTGCCCGCGAGAGAGCCGTACCTGGGCCGTGCGGTAGATCGCCGCGGCCATCCGTCCCAGCGCCTGTCCGCCCTGATGGCGGTGGAGGCGCACGCCCACGTCCACCTGGGCCAGCGCGTCCAGCCCGACGGTGTGCAGCGCGTCGACCAGCAGGCCGAGCTCGACCCCGTAGCCGACGGGGAACGGCAGCCGCTCCAGCAGGGAGCGCCGTACGGCGTACTCGCCGCCCAGCGGCTGGACGAAGCCGGCCAGCTGCGGCCAGTGCAGGTTCAGCAGCGGGCGGGCGACCAGCTCGGTGACCCGTCCGCCCTGGCCGGGGGCGTCCCCGAGGGGCCGGTCGTACATCGCCTTGACGAACTGCACGCCGGGGTCGGTGAGCAGCGGGCCCACGATCCCGGAGACGAAGGAGGCAGAGAAGTCCCGCAGGTCGGCGTCGACGAAGCAGACGATGTCGCCGGTGGTGGCCAGCAGCGAGCGCCACAGCACCTCGCCCTTGCCGGGCAGCGCCGGGATCCTGGGCAGGATCTCGTCGCGGTGCACCACCCGGGCGCCGGCCTTCGCCGCGACCTCGGCGGTCCGGTCGGCCGAGCCCGAGTCGACCACGACCAGCTCGTCCACGAGCGGGACCGGCAGTCCCTCGATCAGCTCACGCCGGATGACCTCGACGATCGCGCCGACCGTGGCCTCCTCGTCCAGCGCGGGCAGCACCACGCTGACCGTGGTCCCGGCCGCCCGTTTGAGGTCGAGCAGCTGGTCGAGCGGTCGGTCGGCGGCGGACCAGGAGCGGTCGGCCAGCCAGCGCTCCACCTCTTCCAGCACCCTCAGCACTCCCTGCTCGTCGGCGTTATGGGCCGTTATGCGATCCATCTCGCGTTTCGGACGGCTGTCTCAACCGCCCGTCCCTTCGGTTACAGTCTTGAACAACGCGAAGGACCAC
Source organism: Streptomyces sp. NPDC046349 (assembly GCF_055587885.1). Classification (NCBI taxonomy): domain Bacteria; kingdom Bacillati; phylum Actinomycetota; class Actinomycetes; order Kitasatosporales; family Streptomycetaceae; genus Streptomyces; species Streptomyces sp. NPDC046349. The sequence continues at coordinate 25,028 of NZ_JBVJFK010000006.1, forward strand.
CGCATGCCGGGGTCCCCCGCGTACAAACGCACCGGCGCGCCACAGAGCGCGTGTGCCGGTGCCATACCGCTCATCCAGAGGGGCAGAGGGACACGGCCCGTTGAAGCCCCGGCAACCCTCCAGTCGGTTCTCGCGATCGCGCAGCAGCGCTCGTCAGCGAGGTCCCCGGCTAGGGAAGGTGCCAATTCCGTCTCATGGCGAAATGCGCCATGGGGAAGATGAGGAGAAAGGGCCTCGCCATCATGGCTGCACAGACTGTCGCCACCTCTGTCGATCTCGGACCTGCCACGGGCCTTTCCTGTCGCGAGTGCGGTACCCGCTTCGAGCTCGGCCCCATCTTCGCGTGCGCCGAGTGCTTCGGACCTCTGGAAGTCGCCTACGAGCTCCCCACCGGTGACCCCGAGGCCCTGCGCGCCGCGATCGAGGCCGGCCCCAACAACATCTGGCGCTACGCGCCGCTGCTGCCCGTCCCCGCGGACGTGGCGTCGAAGCCGAGCCTGAACCCCGGCTTCACCAAGCTCGTCGACGCGGCCAACCTGGCCAAGGAGCTGGGCGTCACCGGCAAGCTGTACGTCAAGGACGACTCCGGCAACCCGACGCACTCCTTCAAGGACCGCGTCGTGGCCATCGCCGTCGAGGCCGCCCGCGCCTTCGGCTTCACCACCCTCTCGTGCTCCTCCACCGGCAACCTCGCCGGCGCCGTCGGCGCCGCGGCGGCCCGGGCCGGCTTCCGCTCCTGCGTGTTCATCCCGCACGACCTGGAGCAGGGCAAGGTCGTCATGGCCGGTGTGTACGGCGGCGACCTGGTCGGCATCGAGGGCAACTACGACGACGTCAACCGCTTCTGCTCCGAGCTCATCGGCGACCCGCTGGGCGAGGGCTGGGGCTTCGTCAACGTCAACCTGCGCCCGTACTACGGCGAAGGCTCCAAGACCCTGGCGTACGAGATCTGCGAGCAGCTCGGCTGGCAGCTGCCGGACCAGATCGTCATCCCGATCGCGTCCGGTTCGCAGCTGACGAAGATCGACAAGGGCCTGCAGGAACTCATCAGGCTCGGCCTCGTCGAGGACAAGCCGTACAAGATCTTCGGTGCCCAGGCCGAGGGCTGCTCCCCGGTGTCGACCGCCTTCAAGGCCGGCCACGACGTGGTCCGCCCGCAGAAGCCGAACACCATCGCCAAGTCGCTCGCCATCGGAAACCCGGCGGACGGCCCGTACGTCCTGGACATCGCGCGCCGCACCGGCGGTTTCGTGGAGGACGTGAACGACGAGCAGGTCGTCGAGGCCATCAAGATCCTCGCGCAGACCGAGGGCATCTTCGCCGAGACCGCGGGCGGCGTGACCGTCGGCGTGACGAAGAAGCTCATCGAGAACGGGCAGCTCGACCCGACGCTGACCACCGTCGTCCTCAACACCGGCGACGGCCTCAAGACCCTGGAGGCGGTGGCCGCGGACAGCGGGCAGACCGCCACCATCCGCCCCAGCCTGGACGCGTTCCGCGCCGCCGGCCTGGCCTGACCATCCTCCACGTACTACCGGAAAGGCAGTAGCGCCATGAGCGTCAACGTCCGCATCCCCACCATCCTGCGCACCTACACCGGCGGTCAGGCCGAGGTCCCGGCCGAGGGTGCGACCCTCGCCGAGGTCATCGAGTCCCTGGAGGAGAACCACCCGGGCATCGCCGCGCGCGTCCTGGACGACCAGGGCAAGCTCCGCCGCTTCGTGAACGTCTACGTCAACGACGATGACGTGCGCTTCGAGGGCGGGCTCGAGGCGGTGACGCCGGACGGCGCCGGCGTCTCGATCATTCCGGCCGTCGCGGGCGGCTGCTGACCCACCCGGTAAACCGAAATTACCCCCTCCGCTAAAAAGCGGAGGGGGTAATTCTGTTTGATTGGGCACGGTAGAGTTGGGGAAGTCCCCTCCGCTGGACTTGCCCGCCGCATATGAACGGGTCGCGTGAGGGTCGACATCGGGTCAATGTGCAGGTGCGGTATGGGGCTTTGGCGAAATTTGCCCGGCCCGAGTTGCCCTGGAATCTGCCAAATTTTCACTCTATTTCAATGTTTCTCGGTGTCCAGATTTCTCGTCGGATTGACCTGTTGCAGACAGCACTCGCGCAGATACATTCAGCCTCGGTCGAAGCGTTCCGACGCAAGTTCTGACCCGGGAACGCGAAGTGCGTTCCCGCGCAAGGGCCAGTAATAGGGGAGTTAGGCATGGCTCAGGGCACCGTCAAGTGGTTCAACGCGGAGAAGGGCTACGGCTTCATCGCGGTCGACGGTGGTGCGGATGTGTTCGTCCACTACAGCGCCATCCAGATGGACGGGTACCGCACCCTTGAAGAGGGTCAGCGGGTCGAGTTCGAGATCTCACAGGGCCAGAAGGGTCCGCAGGCGGACATGGTCAAGCTCGCGCTCGGCTAGTCCCGGAGCATCGACCACCGACGCTCGGTCTTCCGTCGAAGACCCGGAAGACCTACGAGGGGCCCACATCCCGGACACGGGATGTGGGCCCCTCGCGTGTCACCTGGGCCTTCGTCGAAGCCGCTTGCACTCCAGGGGGTCGAGTGCTAATCATTGGCGTTAGCACTCTACGAGTGAGAGTGCTACTGAAACGAGGACCGGGTCGGTGAGGCCCGCAGGGTCCGGTGGGAAGGAACCGCCGGGCACGCAGGCCGTCCGTCGCGGGCGCGGGCGCGGTCCTGGGAGCAATCCACCGCTGTCCGGGAGGACCACTTCAGATGGCCAAGATCATTGCGTTCGACGAGGAGGCCCGCCGCGGCCTCGAGCGTGGGATGAACCAGCTCGCCGACGCCGTCAAGGTCACCCTTGGCCCCAAGGGTCGCAACGTCGTCCTTGAGAAGAAGTGGGGCGCCCCCACGATCACCAACGATGGTGTCTCCATCGCCAAGGAGATCGAGCTCGAGGACCCGTACGAGAAGATCGGCGCCGAGCTGGTCAAGGAAGTCGCCAAGAAGACGGACGACGTCGCCGGCGACGGTACGACCACCGCCACCGTCCTGGCCCAGGCGCTCGTCCGTGAGGGCCTGCGCAACGTGGCCGCCGGCGCCAACCCGATGGCCCTCAAGCGTGGTATCGAGAAGGCCGTCGAGGCCGTCTCCGCCGCCCTGCTCGCCCAGGCCAAGGACGTCGAGACCAAGGAGCAGATCGCTTCGACGGCCTCCATCTCCGCCGCCGACACCCAGATCGGCGAGCTCATCGCCGAGGCCATGGACAAGGTCGGCAAGGAAGGCGTCATCACCGTCGAGGAGTCCCAGACCTTCGGTCTGGAGCTGGAGCTCACCGAGGGTATGCGCTTCGACAAGGGCTACATCTCGGCGTACTTCGCCACCGACATGGAGCGCATGGAGTCGTCCCTCGACGACCCGTACATCCTGATCGTCAACTCCAAGATCGGCTCGGTCAAGGACCTGCTGCCGCTCCTGGAGAAGGTCATGCAGTCCGGCAAGCCGCTGCTGATCATCGCCGAGGACGTCGAGGGCGAGGCCCTGTCGACCCTGGTCGTCAACAAGATCCGCGGCACCTTCAAGTCCGTCGCCGTCAAGGCCCCGGGCTTCGGCGACCGCCGCAAGGCCATGCTCGGCGACATCGCCATCCTCACGGGCGGCACGGTCATCTCCGAGGAGGTCGGCCTCAAGCTGGAGAACGCCGGTCTCGACCTGCTCGGCCGCGCCCGCAAGGTCGTCATCACCAAGGACGAGACCACCATCGTCGACGGTGCCGGTGACAGCGACCAGGTCGCCGGTCGCGTGAACCAGATCCGCGCCGAGATCGAGAACTCCGACTCGGACTACGACCGCGAGAAGCTCCAGGAGCGCCTCGCGAAGCTGGCCGGCGGCGTGGCCGTCATCAAGGCCGGTGCCGCGACCGAGGTGGAGCTCAAGGAGCGCAAGCACCGCATCGAGGACGCCGTGCGCAACGCGAAGGCGGCCGTCGAGGAGGGCATCGTCGCCGGTGGTGGCGTGGCCCTGCTGCAGGCCTCCGCGGTCTTCGAGAAGCTGGAGCTCGAGGGTGACGAGGCGACCGGCGCCAACGCCGTGAAGCTCGCCCTGGAGGCCCCGCTCAAGCAGATCGCCGTCAACGGTGGTCTCGAGGGCGGCGTCGTCGTCGAGAAGGTGCGCAACCTTCCGATCGGCCACGGCCTGAACGCCGCGACCGGCGAGTACGTCGACATGATCGCCGAGGGCATCATCGACCCGGCGAAGGTCACGCGCTCCGCGCTGCAGAACGCCGCGTCGATCGCCGCGCTGTTCCTGACCACCGAGGCCGTCATCGCCGACAAGCCGGAGAAGGCTGCGGCCGCTCCGGGCGGCATGCCGGGCGGTGACATGGACTTCTGATCGACCTGGTGGTTGATCGGCTGTTCTCGAACGAGGGCGGCACCCCCGCGGGGGTGCCGCCCTCGGGCGTTCCCGGGCCGGGAAAACCGCTGGCCGGGGTGGGTGGGGGCGTGTGAACGTACGGCCATGGGGAACTTCGTCGCATATCCCGTGCTGCGCACCACCGATCCCGCCGAGGCGTACGCGAAGGCGCGACATCTGTGCGCGCTGCTCGCCACGCGGTACGAGCACGTGTACGTGGGGGCCGAGCTGTGGACGGTCGAGGACCTGCGGCGGATGGCCGGGCTGCTGCCGGAGGCGGTCTACGACCATGTGGAGAGCCGCAGAGACCCTGTGACGGGTGAGCCCCTCTACTCCGGCATGGACGGGCGGGCGGCCGCTGACGCGGAGCTGGCGGGGGAGGTGCCGCTCTGGTTCTGCCAGGAGGAGCTGCCGGGCGGGGTTCGCGACGAGGACTTCGTGCATGCCGTGGGGGCCGGGCCGGCCTCCGTGCGGTGGGAGGGCTGCTGGCCCGACGAGCCCGAGCTGGGCTCGCACGCCTCACCCGCCTACGACGGCGTGCAGCTGGTCCTCAACAGCGACGCATGCGAATGGTACGGGCAGGTCACCGGCGTCCGCACGCTGTACGTCCACGTGACCGAGCACGGCGACCCGGGCCGGGCCGAGCGGCTCGCCGCCGCGATCGGCGGAGCCGTGCTGGGCGAGCCGGAGCAGGGCTGAGGGCGGGGTGGGGAGTTCGCGTGCGTACCCCGTATACCGGTCCGACGACCTCGCCGAGGCGTACCGGCGGGCCCGACTGCTGGTGGGGCGGATGAAGCAGATCGACCCGGAGATGTGGCTGTGCGCGCAGACGCACACCGTCGCGCAGGCCCGTGGATTGGCGGCGTTCCTTCCGACGGGGCTGTTCGAGCCGTCCTACGACTGGTCCTCGGACGTCTGGTACACCGGCGCGGAACTGCCCCGCGACGACCTGGAGCTGGCGGCCGTCCTGCCGCTGACCGTCGACTCGTACGCGGCTCCCGGTCCGGTCGAGGGCGCGTTCCTGCGGGTGGTGGGCGACGGCGCGGCCACGTTGCTCTGGCGCGGGGCCTGGCCATTCGTCCCCGAGATACCGTCCCACTCGGACGACCCGACCAACCAGCGTGTGGAGCTGGACGTCAACGGTGAGCATCCCGACGGCCCGCACACCGTCTACGTGCACTTCCGGTCCGCCGACGAGGCGGGTGCGGCGCATCTCGCCGCGGCGATCGGCGGGTCGGTGCTGGGGCCCGTACAGGTGGGCCGCTGACGCCGGTACGCGGGCGGGTCCGCATAGGCTGGACGCATGGCTGACCTCTTCGTCAAGATCTGCGGGCTCAGGACCGCGCCGGACGTCGACGCCGCGGTGGCGGCCGGGGCGGATGCCGTCGGGTTCGTGTTCGCGCCGGGCAGCCCCCGTACGGTCGGCGCCGCCACCGCGCGCGAGCTGGCGGCCCGGGTGCCGGCCACGGTGCTGACCGTGGGGGTGTTCCGCGGGCAGTCCGTCGAGGAGGTGCGCCGGTTCGCCGAGGAGAGCGGCGTACGGGGCGTGCAGCTGCACGGTGAGGAGGGCCCCCAGGACTTCGCGGCGTTGCGTGCCGAGGGCCGCACCCTGCTGCGGGCCACCGCCGGGCGCGTGGAGCGCTGCGGTGAGTACGGCGAGGACCTGCTGCTGCTCGACGCCCCCGACCCGGGCTCCGGCAGGCCGTGGAACTGGGGGGCGGCGGACTTCACCGCGCCCGAGGGACGGTGGCTGCTGGCCGGCGGGCTGCACCCGGACAACGTGCGCGAGGCGCTCGCGGCCACCGGGGCGTGGGGCGTGGATGTGTCCAGTGGCGTGGAGCGGGAACGAGGTGTGAAGTCGCCGGAGTTGATCCGCGCCTTCATCGAGGCGGCCCGCGGCTGAACCGCGACGCCGACGCCGATGCCGGCGCCGATGCCGATGCTGCCGACTCTGCCGGTGTCGGCCCCGGCGCGCTGCCGCAGGCGTGAGCGCGTCGGCCGTGGCAACAACGCCGGTGTTGCCACGGCTGCGCATGGGATGCGGCGGACGGGGCATCCGGGCGGTGAGGACGGTTCGTCGTTCAGGAGGTGGCTGCGGTGCGCCGTACGAAGGTGCTGGACTCCTTTCCCGCCGGTGACCCTTACGGCAGTTGGCCCGCCGAGGAGTACGCGGCCAGGTGCCGGGAACGGGGGCGGCGGGTGACGGTCGTGATGGACCTCGACAGGGACGCCTTCCTCGTCGTTGCCCTCGACGCGGACGCGCCGCAGGAGGCGGCGGCATGAAGACCTGCGTCAGGAGGCCGCGCGCCAGACCGTCATGTCGGCCCTGATCCAGCTGGGGTCCTTCGACAGCCCGGGGGCCGACTTGATGCCGATGACGAACAGCGCGATGTCGCCGGACGGGTGCTTGACGCAGACCTCGCTGCCTGCCGCCATGACGTGCAGCGTCAGGTCGTTCTCCCTGGCGGACGCCAGCTCCTCGCGGCACGTCTCGAGGTTGCCGGTGCCCGCCTTTTGAGGCATGGAGAACACGCTCGCGTCGCTCTCCATCTTGCAGCCGCTGGCCAGCCCGCACTTCATCCGGATGTCTCCCGTGCGGTCGCCGTCCTCGTGCTGGACGGGCTCCTTGATGCTGATCGAGTTCTTCTCGTTCAGCATCAGCCCGGGGTAGGGGAGGGGCTTGGGCGGCTGGGACGCGTTCGGCGTGGGGGTGGGCGTGGGGCCGTTCTGCGGTGTCAGGGCGGCCGACGTGACTGCGGCCGCCTCACGTTCGGCCGCCCGGTCCGTCATGTCCATGAGCTTCCAGCCCAGGCCCCCCAGCGTCAGCGCACCTGTCACCGCTGCCACGGTGGCGAACCGCGCGGTCCGTCGCCGCTTGAGGTCGGCGGCCGCCGCTGCCGACGCGGCCCCGGCGGAGGACGTCGCCGGCGCCGCGGCTCCCGCGGGGGCGGCCGCGAGGTGCCCGGATGCCGCCGAAGCCGCCGCGGTCGCTGAGCCTGTCGAACCCGCCGAGGTGGCTTCACCCGAGGCCGGCAGTGGAGCGGCGGGCCGGGCGACCGGAGCCGGTACCTCCTCGTCCAGGCCGACCACCTCCCGCCAGACGGCCGGTCCGCCGCCGGCGGTGGCCTCCTCGCCCAGGTACGCGCGGCACCACGCGAGGATCTCCGCCGGGGTGGCCCGCTCCTCCGGTTCGGTGGCCAGGCACAGCGCGAACAGCGGGCGCAGCGGCTTGGGCAGCTGGGTCAGGTCGGGCTTGGAGTGCACGATCCGGAACAGCACGGTCATGGACGGCCCGTCCCCGTACAGCGGCTTGCCCAGCGCCGCGAACGCAGCCGTCTGGCCCAGTGCGAAGACATCGGTGGCGGGCGTGGTCCGGCCCGCCAGACCCTGTTCGGGAGCCATGTACTGGGGTGTGCCGATGGTGTTGCCCGTGGCGGTGGCCGTCAGGCCGGAGGCCTGCGAGATGCCGAAGTCGATCACCCGGGGGCCGTCGGCGGCCAGCAGCACGTTCGACGGCTTCAGGTCGCGGTGGACGATGCCCGCGCCGTGGACGGCCGCGAGGGCCTCGGCGACGCCGGCCATCAGCCACACGACCGCCGCGTCGGGCAGCGGCCCGCGCCGGGCGACGGCCTCCGACAGCGAGGGACCGGACACGTAGACGGTGGCCAGCCACGGCGGGGTCGCCTCCGCGTCGGCGTCGATCAGCTCGGCCGTGTAGGCGCCCCGGACCCGGCGGGCGGCCTCCACCTCCCGGCGGAAGCGCCGCCGGAAGGTCGGGTCCTCGGCCAGCTCGGGATGGACCACCTTGATCGCGACGGGGCGGCCGCCCCGGGTGTGGGACAGGTACACCCGGCCCATGCCGCCCGACCCGAGCCGTGCGGCGAGGCGGTAGCCGCCCACGGTCTGCGGATCGTCAGTCCGCAGCGGCTGGAACGCCTCGGTCGCGCCGTTCATCGGTCTCCCCCCGATCCCCCCGTGACCAACCGGTGAGTTGATCCACGTAACCCTAAGCGCCGGGCAGGGACGGGGCGGTGCCGGGGAGCGGCTGCGGCGCGGGCGGGCCGTGCCGGAGGCGTTCCCGGTCAGTCCGCCGTGTCGAAGGAGGACACACCGCCGTCCTCCTGGATGGACTCCACACCGGGGATGACGTGCAGGGCCGCGACCTGGCCGGGGCTGAGGCGGGCGGAGAAGCCGTGCAGCGCGGTGCGGTAGACGTAGTCCGGGGAGGCCCCGACCATCCGGGCCACCGTCGCCGGATCGAAGCCCTGGTGCACGGTGACGATGTACGGGGCTTCGTCGCCGACGGTCGCACGGGCCATGGGCGTGGCCACGGCGGCGGTGGCCGTGGCCGCGGCCACGGGGAGGGCGGTGACGGCGGCCAGTGCGGCGGCGGCCGCGACCACGGGCAGGGCTCGGCTCAGGAGGATGCGCATGGGGGGAGGCCATCACGCGCCGCGGTGCGGGTCAACGACGTCCGGGGGTGTGGCGGGCGCACGGGCGGCGCACCGGCCGTGCGCCCCCTGGGGTGGCGGCGGCCCGTACGGGTGATGCCGCCGGGGCGGCCACCGGCCGCGCGGGCCGGAGCACGACCGTGACGGCACAGCGGGGCAACCCCGTGTGCATCCGCGCCGCGCGCCGCGGCGGCGCGCCTCCCTCGACGGCCCGGGCCCGCCCACAGGTGGCGGGCCGTCGGCGGTCTCGAAGACTTCCGCCCACGGTCACACGTACGGGTGGACTTTTCCGGATCTTCCCCGGCGGTCGGCCTTCGGATGACCGCCATGGAGCCGCCGGAGGATGACCCTTTCTGCACCGTGCGCGACGGGCCCTCCCCGGCGGAGTCCGTCGCTGGGCCAGGCGGAGGGCGGGCGGCTCAAGTCCTCGGCGGGGCGGGCCCGATGTACGGGAGGGCCGCGCCCGGCGGGCATCCACCGGTTGACGCGGATCCCCCCACGCCGATCCACACGCACTTCAGGGAGTTCTCTCGATGCGTCTGCTCGCCGCACGCCTGACCACGGCCGCCGTGCTCACGTTGACTTCCGTGGCGGCCGGTACGGCCTCCGCCGCCGGACCGGAGCCCAGCCCGGCGCCGTTGATCACCTCGACGAACGCCATCGCCGGCAGCTACATCGTCACCCTCGCCAAGTCCGTCGATGCCGCGAAGGTCGCGGAGTCCGTGGGCGTGACGGCGAAGTTCACGTACGAGACGGCGCTGAACGGCTTCGCCGCACCCCTCACCGAGAAGCAGCTGAAGATCGTCCGGCACACCCGCGGCGTGCTGTCCGTGGCGCAGGACGGGCAGGTGACCGGTCCGCCGGCGCCGCCGAGCGGGATCACCACCAAGGCGCCCTCGAACTCCTGGGGCCTGGACCGCATCGACCAGCGGTTCCTGCCGCTCGACAACGGGTTCAGCCCCAACACCAGCGGCCAGGGCGTGACCGCGTACATCCTCGACAGCGGGATCGACTACCGCCACCCCGAGTTCGGCGGCCGGGCGCGCCCCGGCTTCGACGCCATCGGGGACGGCCGCAACGGCCAGGACTGCCACGGCCACGGCACGCACGTCGCGGGCACGGTCGGCGGCACGAATGTCGGCGTGGCGCACAAGGTGAACCTCGTCAGCGTCCGCGTCCTCGGCTGTGACAGCAGGGGTTCCTGGTCGGGGATCATCGCGGGCCTGGACTGGGTGGCCGCGAACGCCCAGCAGCCGGCCGTCCTGAACGGCTCCCTGGGCGGGGACCGCCTCGAGCCGGTCAACAACGCCACCGCCGCGCTGTTCGACCGGGGCGTACTGCCGATCGTCGCGGCCGGCAACGACAACCGGGACGCCCGCTTCGTCTCGCCGGCCTCCACCCCGAACGCGGTGACCGTCGGCGCCACCAACCGCTTCGACCAGGAGACCGACTTCTCCAACTGGGGCGAGCTCCTCGATCTCTACGCCCCCGGCCAGGACATCATCTCCGCGCGGATCGGCGGCGGCACGGTGTCCCTCAACGGGACCTCCATGGCCGCCCCGCACGTCACCGGGGTGGCCGCCCTCTACAAGGCCGTGCACCCCGATGCCCGTCCGGCCGAGGTGGCGAACTTCCTGAAGAACGAGGCCACCGAGGACGTCATCCAGAACCTCAGCGACAACGGCCCCGACAAGCTGCTGTTCACCAGCGGCCTGTGACCGGGACCCGCTGACCGACCGGCCCCCTTGCGGGCGCGGCCGGCCTCCGTCTCCTCGGTCTGCACCGGACCTGACGCCGGCCGAGGAGACGCCCGTCGCGCAGGCCCGGAACCCGGACTGTCGGACGGGTGACTGTCCCTCGGACGACCGCTGTTCCTGGAACAGCGCGGTGTTCCATCCCGGCCCCGTGCGCCGGGAACACCTCCCACCGGACCGGGACAGCAGACGCGTGTCGTGCACGGTCCGCCGCGGGGCATGCAGGCCCCGGCCGTCGGGCCACCCCCTAGGCTGCACGTGAGGGGGATCATGAACAACAGCACACTCATGGGCGCGCGTTGGGTGCCGCGCGCCCTGTTCGTATCCGGTACGGCCGGCGCCGCCGTGACCGCCCTGTACCTGATTCTGCTGAGCCGGTCGGCCTTCGTCGACTGGACCCGCGGCCGCGGCTGGCTGCTGCTGCTCACCCCCGCCCTCGGGGTCCTCGCGTACGTACTGCTGGCGCGCGGGCGCGGCGGCTCCCGGGGCGCGGGGATCCGCTGGGTGGCGGCGGCCGTCGCGCTCGCCGCGCTGTGGCCGGCCTGGCAGGGGTACGTGTGGATGCGCGGCCCGCAGGCGTACGTGTGGACCTGGTGGCAGCGGGAGAACCCGGAGTCGGCCCGGCCGATCGGCGCCTGGCACCTCCCGGGGACGGGGCTCGTACGGGCCCGCACCGACGGGTTGCGCATCTACGACGGTGGGGGCCGCTCGGCCGGAGGGCGGGCCGCCCCCGAGGGCGTTGCCTTCTGCGCCCTGAGCCGGGCCATCGCGCAGGACGTGGGCCTGGTCGCAGCTGCCCGCATGCCCGGCGGCTGCGGCACGCGGGTCTCGGCCGTGGACCTGCGCCAGGACGAGGAACTGTGGGCCAAGGACCTTCCGGCGGCTCCCGTCCCGGACGGGGACACGCCGCCCGTGGCGGTCGTGGAGGCGACTGCCGTCGCCGTGGCGGACGGTGCCCTCCTCGGCCTGGACCTGCGCAGCGGCGAGGAACGCTGGCGGGCGCCGGTTCCGGCCGGCTGCCGGGCGCGCGCCCTCGACGGCGCTGCCGGCCGGGTCCTGTACGTCGAGGACTGCCCGGGCGCCGGCACGGCCCGGCTGACCTCGCTGGACGCGCGGACCGGCACCCTCGCCTGGCAGACGCCGCTGCGGAGTCCTTCGGGTGAGCTGCGGATGCTGTCGGCGCGCCCGATCGCGCTGCGCGCGGGGGATGCGGTGCGGCTGTTCGACGACGCGGGGCGCGAGCGCGGCGCGGTGCCGGTGGCGGGCCCGCAGGAGGACCTCCTCGCGGAACCGGGACCGCTGGTCGGCGGTGACCTGCTGGTCCTCCCGGTGAAGGGCAGGGTCCCGGGGATCTCCGCCTACTCCCTGCTGGACGGCCGCCGCGTCTGGCACGCCGGGCTCGACGGGGCCACGGTCCTCGGTCTGGCGAAGGGCCGCGCCCCGGGCGGGGTCGACGTGCTGACGTCGACCGCCGCGCGGACACACCTGTGGCACCTGGACGGCGTCACGGGCAGGCCGAAGGCCGAGCCGACGATCCTGCGGGACGTCCCGCTGGGCCGCCGGTTCGAGATCTACCCGACGGGGGCCGAGGGCTACACCTTCGTGAACCTGGACCCGGCCGGTGAACTGCCGTCGTACGTAGCCCTGAAACGGGTCAGAGGCTGGTGACGAACGCCTTCCAGGCGGGCCCGCGGAAGGTGAGGTGGGGGCCGTCCGTCACCTTGGAGTCCCGGACGGGAACCGTGACGCTGCCGCTGGGCCCGCTGTGGGTGGACTTCGGCCAGGTGGCCATCTCCAGGCAGTTGCCGCCGTCGCCAGCGCTGTAGCTCGATTTGTGCCAGGTGGCCGCTGCGAGGTCGTACTCAGGCGTGCTCATCATGGTCGTAATCCTCCGCCACGGATTCGATCAGGGCCAGTGATTCCCGAGGTGGTAGCGAGCTGGCCGTGAGCAGATCGTAGGTCAGCGTGCGCTGGTTGACGGTGGCTGGATCGTCCAGCAGCAGTCCCGTCTCCAGGCCTTCAACGTAGACGAGGGGCGGAGCGTCGTCGAATGCCATCAGCCTGAGTGGGCCGCCAAGCACGGCATGTGCCCCGGCGGTGAACGGGATCACCTGGAGGATGATCCGGTGGCACTGGGCCAAGGCCGCGAGATGGCGCAGAGCGTCCGCCATCACCTGTCGACTGCCGACCTCCCGTCGTAGAACTGCCTCGTCAAGGACGGTCCACAACAGTGGGGTTGTTGGATCTTGTAGCAGTGCGGCGCGAGCCATTCGGTTCGTCACCAGCTCGTCGATGGCCTCTTCCGTAGCCGTTGGCTGGTACGCCCGGAAGACGGCACGCGCGTACGGTTCGGTCTGCAGCAGCCCGGGGATGATCAGGGGCGCGTACTCGCGGATGGCCTTCGCCAGAGCCTCCGCTTCGGCCGCGGCGGCGAAGTGGTCCGGATACTTGGACTTGGCCGCCGCGCCGCAGTTGCGGGCGAAGAAGCCGTTCGCGTCGAGGATGTCGTCGATCTGGCGGGCGAATTCGATGTGCATCCGCCGTGTGCCCGCCTCGAGCTGGCCGATGAACGAGCCGCTCACGAAAAGCGGTTCGCCCAACTCGGCCTGGCTCATCCCCGCCCGCTCGCGCGCCACGCGCAGTTCGGCGCCGAGCAGGGCGCGGGGTGAGGAGGAGGGATCGAGGTTCTTACCTGCCATGGCAACTCCCGGGCCAACAGGTGGGGTTGTTCTCGGTGCTTCCTTGAAAGGCTAGCCAGCCCATCGCCACGCTGTGTGCAGAACGAGACCACCCAGCGTAGAAAGGCGCAGTACATGGTGCTCACGCCCACGGAACGGATCCAGGCGGCCGAAGAGGCCGTACGGGAACTGAAGGAGGCCCTCGACGGGGTCGGTGTCGTCTTTCCCTCCCTGGGCGTGGAACGGGTCTCGGCGGCCGGTATGTACGGGCTGCCGTTGGTCGACCTGGGCCGCTGCAACCTCGACACCGCGCTCCGGCTGGCCGCCGTGCTCCACGAGCGGGCCCATCCGTGAGCGAGTGCGACCGGGACCGGGAGCGGGCTCGGTGCGAGGCCGCCCTGGAGGGCTTCTTCGAAGTGGCGCAGAGCTGGGAGTTCGAGCTGGCCTGGAAGCTGTGCTGGCTGGAGAAGGACTTCGCCGACGCGGGGTGGAGGGGCGGGCCGCCCGGCGATCCGTGGCAGGGTGCGATCCGGGGGGAGCGCGGGCTGCTGACGGCGGCCGACCGGGGGCCGTACGTCGGCTGCCCGGTGGACGCCCCGACGGCCGGCGGGGCCGACGATGCGGAAGCCTGAGGGTCGCACCGCCCGTTCGACGGTGGCATACGGATCAGTTGGATCCGTATGCCTGGAGGATCCTCGGCGAACGTGCCATCGAGGTGCACGGCCTACTCGCCCGGAGGGGTGATCATCGGCGCGCGTCGCTTTCCGACCTGCTGACGCTACGACAGCCGAGCGTCATGGGGTGGTGGGTGGTCCTCCACTGCGGCGCCGACCACGACGGCATCGCGGGGGTCACGGGGCGGTCTGTCGAGTGTGGGTGGTGGATCAGGGGTTCGTCCCCCGGGGGGTGGGGTCGGTGCGCAGGCGGGCGTGGAGGTGTTCGTCGTGCCAGCCGTCCGCGTGGAGGAGGGCGCCTCGCATGGTGCCCTCCAGGGGGAAGCCGGCCTTCGTCGCGATGGCGCAGGAGGCCGGGTTGGCCACGGAGTGGGTGATGCGTACGCGGTGCAGGCCGAGGTCGTCGAAGGCCCAGCGGGTCAGGCGGTCGGTGGCCTTCGCCGTGACGCCGGTGCCGCGCCCGGCGGGCAGCAGCCAGTAGACGATCTCGCCGCTGCCGCCCGCCAGGTCGATGTCGGCCAGGCCGATCAGGCCGACGGCCCGGCCGCCTTCGGGGGCGATGGCCCAGGTTCCGGCCTTCTCGGCCGTCCAGCGTTCGTGCCAGAGGGCGATCCGGGCCTGCGCGCCGGGCAGGTCCAGCCGGCTCGGGCGGTTCCAGTGCCGGATGTCCGGGTCGTCGTGGGCCGCGACGAGCGTGGGGGCGTCGTACGGGGTCCAGGGGCGCAGCAGCATCCCGCCCCGGAGGGCGAGTTCCGGCTGGGCGAGTGCGGCCATCCGGCCGGCCGGGACCACGGGAGGTATCGAATCGATCATGGTCCGATCATTCCCGCTGCCTCGCGGAGGCGCACCGTGGCCGGTGGGCGTTGGGGGAGTCCGAGGCGAACAGCCGGCTGCCCGGGTGTTCCGGGGCCGTTGGGCCCCACAGCCCTTACCTGTCGACGGCGCCGGTCACGCGATTCCAGTCGTCCAGCTCTGCGGTTCGGGCTTGCAGCGCGGTGCGCATGCCGGTGGCGCTGGAGGTGCCGAGTGCCAGGCGCAGCGGGGGATTGGGGCTGTCGACCGCCGTTCGGATGCCTTCGGCGATCCGGGCTGCGGAGGAGAACGCGGATGCGGGCAGTTCTCCGATGGCCTTCCGGACCTCGCGAACGGTCCGGTCGTAGTCGTCGAGGCCGGCCGCGACGTCGAGGTTGGACAGGAAGGGAGTGGCGGTCATTCCGGGCTGGATGATCGTGACCTTGATGCCGAGCGGTGCGACCTCGGCCACCAGCGCGTCCGACAGTCCCTCGACCGCGTGCTTGGTCGCGGCCAGCAGCCCCACGCCGGGATGGGCGGACTGCCCATAGACCGACGAGCCCTGAAGGACGTGTCCGGATCGCTGGGCGCGGAGTACCGGCAGCGTCGCGCGGAGCACGTTGAGCACCCCGAAGACGTTGGTGTCGAACACGGCGCGGGCCTGCGCGTCGGAGGCTTCCTCGACGGCTCCGAAGAGTCCGTAGCCGGCGTTGTTGGCCACCACGTCGATACGGCCGAACCGTCTGAGCGTGCGCTCCACCGCTTCCTGGACGGCCTGCTCGTCACGTACGTCCGCGGGGATGAGGAGCAGGCGGTCGCCGTGTGCTCCGGCCAGTTCGTCCAGGGGAGCGGTATCACGGGCGAGCGCCGAGACGACGTCCCCGCTCTCCAGTGCCTGGAGGGTCAGTTCGCGGCCGATGCCGGAGCTTGCGCCGGTGATGAGCCATGTGCGGGGGGCGTTCTGATGGTTCGACATCTCATTCATGTTGCGACCGTAAGCCGATAGCTCATAACCAGTCAAGCGAACCGGCGCTCTTCGTTGCCTGTTAGAGGCTTTAGAAGCTATTTCTGCTGGTGTAGGGTGGGACGATGAGCAGCGCTGCAGCCGGATCGGCGAAACCCAGCCCGCGCACCGTCATGCCGACGGTGGAGACCGTGCTCGCGTTCGTGAACACGCGCGCGGACGGGGCCGGACGGCGGGAGCTGTTCGCAGACGGGGGCGCGTTCGCGGCGTGGCTCGCGGAGCACGACGAGTTCGGCGGAGAGACCGTGGCGACCGATGCCGATGCCGCGGCCGCGCGCGAGCTGCGTGACGCCCTGGTGACCCTGCTGCTCGCGCACTCAGGTGATGAGGAGTGTCTCGGCGAGCCGCTGAGGCACGCCGAGCAGCACCTGCGGCGCGCGGGTGCGCTCTACCCGCTGGCGACGGTGGTGACGACCGGTGGCGTGAAGCTGGTGTCGCCGCAGGCAGGGGTGCCCCGAGTGTTCGGGACCGTGCTGGCCGCGGTGACGGCCTTCGCGCAGACCGGCGACTGGGGGCGTGTCAAGGCGTGCCGCAATCCGCCGTGCCATTTCGGTTTCTTCGACCGAACCCGCAACGGGGCAGGGCTGTACTGCAGTACCGGCTGCGGTTCCCAGGTGTCCATGCGCAGCTACCGCCGGCGGCAGCGCCAGGAGAGGGAGGCATCGCCCGAGGCGTGAGAGCGCGCTCCACGGGATCTCCCCGGCAGCCGTGTCCTCGGGTCTGCCACCCCCGTGTTCTCGCTGCTGCTGCTGCCGTCCGTCCGGGAACGGAAGGGGCTCCGTGACCGACCGCTCCGGACGAGACCAGGCCCCCACCCGAAGACCCGACCTCGGCGCAGGCGTCCGCCACCGCGCTCGAACGCCGGGGAGGCGAACTCGCCGGCCGCGGACCCGGCCGGCGAACCTGCGCAAACAGTGGCGGGGCATCGCCGCCCGCTGCGAGGAGACAGCGGCCTTCCCGCCGGCCGGACTGCACATCGCGGCATCTTCATGTGGTCTGCGCGGTGATCCAAACGAAACCCCCTCAGGCGAGGGCCGGAGCCTTCGCCTGGTCGGCGGGGCCGGCGGGGTCCGGGGATGCCGGATCCGGGTCGGTGTTGAGGTCGGTCAGCATCCGGCCGGTGAAGCCGAAGAAGTAGGTGGCGGCGAAGCCCACGAGGTAGCCGGTGAGCAGGCCGCCCGCGTAGATCGCGAGGGTGACGCCCAGGCCGGAGGTGCCGTCCAGCAGCGGAAAGAGGGCCCAGCCGGAGGGGCCGATGGCGGTGGAGCCGAAGGCGATGCCCAGCTGGTTGAAGAGGCCGACGAAGGCGCCGCCGGCCGCGCCGCCGACGCAGGCGGTGACGAACGGGCGGCCGAGGGGCAGGGAGACGCCGTAGATCAGCGGTTCCCCGACGCCGAGGAAGCCGGCGGGGAGAGCCGACTTGATCGTGGCGCGCAGCGAGCCGTTGCGCGGGAGCCGGCAGTGGACGGCGATGGCCGCGCCGACCTGGCCCGCGCCCGCCATGGCGAGGATGGGCAACAGGACGGTGTGGCCGGACTGCTCGATGAGCGTGGTGTGGATGGGGATCAGGGCCTGGTGCAGGCCGAGCATCACCAGCGGGAGGAAGAGACCGCCCAGGACCAGGCCCGCGAACGCGCCGCCGGTGGCGAGCAGCCGGTCGGCGAAGGTGCCGATGGCGGCGGAGGCCTCACCGGCGAGGAACATCAGGCCGAAGAGGGTGACCAGGCCGGGGATCAGGACCGTCAGGGTGGGGGTGACCAGGACGTCCAGGGTCTGGGGGACCAGGCGCCGGCAGCGCTTCTCGACGTACACGGCGAGGAGGGCGGCGGCCAGTGCGCCCAGGACGCCGCCCTGGCCCGGCCTGAGCTCCGTGCCGAAGACAGTGATCTTCGCGACGCCCGGGAAGACGATGATCGCGGCGACCGCGCCGCCCAGGATCGGTGTGCCGCCGAATTCCTTGGCGGTGTTGTGTCCGACGAATACCGCGATCAGCGACATGAAGCCGGACGCGATGGCGGTGAGTGCGGGGACGATGCCGGGGAGCCGGCCCAGGTTCATCAGGAGGCCGCCGAGGCCCGCGATGATCCCGCAGCCGATGAGGGCCGGGATCAGCGGCACGAAGATGTTCGCGATCCGGCGCAGCATCAGCTTGAAGGGGGTGGCGTTGCGTGCCTTCCGGGCCTCCTTCAGGGCCGCGCCCTGGGCGGCCAGTTCGCCGGCGGTGACCGGGTGCGCGGCGGCGTCCGGGGCAGCCGCCGAGCGTCCCTCCTCGACCATCGCCTCGAACTCCGGCGTGACGCGCGCGACGGCGCCCGGGCCGAGCACGATCTGGTACGTGTCGTCCTCCACCACGCCGAGGACCGCCGGGAGGGCCCTCAGGGCCTCGTCCTGGACGCGCGAGCGGTCGCGCAGCGAGAGGCGCAGTCGGGTCATGCAGTGCGCGATCGAGATGACGTTGTCCGGGCCGCCGACCAGGGGGAGGATCGCGGCGGCCGTGGCGCGGTTCGTGTCGGTGGACCGAGTGGGCTCGGTGGGCTCAGTGGACATGTGGTGGTCGCCTTGCCGTAGGGGGTGGGGTCAGCGGGTCCGGGCGTGGGCGAGGGCCGCGCGGAGGTGGCCTCGGGAGGCGGCGAGGAGTTCGGCGGCGGCCGGCCCGTCGAGCTCGCCGAGGACGACGAGGATGGCGTTCTTGACCTCGCCGCCGGTGGCGGTGAGGGCGGCCTCGATCTCCTCGTCGGGGGCGCCGGTGGCCAGGGCCACGATGCGGCGGGCGCGGGCCCGCAGCTTCTCGTTGGAGGACCGCATGTCGACCATGAGGTTCCCGTACGTCTTGCCCAGGCGGATCATGGTGATCGTCGAGATGAGGTTGAGGACGAGCTTCTGCGCGGTGCCGGCCTTGAGGCGGGTGGAGCCGGTGAGCAGTTCGGGGCCGACGACGACCTCGATGCCGTGGTCGGCCGCGGCGGCGAGGGCGGAGCCGGCGTTGCAGGACAGACCGACGGTGAGCGCGCCGCGGGTGCGGGCGGCCTCGACGGCGCCGATCGCGTACGGGGTGCGTCCGGATGCGGAGATGCCGATGACGGTGTCGTCCGGGCCGATGTGCAGCCCTGCGAGGTCCTCGGCGGCCAGCTGCGGGGAGTCCTCGGCGCCCTCGACCGCTCTGACCATGGCGGAGGGGCCGCCCGCGATCAGTCCGACGACGTCGCCCGGGTCGGTGTTGAAGGTGGGCGGGCACTCGGAGGCGTCCAGGACGCCCATCCGGCCGGCCGTGCCGGCGCCGGCGTAGACGAGGCGGCCGCCGCGGGCCATCCGTGCGGCGATCGCGTCGATGGCGGCGGCGATCCGCGGCAGCTGGGCGGCGACGGCGGCCGGGACGGTGGCGTCCTCGGCGTTCATGGTGCGGGCGATGTCGAGGGTGGACAGCCGGTCGATCTCGGCGAGTTCGGGACGGAAGGCCTCAGTGGTCAGCGTCTCCAGCTGGGCGCGGAGTTCGGCGTACGCGGTCATGGCGGGAGCCTCCGGCGGTTCGGCGGTTCGGCGGTTCGGGCGGTGGGTGAGGCCTGCTGCGGTTGGGGCGCTGCGCCGGTCGCCCGGGCGGCGTCGGTGGCTGCCGGGAGGAGCGCGGCAGCGGTCGGCCGTACCCGCACGGGTCCGCCCGGCGGGGCGGACGGGCTCGCGGGCGGCGGGACGGGTTCGCGCGGTCCCGCCTGCGCGGCGCGCCGTCCGGCGTACCCGGGTACGTCCGGGGCCCGGGGGAGCGGCCCGCCACGCGGCGCCGGCCGCGGCGCGCGACGGGTGCCGGGCCGTGCGGTGTCGGCTTGCCCCGCACCTCGGCGCGTGTCGGGCGGGCCCACGGCCGTACGGAGCTCGGGGGCACCGCGAGGCGGGGCCGGCGGCTGCTCCAGGACGTCGACGGACGGTGCGCTTCGGATGGCGGCGTCGGGGCGGGTCCGCGGGGAGGGGCACGGCGCGGTCCGGGAGCCCGGCCGTGTCCCGGGCAGGGCCTTCGCCGCGGCGTCGGCCATGGTCACCGGCCGACCGGGCGGAGCAATCTCTCGGCTCCCTCGTCACGCTCGAAAGCTATTTTCAGGGGGAGTGGCGGTCAATCCGCCATTGGGCCCACGGCAGGCGCGTCTTCTTCACCCGCACCCGGCAGGTCCACAATGGCCCCATGGACCATACGACCCCCCTGGAACAGGCGCTGCATGTCGCCCGCGCACTCGTGCTCGCCGATCTCGCCGCCGGTGAGGTCGCCGATGCCGATGTCGTCTCCCTCGTCGAGGACTCGGTCACGCACCGCCGGTGGTGGGTGGAGCAGTGGCCGGAGGGCGCCGACTACCTGCCGGGGCTCGTCGCCCAGGACGTACAGGACTCACTGCTGGAGAAGTACGGGCGCTGGCCGCTGTGCCCGGTCTGCACCCACGGTGACCCGCACGCTCTGGACGTGGAGCCGGAGCTCGGACCCGACCCGCAATGGGTGTGCTCGGAGGCGGGCGTGAGAGTGGCCGCGGTCGGCGGCCTCGGCCCCGTGCTCGGCGTGCGGTGAACCGCCGGTGACCGTCTACATCGACCCGCCGACCTGGCCGGGCCACGGCCGCATGTGGTCCCACCTGGTCAGCGACGTCTCGTACGAGGAGCTGCACGCTTTCGCGGCGGGCATCGGCTGTCCACCGCGGGCCTTCGAGCGGGACCACTACGACGTGCCCTCGCACCGCTACGCCGACGCGGTCGGCGCGGGCGCCGTCGAGATCGGCAGCAAGGAACTCGTCCGGCGCATCACCGCGGCCGGCCTGCGCCGCCCGAAGGGGCGCCCGGCTGCCTGAGGGCGCTCCCGTGATCCCCGGCGGGCGCACGACGACAGCCGCGGCGCCTCGCCGCGTTGTCGGTGACCGCGTAGCGCGCCGTGACGCGGCCCGAACGACCGGACCGAACGGCGCTCAGCTGCTCGGGGCGGGCTTCGGGGCCGGGGCCGGCGGCGTGGACGGCGTGGACGGGGTGGACGGCTGCGGGACCGGGTTGGGCTGGGCCGCTGCCGGCAGCTCCCAGACGTGCTCGGGCGTCACGATCTCGGTGACCGTGTTGGCGATGAGGCTGCTCAGGCTGCCGAACTTCCCGTCGATGTCGGAGTTCACGACGATCACCATGGTCGCCCGGTCCTGCGGGAGGCGGACGGCAATGGTCTCGTAGCCGGGCAGCTCGCCGTTGTGGCCGATCCAGCCGGCGATGTCGGCGATGCCGAGCCCGTAGCGCACCCCGGCGTGCCCGGTGGGCAGCATGCGCAGCCGCTGTGCCTGGGTGCCGGGCTCCAGCATGCGGTCGCCGTCCGGCAGCCGTCCGCTGACCAGGGTCGGGACCCAGGCGCGCAGGTCGTCGATGGTGGAGATCATCGCGCCGGCCGCCCAGCCCCAGGACGGGTTCCAGCGGGAGGCGTCGACGGTGCTGCCGTCGGGGGTGAAGTTCGTGTAGCCGTGCACGTACGGGCCGGTGATCTCCGCGCCCGTCGGCAGCGAGGTCGCGTCCAGGTCGGCCGGTTCGAAGACCTCCTGTTCCAGATAGGCGTGCAGGGGCCGGCCGCTGACCTTCTCGACGAGCAGGCCGAGCAGGACGGTGTTGGTGTTGGAGTACTCCCAGCGTGCGCCCGGCGGGAAGTCGGCGGGGTGCCGGAAGGCGATGTCCAGCAGCTGCTGCGGGGTCCAGGAGCGGTACGGGTCGGCCTTGAAGGCGGCCGTCCAGCGCGGGTCCTCGGTGTAGTTGTAGAGGCCGCTGCGCATCTCGGCGAGCTGCCGGACGGTGATCCTCTCGCCGCCGGGCACCCCGTCGAGGTAG
This sequence comes from Streptomyces sp. NPDC046349, assembly GCF_055587885.1. Classification (NCBI taxonomy): domain Bacteria; kingdom Bacillati; phylum Actinomycetota; class Actinomycetes; order Kitasatosporales; family Streptomycetaceae; genus Streptomyces; species Streptomyces sp. NPDC046349. The sequence goes on from NZ_JBVJFK010000006.1 coordinate 46,610, forward strand.
GTCGAGATCGGCGCGTCGAGCCGTACCTTCCCGTCGTCGACGAGTTGGAGGACGCCGGTGATGGCGAAGGTCTTGGTGACGCTGCCGATGCGGGTGTGCATGTCGGTCTTGACGGGGACGCCGGTGGCCTTGTCGGAGGTGCCGAAGGAGCGGACGTAGGCCTCATCGCCGTCGATCCACAGGCCGACGCCCACACCGGGAATGTCGGCCTCGCGCATGGCCGCGGTGATCGCGTCGTCGAGCTTCTCGGCGATCACGTCGTCGATGCCGACCCGGCCGGGCGGGGCGGCGGCGGGAGCCTGGCCCGCGCACAGTGCGGTCAGCAGCAGGGAGGCCGCCGCGAGGACGGTGGGCGTGCGGTACCGGCCCATGGAGGATCACCTCTGATGCACGTCCCCGAGCGTTCACCTGATCCCCGAGCCGACCTTCCCATCGTAGGAACCGGGGTCCGCAGGGGCGACCCGGACCGGGGTCCGCAGGGCGACCGGGACCGGAGCCCGTGCGGTGGGGCGCCGGTGGCGGGGACGGTCCCAGGACTCAAGACACGAGGGGAAAGGACCCCACCAAGCCCCACCCCTCCCGCCCGTGGCGCACACTCACTCACTTGAGTGAAAAAGGCCAACTTGACTGGCTTCGGGGCGGGTTGCCTGATCTACGCTCAGCGCGACAGAGCACATCGCTGACATGCGTCGGCCCCCGCCGGGACTGCAATCCCAGTCGGGGGCCTGACCACCGAGGAAGAAGCACCTTCCCGATGGATACCCAGAACACTAGCGCGCGCCCGCACGTCCAGTCCCGTAACGGCGGGGAAAACCACCCTTCCCGGGGCACCCGCGCGACCACCCGCTCCGGCGGCGTCATCCACGACAACTCCCGCCACACCAGCCGCTTCACGGTGATCGGCAACCACCTTGCCCAGCACGCCGAGCTGTCGCTGCTGGCCATCGGCCTGGCCGTCCACATCCAGTCCCTGCCCGGCGGTGCGCCCGTCGACATCAGGACCCTCGCGGCCCGGTTCCCCGAGGGGAAGACGCGGATCGCCGCGGCCCTGCGCGAACTGGAGGCCCACGGCTATCTGCGCCGCACCTGCGAACGCACCGGCAGCGGCCGCGTCGTCACCCGCACGGTCTCCTGCAACCAGCCCGGCCGGTCAGGTGGCACGGACGGGCCGGAGCCGAAGCCGAGGGCGCGGCGCCCCGCTCCCCGGGAGGGCGAGCCGCCCCGCCGCGCCCTCCCCGCCGTGCCGCGGCCCGCGTACCCGGCCCCCGACCTCCTGCGGTCCGCCATCGAGGTCCTCGCCGGCCTCCGTCGCGGGGATCCCCGCCTCCTGCTCTCGGCCACGGACGTCGAGCACCTCGCCCCCGGAGTCGCGGCCTGGCTGGAGCGCGACCTGCCGCCGAGCGCCGTGCACCACGCTCTGACGGCCAACCTGCCGCCGGAGCCCCTGCACCGCCCGGCCGCCCTCCTGGCCCACCGCCTGGCCGCCCAGCTCCCGCCCGTGCCGCCGTTCAGGGCCCCGGCAGCACCCGATGTCGTCAGACATCCGCTCCGCAACTGCGACGCCTGCGACCACGCCTTCCGCGCGGCCGAACCCGGCCGCTGCCGCACCTGCCTGACCGGACCGCCCGGGGTTCACCCCTCGGGGTGAACCACCGCCCAACCGGCCGTCCCGCACGGCACGGCTGCCTACGCTCGCGGCAAGACCCAGTCGCGAAATATGCCAAAAGCACTTTCCCGCCCGTCACTCCCACAGGAACCCCGATGGTCAGCTCGCCCCACGAGGCGATGCACCGCATCTTCCAGGAACACCCGGAGCTCTTCTCCCGGGTGTCGGAGGTGCTCGGCGTCGACTTCGCCCCACCCACGTCGTTCATCGCGACGTCCTGGCCGTGCTCGCGGAACGGGGCATCGATGTCTCCGAGGCCGTACGCGAGCGGATCACCGGCTGTGGCGACGTCGAGATCCTGGGCCGCCTGGGCCGCTGGCTCAGGCGGGCCGTGACCGCGCCCTGCGGCGACGCGGTCTTCGGCGACGGGTAGCGGCGCCGTCAGGTGTGGGCGGGGGCCTCGGCGGGGGCGGGGGTGCTGCTCCCGGCGACCACGCGGGTCGCGCGCGGCGGCGTGCGGCGGTCCAGGCGCCGGGCCAGGACCGCGAGGGCGATCGCGGTCACCGTCATGGCGCCACCTGCCCAGGCGGTCGCGGAGAAGCCCAGGCCGGCGTCGATGACGGTGCCGCCCAGCCAGGGGCCGCCGGTGTTGCCCAGGTTGAACGCGGCCGTGGTGGTCGCCCCGGCCAGGGTCGGGGCGACGCCGGCGACGTTGAACATGCGTGCGTTGAGTGCCGGCGCGGTGAAGAAGGCCGAGACGCCCAGCAGGAAGGACAGCGCGATCGCGGCGGCCGCGGCCGACGCCAGCAGGGCGAGGGCGGCCAGGAAGACGGTGGAGGCGGTGATGCCCCAGATCATCACGCCGAAGAGGTGCGCGTCGGCGACCCGCCCGCCGATGGTCGTGCCGACCAGCGCGCCGATCCCGAAGAGGCCGAGGATCCACGGCACCCACTGCGAGTCCAGCCCCGCCACGTCCGTGAGCAGCGGCGAGAGGTAGCTGAAGGCGCAGAAGACACCGCCCGCGCCCAGCGCGGTGATGCCGACGGCGAGCCACACCTGCCGGTCGCCGTAGATGCGCAGCTCGCGTCGGAGCGCGGGCTTCTCGGTGGGCAGCGGGATACGGGGGATCAGCGCCAGGATGCCGGCGAGGGCGACCGCGGAGGCCGCGCCGACCGACCAGAACGCGGAGCGCCAGCCCAGGTGCTCGCCGAGGAACGCGCCGGCCGGGACACCGAGGACGTTGGCGATGGACAGGCCGCCGATCATCACGGCCATGGCGCGGGCCCGCTGGTCCTTGTCGACCATGGCGATGGCGACGGCCGCGCCGACGGCCCAGAAGCCGGCGCAGGCCAGGGCCGCGACCACGCGGGAGGCGAAGAGGAGCTCGTAGGAGGGGGCCAGTGCGCCCGCGACCTGCCCGAGACCGAAGAGACTGATCAGGGCGATGAGGGTGGTGCGGCGGGGCAGGCGCAGGGTGGCCACGGCCAGCAGGGGGGCGCCGACGACCATGCCGATCGCGAAGGCTGATATGAGCAGGCCCGCCCGCGGGATGGTGACGCCCATGTCGGCGGCGATCGGCGGCAGCAGTCCGGACAGCATGAATTCGCTGGTGCCGAGCGCGAAGACGGACAGTCCCAGGACGTAGACGGCGATGGGCATGCGGGGGCGGGCGGCAGCTGCGGGCATGACTGTCACCAACCCGCGTGAACGCGGTCGAATTCCCCCCCGGCGTGTCATTCCCGTGACGGCTGTGTCGTCAGGGTGGCCAGCTCGGCCGCCAGGTTCGCGCGGGCCGGGGCCTCCCAGCACGCCGCGCCGTGGGGCGTGCGGAACAGCCGCGGCAGGTCGAGGAGCTGGCGCAGCACGGCGGCGCGGCCGGTACGGAAGGCCTCCTCGGGGACGAAGCCGTACTCGTCGCGGACGGCGGCGGCGTAGGCGGCGTACTCCTGCGGGGTGCCGGCCAGGACGGCCAGGTCGGCGTCGCAGAGCACCTCGCCGTCGGTGTCGCCGGGGGCGGGGTCGTGGGTGACGGTGAGCCGGACCAGGCGGGCGACCTCGGCAGTGCGCGCGGCGTCGATGCCCAGCTCGGCCAGGGCGCGCTCGGCCAGGGCGGCGCTGCGTTCCTCGTTCTCGGAACGGTCGGGGCGGTAGACGGCGTCGTGGAACCAGGCGGCGAGCCGGACGGCGGCGGGGTCGGCGGCGTACGGCGCCAGTACGTCGATCCGGGCCAGTACGTCGGCCAGGTGCGCGGTGGTGTGGTAGCGGCGCTGCGGCTCGGCCCAGGCGGTGAGGAGGCGGTCGGCGTAGGGGGCGGGATCGCGGTCGGCGGAAGCCCCGGCCTCGGCGACGGTGGCCCGCCAGCGGGCGCGGAGATCCGTGGTGTCGGTGCTCGGGATGCCTATGTCCATGCGCACATTGTGGGGGTGGCGTGATTGTGCTGGTGGAGCGCGGCCGAAGGCCCGTACCCTGAATATTGGACTAGACCTCTTTCGGGGGCTTCTGCGCGGGCTCCCCGAGCTCCCGCTCTCCCGAGCGTTCTTCAGAAGGATGGGATCGAATGAGCAACCGTGCGCTCCTGGAGGTGATCGCCCTCGACGTGGAGGACGCGGTCGCGGCCCAGGCAGGTGGGGCGGACCGCCTCGAGCTGGTCACCGACATGGCCGCCGACGGCCTCACCCCGGCGCGCGAGACGTTCGCGGCGATCCGGGCGGCGGTGGACATCCCGCTGCGCGTCATGATCCGCAAGGCGGACGGCTTCGCCGCGGGCGACGTCTCCGTCCTGGCGGCGACGGCGCGGGAGCTGCGGGCGGAGGGCGCGCGGGAGTTCGTCCTCGGCTTCCTGAACGCGGACGGCAGCCCCGACCTGGCCGCCGTCGAGGCGGTCGTCGCGGAGCTGGACGGCTGCGCGTGGACCTTCCACCGGGCGATCGACCGTGCGGCCGACCGCTACCAGCTGCGCAAGGCGCTGGCCGACCTGCCGGGCCTGGACACGTACCTGACCGCGGGGGCGGCGGCCGGGGTCGAGGAGGGGCTGCCGGTGCTGCTCGCGGAGGCGGCGCGGGGCGGCGAGCCGGGGTACGCGCCGCGGATCCTCGTCGGCGGCGGGCTGACGCTCGCGCACCTGCCGGTGCTGCGGGCGGGCGGGATCGACGCCTTCCACATCGGCGGCGCCGCACGTCCTGCGGGCTGGCACCACCCCGTGTCGGAGGCGGCCGTCGCCGAGTGGCGGGCCGTGCTGGACGGGTCCGGGTCCGCCGGCGTCTGAGGCGCGGGGCGGGGAACGGGGCCGGTGCCGGGGCGGGGCCGTGGCCGGTGCCGTTTTTTGGCGGGTGCCGGCCGGGACTCATGAATTCGTAACGCCCCGGGCGGTCCGGCCCGCGGAGGCTCCTGCCGCGCCGACGCATCGCGTCCTGCCTCCCGGACAACACCCCGCTCCCGCCCCCCGGCGGGCCGGTCCGCCGGGTCAGGCCAGGGCCTGGGGGAGCGGGGCCGAGTGGAGGGCCGTCAGGCCCGAGACGGCTCGGGTGAGGCAGACGTACAGGCGGCGCAGGCCGGTCCGCTCGTCCGGTTCGCCGTCGACGATCGCCGCCGGCTCGTCCAGAACCACGTAGTCGTACTCCAGGCCCTTCGCCAGCGACGCCGGGACGAGCGTCAGCCGGGACTGCGCGGTCGTCTCCTCGCCGGGGGACAGGTACGGCAGGCCCGCCGCGAGCAGGGCCTCGGACAGGGCGGGGATCCGGGCGTCCGCGGCGATCAGGCCGATCGAGCCCTCGTGGGCCAGGGAGTCGCGGCACGCCTCCACCACGGCCTCGTCGAGGTCCGCGACCCGGGCGATCCGCAGGGAACCCGGCGTCTCGCGGACCGAGGAGACCGGGGCCAGGCCCGGGGAGATCGACGGCAGCAGGCGGGAGGCGTAGGCGATCACCTCGCGCGGTACGCGGAAGCCCGCCGTCAGCTCCTCCAGGACCGCCTGCGGCTTGCCCAGGTGCGCCAGCGCCTCGTCCCAGCTGCGCGTGGCCCAGGCAGTGGTGCCCTGCGCGAGGTCGCCCAGGACCGTCACCGAGCCGGTCGTGCAGCGCCGTCCCACCGCCCGGTACTGCATGGGGGAGAGGTCCTGCGCCTCGTCGAGGACGACGTGGCCGAGCGAGGGGGTGCGTTCCACCAGGTCGGAGGCCTCGTCGATGAGGACCAGGTCCGCAGCCGACCACTTCGCCGACTTCACGCTCCGGAACGGCTTGGGCCACAGCAGGAGCTTCTGCTCGTCCGCCGTCAGGACGTCCTGCGCGTGCTCGGCGAGGAAGTCGGGGTCGGAGAGCAGGCGCAGGACCAGCTTCGCCGGTTCGACGAGCGGCCAGACCTCCTTGACCGCGGCCTTCACGGCCGCGTTGCGGGCCACCGCGTCCTGGACGCGGTCGTCCGGTGCCTCGCCCGCCTGTTCCATGCGGACGAGGACGGCGTGCGCGATGCGCTGGGGGAGGGCCTCACGGGCGGCGCCGTAGCGGATGTCGCGGTTCTGCAGTTCCTCGGCCATCTCCTGGAGTTCGTACGCCGGCACGCGCCAGCGGCGTGAGCCGCGGACCACCACCAGGGGCTCCGAGGGGCGGCCGACGTGCGAGCGGACCGCGCGGCGCAGCACCTCCGCCATGCGGGCGTCGCCCTTGACGACGGCGGTCTCGGCGGGGTCGGTGCTGCGGACCTCCAGGCCCTCGCGGGCGACCAGGTCGTCGACGGTGGCCTGCTTGACCTCCAGCTCGCCCAGTGCCGGGAGGACCTGCTCGATGTAGTGGAGGAAGGAGCGGTTCGGCCCGATGACGAGGGTGCCGGTGCGGGCGAGGCGCTCGCGGTGCGCGTACAGCAGGTACGCGACGCGGTGCAGGCCGACGGCCGTCTTCCCGGTGCCGGGGCCTCCCTGCACACAGACGGAGCCGGACAGGCCCGAGCGGACGATTTCGTCCTGCTCCGGCTGGATCGTGGCCACGATGTCCCGCATGGGCCCGACGCGCGGGCGTTCGATCTCCTGCTGGAGGAGCTTGCTGACGGCGGCCGCCTCGGCCGGGTCGGACAGGTGCTCGTCCTCGTACGCGGTGAGCTCGCCGCCGGTGTAGCCGAAGCGGCGGCGCAGGGCGATGTCCTGCGGGTCCTTCTTGGAGGCCCGGTAGAACGGCTGGGAGACCGGCGCGCGCCAGTCGATGACCATCGGGTCGCCGTCGGCGTCGTGGACGTGGCGGCGGCCGATGTAGAACTGCTCGCCCTCCGCCCCTTCGGCGAGGTCTGCGCCGGGGGCGTGGAGGTAGTCGAGGCGTCCGAAGAAGAGCGGCGTGTGGGCGAGATCGGCGAGGGCCTTGATGCGCTCGTCGATCTGGGCCTGGAGCACGATCGCGTTGACCCAGTTCGCGGTGACGTCGCGGATGTCGAGGGCCTCGACGTCCGCGCGCATGGCGCGCAGGGCGGCACGCGAGGCGGTGAGATGGGCCCGTTCGCGGCCCAGCGGGTCGGCGGGCGGGGTCGCGTGGTCGGGGGTGGTCTCGGGGGCGTGCGCGGGCACGGGAATGCCTCCAGCTGCTGGTACGGAACACAAGCCCCCGGTTTCCGGCCGGTGGGCGGCTCTCCCCGATGGGGCGGTGGGAGGCGGCAAGAGCGGAGATTCTAGCCAGCGCGGCGGGACCGCGCGAACGAATTCGCCGGGCCGGAGGTCCGCCGCGGCCGGGACCTCCGTACGGGTGTCGTACTCGGGAGTGTCAGACCTCGGTCGGTCCGTCAGGGGGTGGCATGCGACGGGAGGAGGAGGCCGGGGGCCTTGGGATTGCGCCTCCGGAGCGATGTGGATCCGGCGGCGGCGGAGCACCATGGATTCATGAGCACCGCAACCTTCACCCCCATTCAGGGCGGCCGCCCGAGCGGCGCCACCGCCATCTCCGACTCCACGCCCCGCCACCGCCTCGGCAGCATGCTGCACGCCGCGAAGGTCTTCGCGGCGGCCGCCGTGAGCGTCGTCGTGCTGGGCGAGTACGCCGAGGACGCGGGCGTCATACGCCGCTGAGGCGCCGTCCCGCGTCCCGCACCGGGTCTCCTGGGCCCGGAGCCTGGCCGTCGCCCCGGTCCCGGCTCTCGGTCCCGGTTCTCGGTCAGGCGTCGATCGCCTGGTAGACCGTGGTCCAGAAGTCGTGGATGAGCTGCGCCGGAGCCGCAGTGGTCAGTCCGACCTGCGTGAGCAGGACGCCCGTGAGCCCGTTCTCCGGGTCGGCGTACGCCGAGGTGCCGGTTCCGCCGTCCCAGCCGAACTGGCCGACGGGCGCGTAGTCGCCGCGGTAGGTGCGCACCGCCATCCCGAAGCCCCAGCCGCCCTGCTGCCCCTGGCCGAACGACACGTGGACGGCGCCGCGGGCCAGGGCCGACCGGGCGGCCTCCTGCTCGGGGGTGAGCCGGTTGGTGGTCATCAGCTCGACGGCGGGCCGGGACAGGATCCGCTGCCCCGCGTGCGTTCCGTGGTTCAGCAGCATCCGGAAGTAGGCGTGGTAGTCGTCCACGGTGGAGACCAGCCCGCCGCCTCCCGCCTGGAACGCGGGAGGCGCGCTGTACTGCCCGCTCTTGGCTTCGTCCCAGACGGTGAACTCCCCGGTCTGCGGGTTGGGGGCGTAGCTGGGCGGCAGTCGGTCGATCTTGTCGGCGGGCACGTGGAAGGCGGTGTCCTCCATCCCGAGCGGGTCGAGGACGCGCTCGCGCAGGAAGGCCTCGAACGGCTTGCCCGTGACGCGTGAGACGAGCACGCCGAGGACGTCGTGGCTGAGGTGGTACTGCCAGTGCTCGCCGGGCTGGCGCATCAGCGGCAGCGCGCCGAGGCGGCGCATCCACTCGTCCTGATCGGGCAGCGGCACGGCGCCCTGACTGAAGACGCCCCCCTCGAAGATGGCGTTCATGATCGGGGAGCCCAGCGCCGTCAGGTCGATGCCGAGGCCGAACGTGGAGGTCAGCAGGTCCCGTACGGTGATCGGGCGCCGTGCGGGCTCGGTGTCGTCCACGGGGCCGTCGATCCGCTTGAGCACCTGACGGGCGGCGAGTTCGGGCAGCCACCGGTCAACCGGGTCGTCCAGCCGCAGCGCGCAGTCGTCGAGCAGGGCCATCGACGCCGCCATGGTGACCGGCTTCGATGTCGACGCCATCCGGAAGATCGTGTCCCGGCTCATCGGCGCGCCGCCGTCGTGGCGCATCGTCCCGACCGCCTCGACGTGCGTCTCCTCGCCGTGGCCGATCAGGGCGACCACTCCGGGGATCCTCCCCGAGTCGACGTGCCGTGCCAGCACGTCGCGCACCTTGCGCAGCCCTGCTCCGGAGAAGCCGCCGTTGCTCCTGCCCATCATGATTCTCCCCGTGATCGGTGTTCGAGAACTGCTGAACAACTCCGAAGCTACATTGCATTCACAAAATGTGCAACGAATGTTGCGCGGCATGTGTCCCGCGATTTAGAGGGAGTTTGGGCCTGTGTTGCAATGAATATGGTGCTGAACGCAATGGGTGGCCTCGGTGAGTGTTGCAATGAGCTGTGAGTGGATGCATAGATCCACTAGGGTCACGCGCGTGACCTTGAGCCCCGCCCCAAGCCGCTCGCCGTCGTCCCTCGCCGGCGTGCTGCCGACGGGCTCGCTGCTCGTGCTGGGTGTGCTCTGCATCGCCCTGCGCGTCCCGATGGCCGATGACCTCGTCGAGGGCTTCTCGGCAGCCGAGTGGCGCCCGCCCGCCGGCTATCCGCCGTTCGCGGCGATCCTGTTCGCGCCCGCCGCCTGGCTGCCGCCCGGGTTGTTGAAGGCCGTGCTCGTCCTCGGCAACGCCGGACTGCTCGCCCTGCTGATCGCCCTGTCCTGCCGCCTCGCGGGACTGCCGGCCAGGACCGGGCCCGTCCTGGCCGCCACCATCGCCGGGCTGTGGCTGGAGCCGCTGTTCCAGGCACCGCTCCCGGGCCAGATCAACCTCGCCCTCGCCTGCCTGGCCGTGTGGGACCTCGGCCGCCCCGGTGCCGCGCTCGGCAAGGGCTTCGCGCTGGGCATCGCCGCCGGGATCACCCTGACCCCGGCGGTCCTCGTCCCGTACCTGCTGGCCACCCGCCGGGTGCGCGCCGGGCTGACGGCGCTGGCCGCCCTGGCCGGCACCGCCCTGCTCGGGCGGCTGGTCCTGCCGGAGGAGTCCGCCGCGTTCTGGTCCCGCCACCTGGGCGCCGCCGGCCGCGCCCTCGTACCGGACGGACCCGGCCTGTGGGTCTGGAGCGTCCCGCTGCTCACCGTGCTCGTCGCGAGGGCCCGCGCCGCCCGCGCCGCCCGCGCCGCCCGCGTCGGCCGGTCGGTCAGTCGTTCGCCAGCAGCTCGTCGGCGTCCATGATCCGGTAGGCGTACCCCTGCTCGGCGAGGAACCGCTGGCGGTGCGCGGCGAAGTCCTGGTCGATCGTGTCGCGTGCGACGACCGAGTAGAACCGCGCCTCGTGGCCGTCGGCCTTCGGGCGCAGGACGCGGCCCAGGCGCTGTGCCTCCTCCTGCCGCGAACCGAAGGTGCCCGACACCTGGATGGCGACCGTGGCCTCCGGCAGGTCGATGGAGAAGTTCGCCACCTTCGAGACGACCAGCACGCTGATCTCGCCCTCGCGGAAGGCGCCGAAGAGCTTCTCGCGCTGCGCGTTGGACGTCTCGCCCTTGATGACGGGGGCGTCCAGGTGCTCGCCGAGCTCGTCGAGCTGGTCGATGTACTGCCCGATGACGAGGGTCTGCTCCCCCCGGTGCTTGCGGACCAGCGCCTCGGTGACCTTCCGCTTCGTCGCCGTCGTCGCGCAGAAGCGGTACTTCTCCTCCGTCTCGGCGGTCGCGTACGCCAGGCGCTCGGACTCGGTCAGGTTGACCCGGACCTCCACGCAGTCGGCGGGTGCGATGTAGCCCTGCGCCTCGATCTCCTTCCACGGTGCGTCGAACCGCTTCGGCCCGATCAGCGAGAAGACATCCGACTCGCGCCCGTCCTCGCGCACCAGCGTCGCGGTCAGGCCGAGCCGGCGCCGCGCCTGGAGGTCGGCCGTGAACTTGAAGACCGGCGCGGGCAGCAGGTGCACCTCGTCGTAGACGATCAGGCCCCAGTCCCGGGAGTCGAAGAGCTCCAGGTGCGGGTAGACACCCTTCCGCTTCGTCGTCAGGACCTGGTACGTGGCGATCGTGACCGGCCGGATCTCCTTGCGGGTACCGGAGTACTCGCCGATCTCCTCCTCCGTCAACGAGGTCCGCTTGACCAGCTCGTGCTTCCACTGGCGGGCCGAGACGGTGTTCGTGACCAGGATCAGCGTGGTCGCCTTCGCCTTCGCCATCGCGCCCGCGCCGACCAGCGTCTTCCCGGCGCCGCAGGGCAGTACGACCACACCGGAGCCGCCGTGCCAGAAGCCCTCGACGGCCTGCTGCTGGTACGGGCGCAGCGCCCAGCCGTCCTCGGCGAGGTCGATGGGGTGCGCCTCGCCGTCGACGTAGCCGGCGAGGTCCTCGGCCGGCCAGCCCAGCTTGAGCAGCGTCTGCTTGATCTGCCCGCGCTCGGACGGGTGCACGGCCACCGTGTCGGGGTCGAGCCGCGCCCCGACCAGCGGGGTGATCTTCTTCGACCGCAGGATCTCCTCCAGCACCGGCCGGTCGGTGCTGGTCAGCACCAGGCCGTGCACGGGGTGCTTGGAGAGGGTGAGGCGGCCGTAGCGGGCCATGGTCTCGGCGACGTCGACGAGCAGCGCGTGCGGCACGGGGTAGCGGGAGTACTCCACGAGCGCGTCGACGACCTGCTCGGCGTCGTGTCCGGCGGCCCGGGCGTTCCACAGCCCGAGCGGGGTGATCCGGTAGGTGTGGATGTGCTCGGGCGCCCGCTCCAGCTCGGCGAACGGAGCGATGGCGCGGCGCGCGGCTCCGGCGAGCTCGTGGTCGACCTCGAGCAGGAGGGTCTTGTCGCTCTGGACGATAAGTGGACCATTCACGCGCGGCGCCCCGTTTCACTCAGGTCAAACCTCCAGTGTGCCGTACGGGGCCGGGGCTGGGAACACGGCGCCCGGCGGGTCAGCGGCCAAGCCCCGCCAACAGCAGGGCGAGGCCGCCGTGGAACTCCCGGTCCGGGGTCAGGGACCGGGCGCCTCGGGCGGCTTCGGTCAGGTAGGGGTACTCCTGCGCCGGGAGCCCGGCGATGGCGGCGGTGCCCGCGCCGGAGAGGGCGCCGAGGTGCTCCTGCTGGATCGCGCCGATGACGTAGGCGAGCAGGGCGCGCAGGGCGACGATCCGCTCCTCGGGCCCCAGCCCGGCCTCGCCGAGCACGCCGAGGACGGTCTCCCCCCACCGCAGCACGCTCCGGGAGCGGTGCCGGTGGGTGAAGGTGAGCGGCAGCACCTCGGGGTGCGCGCCGACGGTCCCGCGCAGCCGGTCGACGAGGAGGACGATCCGCGCCTGCCAGGTGCCGGCGGCCGCCGGCGGCGGAGTGCTGTCGACGGCGCTGAGGACCAGTTCGACGACGAGGGCCTCGAGTTCCCCGCGGTCCCGGACGTACCGGTACAGGGCCATGGTGCTGATGCCGAGTTCGACGGCGACGGCGCGCATCGACAGTCCGGCCAGTCCCTCACGGTCGATCACGGCGAGGGCGGCGGCGGCCAGTTGGTCCTGGGTGAGTGAGCGGGGGCGCGGCATGGCGGTTGACAGCGTACGGCATACGCCTACGCTGGTAGGTGTACGGCATACGCCTATCGAGGAGGCCCCAGTGCGGCTCGACACCGGCTCCACCGTCCGACCCCGATCCCTCACCGCCGTCCGCGACGGCGCACCCGTCGCCGTCCCGGACCCCGAACGCCTCGTCCACCTGCAGTTCCGCCGGTTCGCCGGCTGCCCGGTCTGCCACCTGCACCTGCGCTCGGTCGTGCGCCGCCACACAGAGATCGAGGCCGCCGGAATCCGGGAGGTCGTGGTCTTCCACTCCGCCGCCGACGAACTGCGCGAGCACGTCGCCGCACTGCCCTTCGCCGTCGTCGCCGACCCGGCCAAACGGCTGTACGCCGAGTTCGGCGTCGAGTCGTCCTACCGCGCGCTGCTCGGCCCCCGCGCCTGGTGGCCCGTACTGCGCGCCGTCGCCGTCGGCACGGCCGAGGCGGTGCGCGGGCGGCAGAAACTGCCGTCGCGCACCCAGGACAACGGGCGCCTCGGCCTGCCCGCCGACTTCCTGATCGCCCCCGACGGGACCGTCCTCGCCCGGTCGTACGGGGAGCACGTCGACGACCAGTGGCCGGTGGAGAAGCTGCTGACACTCGCGGAACGGGCCCGTACGGTCCGGACATGACTGCTGATCAGCAGACCTCCGTACCGGCCCTTCGCCGGGCGGATCGACTACGCGCCCAGGCGAGCCCTGCCGGGGCCGAACGGGTCGAGGACGCCGGCCCCCGACGTTGCGGCCCGATGATCGTGAAAGCGCCGTCATAGGGTGGCCGTCGCTCAGGCGACCAGGGGGGACCGGACGCTCCTGACGAACGGACGCTCATGACGTACACACGCTTCGACCGCTCGCTCCTCCTCGACTCCGCGCCCCCCGCCTCCACCGTCGTCCACGACGTCGGCCTGCTGGTGCTCCGCGTCGTCGTCGGCCTCACGATGGCCGGCCACGGCACGATGAAGCTCTTCGGCTGGTTCGGCGGCCCGGGCCTCACCGCGACCGGCAAGGGCTTCTCCATGGCCGGCTACCCCGCCGGGGACGCCATGGCCGTCATCGCCGGCCTCTCCGAGACCCTCGGCGGCCTCGGTCTCGCCTTCGGCCTGCTCACCCCGCTCGCCGGTGCCGCCCTCACCGGCGTCTTCATCAACATCCTCGACGTCCGGGGCTTCGATGCCTACTTCCCGCCCAAGGGCGTGGAACTCGAAGTGGTGCTCTTCGCCTCGGTCATCGCCCTCACGCTCACCGGGCCCGGCCGCTACGCGGCCGACCACTACCTCCCGGTCCTGCGGGCATCACGGCCCCGCTACTCCCTGCTCGCCCTGCTGGTCGGTGCCGTCGTGGGCTTCGCCGTCCTGCTCATCCGGGACTGACGGCAGGCGGGCGGCGGGCGCCGCCTACGCACCCAGGTGCCCCAGCGGCCCCGACGGGTAGGGCGCCTCCACCGGCAGCAGCGCGCGGGCTGCGTCCTCGGCCCCCTCCGCCCCCGACCGCAGCAGACCGTGGACCTCGCGGGCCAGCGGCGTCACATCGCGGATGGAGACCGTCCACTCGTCGGCGTACGCCCGCGACGCCGGACCCGCCAGGCCCAGCTGGAGCGAGCGGTACGGCAGCGGGTTCAGGTGCAGGTCGCGCTCCGGATCCCACTGCACGCGGGCGGGCGCCGTGCGCAGCGACTCCTGCCAGGCCGCCCGGTCCGCGTGCACGCCCGCCTCGTAGTGCGACAGGCAGGCCTCGCGCAGGGCCCGGTCGAAGCCCTCGCGGGTGATCTCGACCGCCAGCACCGTCTCCTGGTCGGGCTTGGTGGCCCAGCCGCAGCGGTACATCATCCACAGGAACGACGGCTTGATCCACGTCATCCGCTCGCGCTTCCAGGCGGGCGGGAAGCGGTTGTCGCGGGCCGCCGGGACCCCGAGGCGGGGCGCGTACGCCTGGTAGACGGTGACGGTGGTGTCGGTGTGGGCGGCGCGGATCCGGCGGTGCGGTACGGCTTGCATGGGCCCAGCGTGTCCCGCGGCGGGGCCGGGCCGCCAGCCGTTTTCCGTGCGGGTTCCGCGCCGCCCGCCCTCTCGGCCCCGGGGCCCCGGGTCCCCGGCCCCGGGCCCCTGCCGGCGAGCGCCGGCGGGGCTGAAAGACCGGGGCCCGCGCACATCCGGCGACCGGAGCAGAGTCAGCGGGCTCGCCCCCGGGAACCGTTCTTCATGGCGGGCCCGTGCGGGCAGCCGCCCCCCCCGGGTGTCGAGCGGCCCCGGCTCGCCTGCTCGGGGGCCTGCTCCTGCCGGTGCCGGCGAATCTCGCCGCGCGCGCGGCGGCCTGCCGGTCCGCGAGGACCCGGTCGCCCGTGTGGCCGGGTTGTCCGGCGCGGTGCGGCAGCCGGCGGTGCGGCAGCTAGAGGTGTTCGTCCGCCAGTTCCGCCACGCCCGTGACGCGGTGCAGGGCGTAGGTGCGGACCTCGTCCGCCGTGTGGTCGTAGCCGGTGACGAAGCCGCCCTCGACCCGAACCGGGGCGATGACCCGCTGGCTCGCCGCGCCGTCCGCGTTCACGTAGCCGATCCACACCGCCGACCCGGTCAGCGCCGCCGCCTGCACCGTCGCCAGGGTCTCCGCCGCGCTCGTGCGCGGCAGCTCGCCCGGAGCCGCGGCCGTCGGCCCCGGCTCCTTGCGGACCGCCGTCGCCGCCAGGTCGCCCGCGCGGATCGCCCGCACGGCCGCCCCCAGCAGCGTCGCGTCCGGCACCGGCGGACCGTCCGGCACCGGTACGGGTGCCGAGCGGGCCGGCGTGCGGTGGGCGTCGGCCCGGGCCACCAGCACGTCGCCGGTGCCCGACTCCGCGGCCGGCGCGTACCCCATCGCCCGCAACCCCTCCAGCAGCGCAGTCGGTTCGGCCCGCGCGGCCAGCACCGTCGGCGCCAGCCGGCGCAGGCCCAGCCCCGCCGAGCGCTTGTCCGCCAGGATCTCGCCCAGCATCGCGTCGTCGTCGCAGCGCACGTACGAGGAGGCCGCGCCGACCCGCAGGTGCCCGTGTCGGCGGGCCACGTCGTCGATCAGGTACGCCAGCGGCTGCGGCACCGGCGTACGGCTGTGCTCCTTGAGGAAGGCGTGCAGGTCGGCGGCCGCATGGCCGGCGTCCAGCGCCCGCCGCACCGACCCCGGCGTGAACCGGTACACCGTCGCCCCGCCCTTGGACTCCACGTCCGCGAGCACGGCGAGGGTGTCCCCGAGCGGGCGGCGCAGCGGGCCCGGCGCCACCGCCGTCAGGTCGGCCTGGAGCAGCACGTAGTCCACCGGCTCCGGCAGTAGCGGCGCCAGCAGCGGCGCCGGGTCGCGGTGCTCCAACAGGGCCCGGCCGGGCCCCGACAGGGCGCCCCGGCCGGTCACGCCGAGGACCTCCGCCTCGGTCAGCGCCCAGCCCGCGAGCCGGGCCCGCAGGTCGCTCGCCGTGCGCACGGGACGCTCCCACGCGAGCCGCTCCAGCACCGCCTGCTTGTCGGGCGAGGCGCCCTCCGGCAGATCCGCCAGGAGTTCCAGGACGCGCCTGCGCACCTCGGGCGCTGCGGAACGGTCCAGTTCGGGGCCGAGCACCGACAGCGTGCGCCCCTTCGCGTCCTGATCGCCGACCAGGCCGGCCGTGCGGGTCGCCGGCAGCCAGGCGGCGACCAGCACCGACCACCGTTCGGCGGGCGGCAGTTCCCGCCACTCGTCGAAGGCCGGGGTGGGCGCGTACCGCTCGTCGGCCTCACCGTCACTGGCCAGCAGCCCGGCCGCGTAGGCCAGTTCGATCCAGAACGCCGCCGACGCCTCGGTGGTGTCCAGGGCGGCCGCGGCCCGCTTCAGGTCCCGTACGGACAGCCCGCCCGCCCTCAACACCGGCGGACCGGTGTGCTCCCAGGACTTCACCAGCTCCTCGACGGTGGCCAGCGCGGCCAGCGCCTGGCCGGCGGCGTTCGCGTCCACGAGCTGTGGACGGTGCTCGCGGTGCGCGGGCACCGGCGGAGCCACCGGCGCGGTGTCCTTGTGGGCGAGGCCGCCGCGCAGGTGCAGTGCCACCTCCCGCGGCAGGACCACGGTCCGCGCCGTCGCGGGCAGCAACAACCCCCGGTCGCGCAGCCAGCGCACCGGCGGAGCCGGGTTGGGGGTCACCTCTCCGTACGGCGGCCCCCACACCAGCCTCCCCAGCACCTGGTGCGCCTCGGCCGGGGCCTCGTCCAGCAGCGCCGACATCCGCTCCGGGTCCGTGAACAGCGCGGTCAGCGCCGTGACCGCGGAGACCGGGTCGTGCGTGGCGGGCAGCCCGGCCGCCGCCACGATCTCCTGTACCCGCGTCGGCGACATCCCGGCCGTGGCCTCGGCGACGGTCGGTCCCAGCCCCGTCGGCGAAGGCCGTTGCGCGGACGGCGCGAGCAGCTCGCGGGCCGTGCGCACCAGGCGCAGCCGGTCCTCGTCGCCCCACACCAGGGCCTGGTCGCGCAGGGTGCCCAGGGCTGCGGGCAGGGCCCTACGGGCCCGCTCGTCCTCGCCCCCGGTCAACAGCCCCTCCAGCACCGGGTACGGGCACGGGTCCGGGGCCACGGCGAGGGCCTCGGCGGTCTGCAGCGTGAACCGGTCCAGGCGCTCCAGCGCCCGCACCACCGACGCCCGCGTCCCGGCGCGCGTGGCGAGCTGGGTCACGTCGCCCGGTACCGGGTTCAACAGGTCCGGACGGGCGTGCAGCAGGGCGGAGAGAGCGGCGTCGTCGCGGGCGCGCAGCGCCTCGGCGAGGGAGCGCGGGGAGCTCGCCCCGGTCCCGCTCTCCGGAGCTCCCGCAGCAGTGCTTGGCTCGGGCACAGTCGCCTCCAGGTCGCATCGGCCGGTCGTATCGGCCGGTCCCCATCCGGCCAACGGTATCCGCTGCGCCCGGGGCGGCTCCACGGGCGCACGCGCTACCTTCGGGAGAGGCGGTACGGGAGGAGCCTGGGCGTGGGGATCGAAAGCGACCACCTGGTCTACGAATATCTGAGCGCCGTCGGGGACTTGGCGCAACGCCGGCACCTCTCCTCCGGCGACCGGATGAGGCTCGTGGCGGGTCTGCGGGACGAGATCGACCGTCGGCGCGCCAAGTACGACCCCGAGACCCCCGCGGCCGTCCGCCGCATCCTGGAACGCATCGGCACGCCCGAGGAGGTCCTGGACACCCTCGGCTCCCGGCAGGGCGCGGCTCCCGCCGCCGGCCCGGCCGAACCGGTCCCGGCGGTGCCCTCCCAACGGGCCCCCGGCCGCCTGCGCCTGCCCGGTGTGCCCCCGCCGCGGCCGACGCCGCAACGGGAGCCCGAAGCGGAGAACGTACCGCCGCACCTGGCCGGGCTGGACGAGCTCGGCCCGTCCGGCGGCGCCGAGCCCGACTGGTGGCGGATGACGCCCGGCACGTACGGACGCGGGCCGCAGGTCGACGGCTTCGCGGGCGGCATCGAGATCCCGGACCTGTTCAAGGAAGGCCCGACGGAGGACGCCGAGGAGGAGGACGGGGCCCCGCCCGGGCCGCCGGACTCGCGGACGCGGACCCTCGTACGGTTCCTGCGCGAGCGGCGGCGTGCGAAGGCGGAGGCCGCCGGGGCGGCCGGGGCACAGCCGGAGCCGACCGCCGCCCCGGCCCGCCCGCGCCCCAACGCCTTCCTGCTGTTGGCCGCCGCGGTCCTCGTCGTCGGTGTCGTCAGCGGCCACTGGCTGCTGCTCGTCATCGGCTGGCTCCTGCCGTACGCCTCGCGGGTGCTGCGGCCCGCCGAACGCAAGTGGGCCGTCCTCGGGCCGCCCGGGGCGGTCCTCGCGGGCGCCGCGGTATGGCTGTGGGGCCGCACCAACGGCAAGTGGGGCGAGACCCTCGCCGACGACCAGGTCGGCGGTGCGGTCCAGGGGATGTGGCCGTGGCTGCTGCGGGGCGCCGCGCTGGCGTCGGTGCTGTACCTGGTGTGGCGGGCCCGCCGGCGCTGAGGTGACACGACACGACGTGACGCGGCGCGCCCCGGGTCCGGCGGCCCGCTGCCGCTCAGCCGCCCGGGATGCTCCGCTGCTCCTTCTCCAGCGGCTGCGCCTCGGCGGCCCTGACCAGATCGAGGAAGGCGGGCGCCTTGGCCACTTCCAGCAGTTGGGCGGGGGTGACGGGCGCCGACGTGTTCGACGCCTCGTGCGGGAACACCGCCAGCCTGACGTTGCACGTCCCGTAGCGGAAGGACACCTCCGTCTCCGTCACCGAGCCGGTCGGGACCGTCCAGGCGTGGGCCTCGACGCCGCCGGGCAGTGCGGCCTTCGCGCAGACCCGGCCACGGAGCTCCTGGCAGGGCTGGGGCTTCTCGCCCGACGGCCGCACGGAGAAGACCACCGGGAACGCCTTGCCGTCCTTGGCGGCCTGGAAGAACTTCACCCTCAGGTCCGGCGGTCCGGTACAGCCCCCGCTGGGCGGTACGGGCGAAGGTCTCGAAGTCGAGGCCGCCGGTCGCCGCGTCGCGCTCGGCCGCAGGCCCGTGGCCGTACCCCGGCCCCGGCCCGTACCCCGGCCCCGGCCCGTACCCCGGCCCGGGCCCGTACCCCGGCCCCGGCCCGTACCCCTGGCCGCCCCCGAAGTCCCGCGCCGCGTCGTGTTCGGCGCCTGGTGGCATCCGCCCTCCCTCTCACATCGTGTCCGTCACCCCTGTCCTGAGCGCCGCCGCGCCGGAAAGGTTGAACACGAGTTCCGGGAAGGTTCCGGTGAGGTTCGCCGCACCGTCCACGGCCGTGCGCCCGCCTCGGCACAATGGGCCGTATGGACCTCACCGTCGGCTTCGACCTCGACATGACCCTCATCGACTCCCGCCCGGGCATCCGGGCCGCCTACCGGGCACTGTCGGCCGAGACGGGCACGTACATCGACGCCGACGCGGCGGTCACCCGCCTGGGCCCCCCGCTGGACGAGGAGCTCGCGCACTGGTTCCCGCAGGCCGAGATCCCCGCCATGGCGGAGCGCTACCGGGAGATCTACCCCGACCACGCCATCGGGCCGACCCCCGCGATGCCCGGCGCCCGCGAGGCCGTGCAAGCCGTCCAGGCCATGGGCGGCCGCGCGATCGTCGTCACCGCCAAGCACGAGCCCAACGCCCGCCTGCACCTGGAGCACCTCGGGATCGAGCCGGACGCGGTCATCGGCTGGCTGTGGGCGGAGGCCAAGGCGGGCGCGCTGCGCGAGCACGGCGCGCAGGTCTACGTCGGCGACCACATCGGCGACGTACGCGGCGCCCACAAGGCCGGCGCCCTGTCCGTCGCCGTGCCGACCGGCCCGTGCCCGGAGCCTGAACTGCACGCGGCGGGCGCGGACGTCGTCCTGGCGGACCTCACCGCGCTGCCCGGATGGCTCGCGCAGTACGTCGCCGCACGACCCGCCCGGGCCGTCCAGCGCGTCCAGGCCGTACAGGACCCCTCTTCCGGATCTTGCCGGGCTACGGCCTGATCCCCGCCCTAAGCCCCCTGGGAGGCGCGCGCCGCCTTGCGCTGGGCGGCCGCCGAGCGCAGCACGCCCGCGGCCGAGATCGCGAAGCCGACGCCCATCAGCATGCACACGGCCCACGCGTACGAGGGGAACGGGTCCACGTCGAGGAACAGAGGGGCCATCGTGGCCAGCGTGGCCACGGCCCCGGCGATGAAGACGATGCCGCCCGCCTTGACCAGTCCGTCGCCGGGGCGCGCTTCGTCCGAATGAGGAGTAACAGTCACCCCACCAGGGTAGTTCCCTGGCCGAAGCAGCCGACCGTGAAGGACCGGGGAACGTCTTGTCACCCGGCCCCCGACCATTAGCCTTGAGGTGGCGGGTCACACATGGCCCGCTGCGCTGTTGTCCGGAGCCGTTCGCGGCCCCCGGACCCCGACGAGCACAAGGACAGAGGACGGACGTGCCTACCGGCAAGGTCAAGTGGTTCAACAGTGAGAAGGGCTTCGGCTTTCTCTCCCGCGACGACGGCGGTGACGTCTTCGTCCACTCGTCGGTGCTCCCTGCCGGGGTCGATGCCCTCAAGCCCGGTCAGCGAGTCGAGTTCGGCGTCGTCGCCGGACAACGCGGTGACCAGGCACTTTCGGTGACCGTCCTGGACCCGGCGCCCTCCGTCGCCGCCGCCCAGCGCCGCAAGCCCGACGAGCTCGCCTCGATCGTGCAGGACCTCACCACCCTGCTGGAGAACATCACCCCGATGCTCGAGCGCGGCCGCTACCCCGACAAGGTGCACGGCACGAAGATCGCCGGACTGCTGCGCGCGGTGGCCGACCAGCTCGACGTCTGACCTGAGTACGCAGACCTGCGCCCCGCCCTCGCACGAGAGGCGGGGCGCAGCCGCGTACGGCGCGGAGGCCGCTACGGGAAGGCGAGGGCGCCCGGAGCGATGGCCGGTACCAGACCCTCGGCCGCCGCCCGCGTCAGCAGCCCGCGCACCGCCGCGTAGCCGGAGTCGCCCAGGTCCGCCGTGAACTCGTTGACGTACAGCCCGATGTGCTGGTCGGCCACGGCCGGGTCCAGCTCCTGCGCGTGTGCGCGGACATACGGGCGGGAGGCCTGCGGGTCGTCCCAGGCCATCCGGACCGAGGTGCGCGCCGACTCGGCCAGCGCGCGCAGCCGCTCCGCACCCAGCGAACGCTTCGCGATGATCGCTCCGAGCGGGATCGGCAGGCCGGTCGTGGACTCCCAGTGCTCGCCCATGTCGGCCAGGCGGTGCAGCCCGTAGTCCTGATACGTGAACCGGGCCTCGTGGATGACCAGCCCGGCGTCCACCCGGCCGTCGCGGACCGCCGGCATGATCTCGTGGAACGGCAGGACGACGACCTTGCCGACACCCTCCGCCAGCACGTCGGCCGCCCACAGCCGGAACAGCAGGTAGGCGGTGGAGCGTTCGCTCGGCACCGCGACCGTCTTCCCCGTCAGGTCCAGGCCCGGCTCGCGGGTCAGCACCAGCGGGCCGCAGCCGCGCCCGAGGGCCCCGCCGCACGGCAGCAGGGCGTACTCCTCCAGCACCCACGGCAGCACCGCGTACGACACCTTCAGCACGTCCAGCTCACCGCGCTCGGCCATGCCGTTGGTGATGTCGATGTCCGCGAACGTGACGTCCAGGACCGGCGCGCCCGGCACCCGGCCGTGCGCCCACGCGTCGAAGACGAACGTGTCGTTCGGGCAGGGCGAATAGGCGATCCTCAGCGGTTCAGCTTCGACCACGGTGTTGCTCATGGCGTTCTCCCCAGTTCGCGAGTACGGGCCCCAGTGCGCGGAAGCCCTCGGCGAGCGCCGCCAGCGCGTCCCCGATCCGCCAGGCGGCACGGTCGCGCGGGCCCACGGCGTTGGACACGGCGCGGATCTCCAGTACGGGCAGTCCGTGCGCGGCAGCGGCCTCCGCGACCCCGAAGCCCTCCATGGCCTCGGCCCCGGCCATCGGGTGCCGGGCCATGAGATCGGCCGCCCCGTCGGCGGTCCCGGTCACGGTGGACGCGGTCAGCACGGGTGCCAGCAGGGCCCCGGTCGCCTCGGCGGCCCGCGCGGCCAGTGCGGGGGGCGGCAGGTGCACACTGCGCCCGAAGCCCAGCGACGCCACGTCGACGAAACCGTCGGGGGTCTGCGCCCCCAGGTCGGCCGCCACGATCGCGTCCGCGACGACGAGGGAACCCACCGGCGCGGCGGGCGCGAACCCGCCGCCGATGCCGGCGCTGACGACGAGCCCGTATTCGGCGAGGGCCAGCGCCGTGGCGGTGCCCGCGGCGGCAGCCGCGGGACCGACGCCGCCGACGAGCACGTCGAAGGCGATGCCCGGCAGGTCCCGGCGGGTGATGAGGTATCCGCCGGGGAGCGTGCGCGGCTCAGGACCGGGACTGTCCGGATGAGGGGTCAGACCGGTGAGGACGGAGTCCGACTCCGCCCCCACCGCCGTCACGACGAGCGCGCGCACCGGGGTCGTCCGGTTACTTGAGCTTGAGGTTGAAGGACCAGACGGCGAGCGGCTTGCCGGCCTCGTCGATCTGCAGGAACGCCAGCTTCTTCGAGGTGGGGGCCTCGCCCTGGCCGCCCGTCGCGAAGACGTCGGCGCCCGGGAAGCTGCGGTACGTGTTCGACGAGGGCTCGGTGATCGGCTGGCCGTCGAGCACCGCCGACCAGCGCTTGCCGTCCTCGACGATCTCCGGCTCGACGCCGAGCCGCAGCGTGTCGCCACGGCCGTACTCGATGGTCTTGGGGTTCTTCAGGTTGGTCAGGCAGTCCTGGACCTCGTCCACGGAGAGCTCCTTGCCGTCCTTGTGGCAAGAGGCCTCGGCGGACACCGACTCGCTGCCGACCGTCACGGTCGCGAGCGGGGTCGGCTTGTCGCAGGCGGAGAGAAGGAGGAGGCCGGCGGACACGGCTCCGAGGGCCGCGACGCTGCGGCGGGCCCTACCCGAGAAAAGCGGTGCGGTCATGAGCCGAAGGCTATCGGGCCCCTGGGCTGCGCCGCTGCACGGGGTACCGCCGGCCTGCGGCGCGCCGCCCTTCGGCTCCCGCCGGGGGTGGCTGTCCGGGCTCGGGCGCGCCGCCCTTCGGCTCCCGCCGGGGTGGCCGGGCGTGTGTCGGTGCGCCGCCGCCTTTTCGGCTCCCGCCGGGCGGTGCGCCGCCGCTGCGGGGGCTCCGCCCGCGGACCCCCGCGCCTCGAACGCCGGCGAGGCTGAGGGGCGGGGCTGAGGGGCGTGCCCTCGCCGGTGCCGGGGCAGGCGGGGCGGTCTCTCGCCGCGGCAGCCGAGCGGAGGGCCGCATGTGCGCGGCCACCGGGCCGGAGCCGAGCGGCGCGCCCGGGGGGCACGGCCGCGGGCGGGAGCCGGGGGTCAGGCGACTCTCGGGCGCGAGGGGTGTTGCTCGGGCTGGTGGCGGGGGGCCGAGATGACGCCGCGGACGGCCATCGTCGCGCCCAGCGCGACGATCGCCGCCGCCACCGACATGCCCAGGGCGCCGTTCAGCGGCAGCACGATGCCGATCGCCCCGCCCAGCACCCACGCGACCTGGAGCAGCGTCTCCGAACGGGCGAACGCGGACGTCCGTACCGCCTCCGGCACGTCCCGCTGGATCATCGCGTCCAGCGACAGCTTCGCCAGTGCCTGGCAGAAGCCGGCCGTCGCGGCCAGCACCGCCACGAACAGCCCGCTGAAGAACACGGCCGCCAGTACCGCCACGCCGAGCGTCACGCACAGCACCGACGCGACGATCGCCTCCGGCGCCCGGGCCCGCAGCCATGCGCCCACCGCCGTGCCGCAGGCGTTGCCGACACCCGCCGACACGCCCACGATGCCCAGCGACACCGCCGCGCTCTGCCCCGCCAGCGGCTGCTCCCGCAGCAGGAACGCCAGGAAGAAGATCAGGAACCCGGACAGCCCGCGCATCGCGGCGTTCGCCAGCAGCCCGCACAGCACGCTGCGGCTCACCGTCCGCAGCCCCGGCCGCTTCGAGTGGGCCTCGTGCGTCGACAGCCGGGCGCGGCGCTCGCCCTTCGCCTCGTCCACCTTGTGCGGGAGCGTGAACGCCGCGAAGGTGCCGCCCAGGAAGACGACGCAGGCCCCGTACAGCGGCCACTGCGGCCCGATCGAGTTCAGTCCGGCGGCGACCGGCGCCGCCACGCCCGTCGCCAGCAGACCGGCCAGCGTGACCCGCGAGTTCGCCTTGACGAGTGAGAACTTCGGCGGGAGCAGCCGGGGCACCACCGCGCTGCGCACCACCCCGTACGACTTGGACGCCACCAGCACGCCCAGCGCCTCCGGATACAGCTGGAGACCCCCCGTGGCCACCACGGCCGACATCAGCAGCGCGAGGACCGCCCGCGCCAGCATCGCCGCCGCCATCGAGGCCCGCCGCCCGTGCGGCAGCCGGTCCAGCAGCGGACCGATCACCGGGGCCAGCACCGTGAACGGGGCCATCGTGATCGCCAGGTACAGGGCCACCCGGCCCCGCGCCTCGTCCGTGGGCACCGAGAAGAACACCGTGGACGCCAGCGCCACCGTGATCATCATGTCGCCGGCGCCGTTGATCGCGTGCAGCTCGATCAGCTTGCCCAGACCCGATTCGCCCGCCCCGTGCGCGTGCGTGGCCCGCCGGATCCCCTTGGCCGGACCGGTGATCGGGCGGTGCAGGGCACGCCCGACAGCCCGGCCGGCCCGCCTGGCCGGTCCCGAGCCGTCGTCGGACGACCGTACGGGTGCCACACTCGACATAGTGCCCCACCCGGGCCCCGCGGGGCGTCTCCCGGCGCGTCGCGCAACCGGCGGCTTGTCCGCGAATCGGACCTTGCATGTGTGCCCAGGGCTTAAGAGGAGGTAGCGTGCGTAGCGCGCCACCGGCGGTTGCTCCTGGCCGCGCGCCTCTTCGTGATCCCGCAGAATGGATCGCAGTGAGGTGCGCCCGGAGTCCGATCGGGTGCGGACGTCGACGCGGCCCTCTGGTCCGCTCCGCCCGCGCCTCGTACGGACAGCACCACCGGGTCGTTGTGGACGACAGTACGGACGGCGCACACGTGAGACGGCGTAGGAGAGAACGAGACCAGTGAGTGCTGCGACGACGCGAAGCCGTACCCCGCGTACCCCCGACCGCCTGTGTGTCGAGGCGGTGGAACTCGCCCGCGCGGCCGCCGAGGAGGCAGCCTTCCCCGGTGTGGTGGGCGCCCACCTCTCCGCGGTGGCGGAGGGCGACCGCGTCGTCACCCACTTCTTCGAGTCCAAGGAACCGGGATACCGCGGCTGGCGCTGGGCCGTCACCGTGGCCCGCGCCTCCCGCGCCAAGAACGTCACCCTCGACGAAACGGTGCTGCTCCCCGGCGACGACGCCCTGCTCGCCCCCGAGTGGGTGCCGTGGAGCGAGCGGCTGCGCCCCGGCGACATGGGTCCCGGCGACCTCCTGCCCACCGAGGCCGACGACCTGCGGCTGGAGCCGGGCTGGTCGGGCGAGGACGCCCCGCCGCCGAACTCCGTCGTCTCCACCGAGATGGCCGAACTGGTCGAGGCCGAGGACGCCGACGTCACCGACCGCGTGACCGTCCCCGCCCGCGGCTCCATCTCCTCGGTCGCCGAGGAGCTCGGCATGCGCCGGGCGCGCGTGCTGTCCCGCTACGGGCTGCACAGCGCCGCCGACCGCTGGGACGAGTCCTTCGGCGCGAAGACCCCGATGGCTCAGGCCGCCCCCGCGTCCTGTGTCTCCTGCGGCTTCCTCGTCGCCGTCGGCGGCTCGCTCGGCCAGGCCTTCGGCGTCTGCGCGAACGAGTTCAGCCCGGCCGACGGCCGGCTGGTGTCGCTGTCCTACGGCTGCGGCGGCCACTCCGAGGCCGCGGTCATGCCGGCGCCGCTGCGGCCGGCCCCGCCGGTCCTCGACTCGATGGCCTCCGACGAGTTCGTCCTGCGGCCTGCCGCCGACACGGGCTCGGTCCCGGTCCCGGACGCCCAGGCCGCGGACCTGGACCTCGGCCACTCGTAACCCCTACAGGGGCGGCGGGCCCGCGAAAGCGCACGGGGACGGGCCCTTCCGCGCCGTCAGTCCCGCGCGCGGCGGCGGAAGAGACGCTTGGCACCGAAGACCAGGACCAGGCCGCCCGCCAGGACCAGGGCGCCCTTGCCGAAGCTGCCGGTCGGCTCCGGAGAGGTCGCCGCGTCCGGCGGGGACCCGGGCTGCGGCGACGCCGAACCACCGGGCGAGGCGGTTGCGGCCACCGGGACCGCGACCACCCGGCTGCTCGCGCCCTCCGAGCCGAACATGAGCGTGGAGCCGTCCGCCGTGTACGTCACCGACTCCGCCTGCCCCTGCCACGGCGCGTCCACCCGCTCGCCCTCGCCCTCCGGCCGGCCGTCCTTCCACGGGTACGTCCGGGCGGTGAAGTAGCCGCGCAGCGTCAGCCGGTTCCCGTCGGGGGAGAACGCGCCGTCCGTCACCCACGGGACGTCGGCGACCCGCCGGAAGACGTTGGCCCCGCCCGCCGACAGCTGCGCGGGACCCTCGTACAGGCCGCCCTTGCTCTCGTTCTTGCTCGCGATGTAGACGCGGCCCGTCACCGGATGGACCATCAGGGACTCGGCGTCGCGCGGCCCGTCCTCGTACCGCACCGTGAACTGCGCCGCCTTGACCGTGACATCACCCAGTTGCCGCGGCTCCTGGAACCGGTAGATCCACACGTGGTCCCAGGTGCCGCCGCGGTTGTCACCGATGTCCCCGACGTAGAGCTGCCCGTCAGGACCCAGCGAGATCGCCTCGACGTCCCGCGGCCGTCCGATGCCCGTCAGCGTCACCCGGGCCACCGTGTTGCCCGTGGCCGAGTCCACGCCGTAGACGTACGGGCCGTCCTCGCTGTCGTTGTGCGTCCAGTAGACGCCCGGATGGACGCGGCTGGCCGCCAGCCCGCTCGACTCCTTGATCCTCGGATCGGCGATGGTGAACGAGGACGATCCGGGGGACTGCGCGGCGGACGCCGCGCCCGGCAGCACGGCGACGACGACGGCGGCGGCGAGGGCGGTGGCGGTCGCGAGGCGGGCGGTCACGAGGGCGGCGGCGGGCGGCAGGGGCAGGCGCATCCTCCCAGCCTGCCAGTACGTTCCGCGTGTCCGGCGTCACAGCGGTTTCTGTCGCGCGATCCGCGATGATGACCGGATGCGTTTCATGTTCGTCGGCGACTCCATGACCATCGGACGCGCCGGCGACTACACCTGGCGCTACCGGATGTGGCAGCACCTCAACTCGACCTTCGGCGGCCCCTACCGCATCGTCGGCCCGCGCTGCGAGGTCTACGACACCACCGCCGACGCGCCCGTCAGCCACGAGTACGCCGACCCGGGCTTCCCGGAGCACGCCCGCCGCCACCTGGCCGGCTGGGGCGAGGGCTGGCAGCACATGGCGCCCGTCATGGGCGAGACCGTCACCGCGCACCGCCCGGACGTCCTGCTGGTCTCCCTGGGGCTGATCGACCTCGGGTTCTACACCGACGCCGAGCAGACCGCCGACAACGTCCGCCGCTTCATAGCGGGAGCCCGCTCCGCCCACCCCGCGATCCGCATGGTGCTGCTGCCGGTCATCCCGAACAGCCGGGCCGAGGCGGACGCCCCCTTCGCCGCCGAGGTGACCCGCTTCAACGAGCTCCTCGCGAAGGCGGTGGCCGACCTCACCACCGACGCCTCGCCGATCCTGCTGGCCGCCCGCCCGGCCGCGTACGACATCCACCGCGACACATACGACGGCACCCACCCCAACGCCTCCGGCGAGCACCGGCTGGCCGGCGAGTTCGCCGCGGTCCTGCACCAGGCCTGGGGCATCGGCGGCCCCTACAGCCCCGCACACGGCGCGTAACACGGCATTCACGAACGGGTCTTGCCTCGAGTGCACTCGAAGCAGTTGGCTAGTGCCCCATGAAGTACACACAGCTCGGACGCACCGGCCTCAAGGTCAGCCGACTTGTACTCGGCACCATGAACTTCGGACCCCAGACCGGGGAGCCCGAAAGTCACGCGATCATGGATTCCGCCCTCGACGCGGGGATCAACTTCGTCGACACGGCGAACGTGTACGGCTGGGGTGAGAACAAGGGCCGCACCGAGGAGATCATCGGGACCTGGTTCGCCCAGGGCGGTCGCCGCCGCGAGAAGACCGTGCTCGCCACCAAGGTCTACGGATCGATGTCCCGCGAGGGGGACACCTGGCCCAACGAGGACCGCCTGTCGGCCCTGAACATCCGGCGGGCCGTCGACGCCAGCCTCAAGCGGCTGCGGACCGACTACATCGACCTCTACCAGTTCCACCACGTGGACCGCCGGACTCCCTTCGAGGAGATCTGGCAGGCCGTCGAGGTCCTCGTCCAGCAGGGCAAGATCCTCTACGTCGGCTCCTCGAACTTCCCCGGCTACAAGATCGCCCAGGCCAACGAGATCGCGGCGCGCACCGGGCGGCTCGGCCTGGTCAGCGAGCAGTGCATCTACAACCTCGCCGAGCGGCGGGCGGAGATGGAGGTCATCCCGGCCGCCGAGGACTACGGGCTCGGGGTCATCCCGTGGTCGCCGCTGCACGGCGGACTGCTCGGCGGCGTGATCAAGAAGGAGGCCACCGAGGGGCGGCGGGCCTCCGGGAGGTCGGCGGACGCCCTCGCGAACAGCGCGGTGCGCGCGCAGGTGCAGGCGTACGAGGACCTGCTCGACAAGCACGGCCTGGAGCCGGGCGAGGTCGGGCTGGCCTGGCTGCTGACGCGTCCCGGGGTCACCGGGCCGATCGTCGGGCCGCGTACGCCGGAGCAGCTCGCCTCGGCGCTGCGCGCCGTGGAGCTGGAGCTGGGCGAGGAGGTGCTGGCCGGGCTGGACGAGATCTTCCCCGGGCCGGGGCCGTCCCCGGAGGCCTTCGCCTGGTAGCCGCCGGGCAGCCGCCGCCGGCCGGGACTACTGGCCGGTGGCGGCCGCCACGGCGACGACGAGGAACATCAGCACGAGCACACCGGCCATCACACGGTTTCTGGTCTTGGGATCCACCCGTCGAGCCTAACGCGGCAGCCCCCGCATCGTGGACGCAGGGGCTGTGCCGAGGTGTCTGTGATGCCGGCCGTGGCCGGGCGGTCACTGCCAGCTCATGTCACCGTTCTGCGCGGCGACCGGCGGCTTCGCGGCGGTGAGCGGGGCCGCGGAGGCGACGGCCGGGCTGCCGAGGACGAGGGCGAGGGCGACGACCGCGGCGGCCTTGAGGATGCGAGTGGTGTTCATGGTGTCCGGAGTCCCTTCGGGGTGCCGTGAGGCGTATCGACGGTGGTCCCGGTCGGTCCCGCACCCCGCGGTGGCGTTGTCCCTTTCCGGTGAGACATAGCTAAGCCGCAGCTCAGCGGGGGGAGAAGAGGTATCGGCTGGCCCAAACCGTCCGTGGACGGATGCGGACAGGCGGCCCCCGCGCGGTCAGCGGCTCCGTTGCTCCGGCAGGGACAGCGGCATCAGCGGGACGCCGACGTCCAGCAGGCGTGCGGCGGGCAGCGCCCGCGCGCCGAGCAGGCGGCGGCATACGGCCTCGGCGTGCCGTTCCGCCTCCTCCAGGGACTCGGAGAGCAGGTAGAAGCCGAGGGTGAAATGCTCCGGGGACTGCGGGTGCACGGCGAGGTGCTCCACGCGGTCCCTCGGGCGCAGCCCGGCACGGACCGCCTCGCGCAGATCATCGGGCACTTCCACCGGAGGAACCGTCCGCAGACGGGCATGGACGAGGTACATGTCTCCACCGTCGCCCCGACTGACCCGTGCAGAACACCCCTCCGGCTGGCCGTTTGTGGCCGTGGACACATCTGTCCATCCGTCGCTTCTTTGAGATGATCTTTCTCATCGAAGTGCCAACGGGGTTGGGGGAACCACATGTTGACCGAACTGGGCCTCGACGCGAGAGCCGAGGCCGTCTACCGCGCCATGCTCATGGAACCCGGGTCGGGCGTCACCGCGCTCGCCGATGCCGTGGGGATCGGCGAGGGCGACGTGCGCGAGGCCCTGGACCTGCTGAGCGAGCTGGCCCTGGTCCAGCCGTCCGCCGACGACAGCGGGCGGCTGCGCGCCGTCTCCCCGGACATCGGGATGGAGATCCTGATGGCCCGGGGGCAGGCGGAACTCGCCGCGCAGCAACAGCGGCTGGAGGCGTCCCGGGCTGCCGCGGCCCGGCTGATCTCCGAGTACTCGGAGTTGCGGCCGGCCGCCCGGCATCCCGGGGTGGAGCAGCTCATCGGCCTCGACGCCGTCCGCGACCGGTTGGTCGCGCTGACCCGGGAGACGAAGGAGGAGCTGCTGGCGTTCTCGCCGGACGCCACGCTGAGCGAGTCGGCCCTGGCCGCCTCGCGCCCCCTGAACAGGACGCTGCTCGAACGGGGCGTCCGCATGCGCACCCTGTACCTCGACAGCGTGCGCAACAGCCGGCCCTCCGTCGAGCACGCCAACTGGCTCACGGAACTCGGCGGCCAGGTCCGTACGGTGGCGTCGCTGCCGACGCGGATGCTCATCGTCGACCGCAGGACGGCGTTGATCCCGGTGAGCGACGACTCCGCGGCGGGCGCGGTGGTCCTGACCGGGCACGGCATGCTCGTCGCCCTCTGCGCGCTCTTCGAGTCCACGTGGGCGCAGGCGCAGCCGCTGGCGGAGGTGGCGGTCCTGGGCCCGGACGGCCTGACCGCGCAACAGGCTGCCGCAGTACGCCTGTTGGCGGAAGGCCACACGGACGATGCGATAGCCAAGCGGCTGGGGGTCTCCTCGCGCACGGCCCGGCGCATCGCCAACGAGCTGATGGAACGCCTCGGCGCCCGCAGCCGCTTCGAGGCCGGGGTCCGTGCCGTCCAGGAGGGCTGGCTGCCCACCCGCCCGTAGGGCTGTATCGCTCAGGCAGGCCGCCGGGCGGGACCACGCGAGTGGTCCCGCCCGGCGGCTTTCGCATGTCTGCGCCAGGCCGGCCGGAGGGGCCGGATCAGGCCAACGGTGGCCAGGTCCGGCCATGGCCCTTTCGGGCCAGTCGATCTCTCTTCCGCCCGGCCCGGGCAGCGGCGAATCTATTGCTTGTCAGCGGGGCAGCCCCCCGGAGACAAGCACCGAAGGCCCTGAGAGCCCTGAACGGACGCCACCGCGGGACGTCCGAGGGTGACGGGTTCAAGCCACCAGCCCATTCGTTTCGGAAGGACGAACCACCCCCATGCGTACTGGAATCCTCCGGGCCACCGCGGTCGTCGCCCTCACCCTCGGCATCACCTCCGTCGCACCGATGGCCTCCGCCCACGCCCCGGCCCACCCGGCCCCGGTGGCGGGCAGCACGGCCGGCCACGCAGGCCCCGCCGGAGCCCCGCCTGCGGCGGTGGTGAGCCGGCCGTAGGGCCCGGGGCCGACGCCCCCCGCTGCGTCCAGGCCTCCGCGTCGCCCGACCTCCGCGTCGTCCCGTACCCCCCCGCGTCGCCCCGCGGGACCGCTGTACCTGCAGGACAGCTGTCCGTCCGCCGTGCCTCGCACAGATCACGCCGCACCACCCGCCGGTCGAGCCCGCGCTCCCGGCCGCCCAGACCTCACCTGACCAGAACCGGAGCACAGCCATGTCCCGATACGGGATGAACACCCGCCATGCCGCCGTAGCCGCCCTCGTCGCCGGGGCCGTCGCTGCCGGCACCGTGGTCGCCTTCGACACCGCGGCGATCGCCGCCCCGGCGGCCGTCACCGCCGAACCCGCCACGAACCCCGACTACGGCAGCCCCGGCCAGGGCCCCGAGGGGGCGGTCGGCGAGGAGTCCCGGGCGACGGCCTTCGCCGCGACGGCCGCCACGCCGATCACCCGCAGCGCGGTCATCGCCCGGGCCAAGAGCTGGGTCGGCATCGGCCTGGACTACAACAGCGGCGGCCGTCACGGCGGATACCGCACGGACTGCTCGGGCTACGTCTCGATGGCCTGGGACCTGGACTTCCAGCCGGCCACCAACACCTTCGCCTCCCGCGGTGTGACCGAGCCGATCACCAAGGCGGAACTGAAGGCGGGCGACGCGCTCCTGGACGCGGACGCGGGCTCGTCCGGACACGTCGTCCTGTTCGAGAAGTGGGCCAACTCCGACCGCACGCAGTACTGGGGCTTCGACTTCACGCCCAGCGGCGTCCACCACCGCGTCTACGACTACCCGTACTACCCGGGCTACGGCCCCTACCACCCCGTCCGCTACAAGAACATCGCCGACGACGTGACCACCCCGCCGGCGCCCAAGCCCGGCATGACCGACCTCGTCGCGGCCAACATCAACGGCGACGCCGTCGACGACGTGGTCGGCGTCGAGGCCTCGACCGGCAAGCTGTGGCTCTACAAGGGCGCCTCCAACGGCACCATCGCCTCCGGCGGCAACCGCGTGGAGATAGGCAGCGGCGGCTGGAACGGCATGGCCAACCTGGCCGGCGGCGACTACAACGGCGACCGCAAGGACGACATCGTCGCCGTCGAGGAGGCCAGCGGAAAGCTGTACCTCTACCCGGGCACCGGCAGCGGCCTCTCCTCCCGCAAGGAGATCGGCTCCGGCGGCTGGAACGGCATGTCCGAGCTGATGGGCGGTGACTTCAACGGCGACGGCAAGGCGGACGTCGCCGCCGTCGAGAAGTCGACGGGCAAGCTGTGGCTCTACAAGGGCAACGGCACCGGATCGATCGGCGGCGGCAGCAGCCGCGTCCTGATCGGGTCCGGCGGCTGGAACAGCCTGCACGACCTGGTCGGCATGGACGTCGACAACGACGGCAGGACCGACGTCGTCGGGGCCGAGACCTCGACGGGCAAGCTCTTCCTCTACAAGAGCAACGGCACAGGCCTGAACGCCCGCACGGAGATCGGCTCCGGCGGCTGGAACGGCATGAACGACCTCATCGGCGGCGACTTCACCTCGAACGCGAACGACGACCTCGTCGGCGTCGAGAAGGCCACCGGAAAGCTCTACCTCTACCCGGGCACCGGCACGGGTCTGGGGGCGCGCAAGGAGATCGGCACCGGCGGCTGGTAGCCCCACGCCCGACGCATCTCCCCGCTCTCCTTTCGCAACTCCCCTTCCCTAACACCCTTTTTGGCACCTCGTGCCGGTTTGGAAGCACTCCCATGTCTGTTGAGACCACCACCACCGCCACCGCCGCCGCCCCCTCCGCCTTCTCCCGCCTCATGTCCCGCCGGGTCCGCATCGCCACCGGCCTCGTCTGCGCCACCGTCGCCGCCGTGGCCCTCTCGGCCGGCGGTGCGAACGCCGACGGCGGCCCGGAGGACCCGCACGGCGACATGACCGAGCTGACGGCCGCCGACCTCGGCCTGCCCGAGGCCCCGCAGATGATGGCCATGGCGGCCACCTCCGGCGACGACCGCCCCGACTTCCAGATGCCGTTCAAGTGCGGCGAGACCTGGCAGGGCGCCTCCCGCTCCCACCACAGCCCCAGCGCCAACGCGATCGACTGGACCCAGGGCGGCTCGACGGTCAACTCCCCCGTCGTGGCGAGCGCCGACGGCGTCGTGGCCAAGGTGAGGGACCTCGGCGGCTCGAGCTACGGCAAGTACGTGGTCATCAACCACGGCGGCGGCTGGTCCACCGTCTACGCCCACCTCAACGGCTTCAACACCTCCACCGGTGCCACGGTCAAGGCCGGACAGCAGATCGGCATCGTCGGCAGCACCGGCAACTCCTCCGGCGCCCACCTGCACTACGAGCAGCGCCACGACCTGGTCGACCAGCGCACGGTCTTCAACGGCACCGCCTTCGGCGGCTCCGGATCCTGGTCCAAGTCGCTGACCAGCAAGAACTGTGAGACCAAGGCGCCGGAGCCGAAGCCCGAGGGTCCCGGTGACACAGGTGCCGGCTCCACCGGCATGGTCGACCTGGCCTCGGCCGACCTCAACGGCGACAACGTGGTCGACGTCGCCGCGGTGGAGGCCTCCACCGGCAAGCTGTGGCTCTACAAGGGCGCCTCCAACGGCACCATCGCCTCCGGCAGCAACCGCGTCCTGATCGGTTCGGGCGGCTGGAACGGCATGTCCAACCTGACCGGCGGCGACTTCACCGGCGACGGCAAGGACGACATCGCCGCGGTCGAGGAGTCCACCGGCAAGCTGTGGCTCTACAAGGGCGCCGACAACTCGACGATCTCCTCCGGAGGCAGCCGCGTCCTGATCGGTTCGGGCGGGTGGAACGGCATGTCGAACCTGACCGCCCTCAACCTCAACGGCGACAAGATCGCCGACCTGGCGGCCGTCGAGAAGTCCACCGGCAAGCTGTACCTCTACCCGGGCAACGGCACCGGCCTGAACGCCCGCAAGGAGATCGGCTCGGGCGGCTGGAACGGCATGTCCAACCTGACCGGCATGGACCTCAACAACAGCGGCCGCCAGGACCTGGTCGCGGTGGAGAAGTCCACGGGCAAGCTGTTCATGTACCCCGGCGACAAGGGCTACCTGAGCCCGCGCATCCTGATCGGCTCGGGCGGCTGGAACGGCATGTCCGACCTGATCGGCGGCGACCTGCTGAACTCGCAGCTGTCGGACGACCTGATCGCCGTCCAGAACTCCACGGGCAAGCTCTTCCTGTACCCGGGCACCGGCGCGGGCGGCCTGGGCGCCCGCAAGGAGATCGGCGTCGGCGGCTGGTGAGCACCGGCCGACCAGCGGCTGGTAGGCACCTGAAGTGAACATGCGTGAGGCGGCCCGTCCCTGCAGGACGGGCCGCCTCACGGCGTTCGCAGCGGCCAGGCGCGCACGGTCTCGTAACGGGGCTGTTCACCCCGCACCCCGCTCACGGGAAGGTGGCTGCGGACCAGGCTGAGCGTGTCCACCTGCCAGGCCGTGCCCTCGAAGCCCGCCAGGGCGTCCAGGTACGGGCGAAGCGGCGTGGCGCCGCCGTGCCCGTGGCCGTCCCCACGGCCGTGCCCGTGGTTGCGGGCCAGGGTGAGGTGCGGGGTGTAGCGGCGGTGCTGCTCCATCGGGATCCCGGCCCGCCGCGCGGCGGCGTCGGCCCGGTCGGCGAGCAGGCGCATGGTGTCGAGCTCGCCGGCGGCGCCGGTCCACAGGGCGCGGTCGCCGAAGTGCCCGCAGCCGTGCAGGCGCAGGGCGAACGGCGGCGTACGCCGGGCGGCCCGCTCCAGGCGGGCGTACAGCTCGGGGAGCGCGTCGTCGCGGACCTCGCCCATGAAGGCGAGGGTGAAGTGCCAGCCGGCTCGTGCGGTCCAGGTCAGCCGGTCGTCGTGGACCGCGTCCACGGCGGCGGCGAGCTCGGCGACGGCTTCCTCGGGCGGCAGAACGGCGGCGAACAGTCTCATGCGGTGAGCGTATGCCCTGCGCGCCGCCGGCTGCCGGGGTGCGGGCGGAGCCCGGCGGGGTGCCGGGCCCCGGACTCCGCCGGGCCGCCCGGTCAGGCCACCGTCACCAGTTCGCGGTGGCGCGGAACGGCCGGGACGAAGGTCACCCCGCGGCGGCCGACCCGCAGCCGGAGGTTGCCGACACGGGCCAGGACGACGCCGATGGCCACGGACGCGGCCAGGGAGATCAGGGCGCCCGAGGCCATGCCGACGCGGGCTCCGTAGGTGTCCGTGATCCAGCCGAGGAGCGGGGCGCCCAGCGGGGTGCCGCCGGTGAACACCATCATGAACAGGGACATGACCCGGCCGCGCATCTCGGGGTCGGTGGCCATCTGCACGCTGGAGTTGGCGGTGACGTTGACGGTCAGGCCGAAGACGCCGATCGGCACGAGCAGCGCGGCGAACAGCCAGAAGCCGGGGGCGAAGGCCGTCACGAACAGCAGTACGGAGAACAGTGCGGCCGCGGCCACCAGTAGCCGCAGCCGGGACTGCCCGCGGCGGGCGGCGAGCAGGGCGCCCGCGAGGGAGCCGGCCGCGATCAGGGTGTTGAAGAGCCCGTAAGTACCCGCGTCGCCGTGGAAGACGTCGCTCACGAACGCCGACAGCCAGATCGGGAAGTTGAACCCGAAGGTGCCGATGAAGCCGACGAGGACGATCGGCCAGACCAGCTCGGGCCGTCCGGCGACGTAGCGCAGGCCTTCCCGCAGCTGTCCCTTGGCGCGGGGCCGCGGCTCGACGGGGTGCAGTTCCTTCGTCCGCATCATCAGCAGGCCCGCGATGGGTGCGGCGAAGGACAGGCCGTTGAGCAGGAACGCCCAGCCGGAGCCGACGGCGGTGATCAGCACGCCGGCGATCGCCGGGCCGACCAGGCGCGCGGACTGGAAGTTGGCCGAGTTGAGGCTGACGGCGTTGGCGACCTGGTCCTTGCCGACCATCTCGGGGACGAACGTCTGCCGGGCCGGGTTGTCCACGACGGTGACCAGGCCGAGGAGGAGGGCCGCGAGGTACACGTGCCATACCTGGACGTGTCCCGCGAGGGTGAGGGCGGCGAGTGCGATGCCGGTCAGGCCCATCGCGCTCTGGGTGGCGAGGAGCAGGGGCCGCTTGGGCAGCCGGTCGGCGAGTACGCCTCCGTAGAGGCCGAACACCAGCATCGGCAGGAACTGCAGGGCGATGGTGATGCCGACGGCGGAGGCGGAGCCGGTCAGTGAGAGGACCAGCCAGTCCTGGGCGATGCGCTGCATCCAGGTGCCGGTGTTCGAGACGACCTGCCCGGTCGCGAAGAGCCGGTAGTTGCGGATCCTCAGCGAGCTGAACATCCCGCGGTTCGTGCTCGCGGGTGCCGCGGGCCGCGCGGCGGTAGTGGTGGTGGATATGTGGCCGGGTGCGGAGTCTGCTCCGTTTCCCGTACTCAAAAGCGTTCGCCTCCTGGCGTCGTTCCCTACAGGTGAGCGAGCTTCTCCAGGACGGGTGCGGCCGCGCGCAGCTTGGCCCATTCGTCCTCGGTCAGCTCTGCCGCGAGCCCGGCCAGGAAGGCGTTGCGTTTGCGGCGGCTCTCTTCGAGCATCGCTTCGGCCTCCTCCGTCTGGCGGACCACCTTCTGGCGGCGGTCGTCGGGGTGCGGTTCCAGCGTGACCAGTCCCTTGGCTTCCAGCAACGCGACGATGCGCGTCATGGACGGCGGCTGGACGTGCTCCCGCCGCGCCAGCTCACCGGGGGTGGCCTGGCCGCAGCGGGCGAGGGTGCCGAGGACCGACATCTCGGTCGGGCTCAGCGACTCGTCGACGCGCTGGTGCTTCAGGCGCCGCCCCAGCCGCATGACGGCGGAGCGGAGGTCGTTCACGGCGGCAGCATCGTCGCCATGGGAGAGGTCAGGCATGTACTTAGAATAACTCATTACTCTCGCTAAAGAACACCGGTTTTCCCGGTCATGCACCCGGTATGTGCCAGGTCACTCGTACGGGTGAGTCGGCGGCCGAAAGTGACCCGCGTACGCACCGTGTGCCCCGACTCTTTCGGCATGGGGACACATGTGCTGAGCATGCGCATAGACGGGGAGCTCCTCGACAGGCTCCGGATCCACGCCGCCAAACGCGGAATGAGCGTCCAGGACTATGTGGTCCGGACGCTCATTCGCGACGACTTCGACGAGCGCTTCAAGGCGGCCGTCGACGAGACGGAGAAGTTCTACGGGCTGACGTGAGCCCGCCGGGATTACGCGACAGCCCTCAGCCGAGGCCGAGCGCGGGCATCGCGTAGTAGAAGACGAAGACCGCCGACACGACGTACATGGCGGTCGGGACCTCCCGGCCCCGGCCGGTCGCCAAGCGCAGCACGCTGAAGGCGATGAAGCCGATGCCGATGCCGTTGGTGATCGAGTAGGTGAAGGGCATCATCACCATGGCCAGGAAGGCCGGAACGGCGATGGTGAAGTCGCTCCAGTCGATGTCCTTGACCGATCCCGCCAGGATCAGGAAGCCGACCGCGACCAGCGCGGGTGTGGCGGCCTGCGACGGGACCATGGTGGCCAGCGGGGTGAGGAACAGCGCCACGGCGAAGAGTGCGCCCGTCACGACGTTCGCCAGACCCGTCCGGGCACCCTCGCCGACACCGGCCGTGGACTCCACGAAGCACGTGGTGGCCGAGGAGGACGTCGCGCCGCCCGAGGCGACGGCGAGGCCGTCGACGAACAGGACCCGGTTGATGCCGGGGAACTCGCCGGTCTTCTTGTCGATCAGCTTGGCCTCGTCGCCGACGCCCAGGATCGTGCCCATGGCGTCGAAGAAGCAGGACAGCAGCACGGTGAAGACGAACAGGATGCCGGTGAGCAGTCCGACCTTCCCGAAGCCGCCGAAGAGGCTGACCTGACCGACGAGCCCGAAGTCCGGCGCGGCGACCGGGTTGCCGGGCCAGGCCGGGACGGTCAGGCCCCAGCCGGAGTCGGGCAGGTCGGCGACGAGCTGGATGACGACCGCGACGAGGGTCATGGCCACGATGGAGATCAGGATCGCGCCGGGGACCTTGCGGATCAGCAGGGCGAGGGTGAGCAGCGTGCCGATGACGAAGATCAGGACGGGCCAGCCGTGCAGGTGGCCGTCGCTGCCCAGCTGGAGCGGGACGGTGGTGTGGGCGGCGTCCGGGATGCGGGAGACGAAGCCGGAGTCGACCAGTCCGATCAGCATGATGAACAGGCCGATGCCGATGGCGATGCCCTTGCGCAGGCCCAGCGGGACGGCGTTCATGACGCGCTCGCGCAGCCCGGTGGCGACCAGCAGCATCACCACGAAGCCGGCCAGGACCACCATGCCCATCGCGTCGGGCCAGCTCATGCGCGGGGCGAGCTGGAGGGCCACGACGGTGTTCACGCCGAGGCCCGCGGCGAGCGCGATGGGGACGTTGCCGATGACCCCCATGAGGAGGGTGGTGAAGGCGGCCGTCAGGACGGTGGCCGTCACGAGCTGGCCGCCGTCGAGCTGGTGGCCGTACATGTCCTTCGCGTTGCCCAGGATGATCGGGTTCAGCACGATGATGTACGCCATCGCGAAGAAGGTCGCGAAACCGCCGCGGACCTCGCGGGCCACGGTCGAGCCGCGCTCGGAGATCTTGAAGTAGCGGTCCAGCCCGCCGGAGGGCTCCCGGGGGGAAGGCTCCGGGGTGGCGGATGCGGGGGCGGGAGCAGGGGTGCTCATACGGTCCTCATTGGTGGTTCATACGAAGAAAATGGGCCGCGCCCAAACCGTTTCAGTATGAACGCATAAGGGAAAGGCCGTCCATCTCCGCGCGTAGACCCACGCGGGGCGGGCGGAAGTCCGCCCGGGCGGGTTCCGGACGGCACCCGCTTAAACTTGCGGCATGGCGAAATGGACTGCGAAGCATGAGGCGCCCGAGCCCCTCGAGGGCCCCGTCGTCGCGACGGTCACGGGAGGAACGATCCTGTGGTTCGCCCTCTTCGTGGTCCAGCTGCCGTTCTACGGGTGGTTCGCCGACCGCGGCCAGCTCTGGTGGGTCTGGACCTGTGCGGCCGGGGGCTTCCTCGGCCTGATCGGCATCTGGTACGTCCGCGGCCGTGAGGCCGCCCTCCAGCGGCACTCTGCCGCCACTGCTGCGCAGGCCCAGAAGGACACCGACACCCCTTAGGGCGCCCTGCGGATTCGGGCCGGGCCCCGGCCGGAGCGAAGACAGTCCCCGCGCGAGGCGCGGCCCCCCCGAGGTGCTGGACGGGGCTCTGCGGGGTGCGCCCCGGGGTGGCTCCCCGCGCGGGGCGTTACGGGCTCCTACCAGCGGACGATTCGGGTCATCCCGAAGTCGCTTCTTCCGGCCCCTCGGCGGGTGAAGCCATCCGACCCCGCTTACCGTCGAAGGCATGACGGAGCGGGCGAGGATCGACCACGACGGGCGGGAGCCGAGCGGCGGACCCGGCACGGCCATCGACGCGGGGGCCGAGCTCGACCCCGTGCACCCCGTGCGGCCGCCGGCGCCCCGCTTCAAGCCGGGCGGGCTGAGCACCGCCGAGGTCGCCGAGCGTGTGGCCCGCGGGGACGTCAACGACGTCCCCGTCCGCTCCTCGCGCTCCACCACCGACATCGTCCGCGGCAACGTCTTCACCCGGTTCAACGCGATCATCGGCGTCCTGTGGGTGGTCATGCTCTGCGTCGCGCCGATCCAGGACAGCCTCTTCGGCTTCGTGATCATCGCGAACACCGGCATCGGCATCATCCAGGAACTGCGCGCCAAGAAGACCCTCGACGGCCTCGCCGTCATCGGCGAGGCCAAACCCAGCGTGCGCCGCGAGGGCCGGACCGCGGAGATCTCCACCTCCGAGATCGTCCTCGGAGACGTCATCGAACTCGGCCCCGGCGACAAGGTCGTCGTCGACGGCTCCGTCGGTGAGGCCGACGGCCTGGAGATCGACGAATCCCTGCTCACCGGCGAGGCCGACCCCGTCCTGAAGAAGCCCGGCGACCAGGTCATGTCCGGCTCCTTCGTGGTCGCGGGCGGCGGCGCGTTCACCGCCACCAAGGTCGGCCGCGAGGCCTACGCCGCCCAGTTGGCCGAAGAGGCCTCCCGCTTCACGCTCGTCCACTCCGAGCTGCGCTCCGGCATCTCCACCATCCTCAAGTACGTCACGTGGATGATGATCCCGACCTCCATCGGCCTGATCGTCAGCCAGCTCGTCGTCAAGGAGAACAACCTCGACGACGCCATCGCCCGGACCGTCGGCGGCATCGTCCCCATGATTCCCGAGGGGCTCGTCCTCCTCACCTCCGTGGCCTTCGCGATCGGCGTCATCCGCCTCGGCCGCAAGCAGTGCCTCGT
Organism: Streptomyces sp. NPDC046349; assembly: GCF_055587885.1. Classification (NCBI taxonomy): domain Bacteria; kingdom Bacillati; phylum Actinomycetota; class Actinomycetes; order Kitasatosporales; family Streptomycetaceae; genus Streptomyces; species Streptomyces sp. NPDC046349. The sequence goes on from NZ_JBVJFK010000006.1 coordinate 87,018, forward strand.
ACAGGAGCTGCCCGCCATCGAGGGCCTCGCCCGCGTCGACGTGGTCTGCCTCGACAAGACCGGCACCCTCACCGAGGGCGGCATGGACGTCACCGAACTCCGCCCGCTCGGCGGCGCGGACCCGGTGTACGTCAAGAAGGTGCTAGGCGCCCTCGGCGAGTCCGACCCCCGCCCCAACGCGAGCCTCCAGGCGATCATCGACGCCTACCCCGTCAGCGCGGAATGGCGGTGCACCGAGTCCCTGCCGTTCTCCTCCGCCCGCAAGTACAGCGGCGCCAGCTTCAGCGAGGGCGACGGTGAGAACAACACCTGGCTGCTCGGCGCCCCCGATGTCCTGCTGCCCGCCGGGGACCCCGCCCTCGACGAGATCAACGACCTCAACGAACAGGGCCTGCGGGTCCTGCTGCTCGCCCGCTCCGCCCGCGAGCTGGACGACGAGGCCGTCGCCACCGGGGTGCGGCCGACCGCGCTGGTCGTCCTGGAGCAGCGGCTGCGCCCCGACGCCGCCGACACGCTGCGCTACTTCGAGGACCAGAACGTCAAGGCGAAGGTCATCTCCGGTGACAACGCCGTCTCCGTCGGCGCGGTCGCCGGCAAGCTGGGCCTGCCCGGCGCGCAGAACACCGTCGACGCCCGCAAGCTCCCCACGGAGCGGGCCGGGATGGCCGAGGTCCTCGACGGGAACTCCGTGTTCGGACGCGTCACCCCGCAGCAGAAGCGGGACATGGTCGGCGCCCTCCAGTCCAAGGGCCACACCGTCGCCATGACCGGCGACGGCGTCAACGACGTGCTCGCCCTCAAGGACGCCGACATCGGCGTCTCCATGGGATCGGGCTCGGAGGCCACCCGCGCGGTCGCGCAGATCGTCCTCCTCAACAACAGCTTCTCCACCCTGCCGTCCGTGGTCGCCGAGGGCCGCCGGGTCATCGGCAACATCACGCGCGTCGCCACCCTCTTCCTCACGAAGACGGTCTACTCGGTGCTGCTGGCCATCCTGGTGGTCTGCTCGCAGGTCGAGTACCCCTTCCTGCCGCGCCACCTGACGCTGCTGTCCACCCTCACCATCGGCATTCCCGCCTTCTTCCTGGCGCTGGCCCCGAACAAGGAGCGTGCGAAGCCGCACTTCGTGAAACGGGTGATGCGGTACGCCATCCCCGGCGGTGTGATCGCGGCGACGGCCACCTTCGTCACCTACCTGATCGCCCGCCACCACTACACGGGCGCGGAAGCCCTGCCCGCGGAGACCAGCGCGGCGACGCTGACACTGTTCCTGACCTCGATGTGGGTCCTCGCGATCATCGCCCGCCCGTACACCTGGTGGCGCGTGGCCCTGGTGGGTGCCATGGGCGGAGCCTTCCTGATCGTCCTGATCGTGCCGTGGCTCCAGGACTTCTTCCAGCTCAAGCTGGTCGGAACCACGATGCCGTGGACCGCGGTGGCGGTCGCGGCGGCCGCCGCTGCCCTCATCGAGTCCACCTTCCGCTGGGTCGACCGCAAGTTCCCCGCCTGACCGGCAGGACCGTGGCGGGAATCCCTACGCCAGGCCGTCCGCCTGCAGGCCGGCCAGGACGGCCTGGCCCAGGGTGTGGACCGCGGATTGGGGGCGGACCATCACCGTGAACTCCTTGATCCGGCCCGCCTCGTCGAAGTGCAGCATGTCGATGCCGTGGATGTCCTTGCCGTCCACCGTGGCCCGGAACGGCAGGACCGCCGCGGGTCCCCGCGTGCCGTCCGCGCTCGTCCCGGTCGAGCCCTCGAAGTGGCCGACGTAGCGCAGGTCCTCGAAGACGCGCAGCAGGACCCCGAAGAGGCCCAGGACCATCGGCCTGCCTTCGAAGGGGCGGAACTTCACCGGGCTGTACAGCCTGATGTCCTCGGTGAACAGGTCCTCCAGCGCGGAGAGATCACGCTTCTCCACGGCGGCGCGGAAGTGTTCGGCGGTCTCCGTCACGGACTCCACGGCTCCTCCTGGTGCTGCTACTCAAGGAATTGACTAGTCAGTTTCGTGAGTATCATGCGGGGGAGTACGACGAAAGGGAAGGGGCAGCCGCGATGGCCTTGCGACATGCCGTACTGGCGGCGCTGCTGGACGGCGAGTACAGCGGCTACGAACTGGCGAAGTCGTTCGACATCGGCGTCGCGAACTTCTGGCACGCCTCTCCCCAGCAGCTCTACACCGAACTGGCCAAGCTGGAGAAGGCGGGCCTGGTCGAGGGCCGGCAGGTCGTCCAGGAGACCCGCCCCAACAAACGCCTCTTCCGGGTCACCGACGCCGGCCGGACCGAGCTGGAGGAATTCGCGGCCGCCGCGTCCAAGCCCTCGGTCATCCGCGACGACCTCCTCGTCAAGGTCCAGAACGCCGACCGGATCGGCACGGCGCCGGTGATCGAACAGCTCGAAGAACGGGCGTCCGCGGCCGACGCCAAGCTCGAACTCCTCGGCAGGGTCCTGCGCAAGATGCGCGGCGACCTGGACGAGGAGGAGTTCCTGCTCCGCGGCGAACGCATCGGCGGGTACCTGACCTGCCTGCGCGGCATCGCCTTCGAGCAGGGCCACCGCGACTGGTGCCGCCGCAGCGCGGCGATCCTGCGAGAGAGGCGGACCACCCGTGCCGAGACATGAGTACCGGCGCTACGTCGCCCTGGGCGACAGCCAGACCGAAGGCCTGGGCGACGGCGACGACACCACGGGCCTGCGCGGCTTCGCCGACCGGTTCGCCGGACACCTGGATGCCGCGCGCCCCGGCCTGCAGTACGCCAACCTCGCCGTGCGGGGACGGCTCGCCGGGCAGGTCCGCGCCGAACAGCTCGGCCCCGCCCTGGCCCTGCGCCCCGACATCGCCACCGTCGTCGCGGGGGTCAACGACGTACTGCGGCCCCGGTTCGACGCGGCCGGGGTCGCGGGCCACCTGGAGGAGATGTTCGCCGCGCTCACGGCCTCCGGGGCGCACGTGGCGACCGTGACCTTCCCCGACATCGGCAGGATCGCGCCCCTCGCCCGGCCGCTCGCACCACGCCTGCTCCAACTCAACGAGCTCGTCCGCGCCGCGGCCGCCCGGCACGGGGTCTTCGTCGCCGAGACCGCCCTGCCGGAGGCGGTGGCGGACCCGCGGATGTGGACCGAGGACCGCCTCCACGCCAGTTCCCTCGGCCACGAACGCATCGCCGCCGCCCTCGCCCACGCCGTCGGCCTCCCCGGAAGCGACGACACCTGGACGCAGCCGCTGCCACCGGCGGGCGCGCTGCGCCGCTCGGCCGTCGCGGCCGAACTGCGATGGGCGTCCGCCTTCCTCGGTCCCTGGCTGGGCCGCCGCCTGCGCGGCCGCTCCTCCGGCGACGGCCGCGCCGCCAAACGCCCCGACCTGCTGCCCCTGGCCTCCGGTAGCGCCGGGGCGCGGTGACCCGGCCGCGCCCCGCGGCGATTCAGGGGGCCGGTTTCCGGCCGCGAGCGGCCTCGGCCAGCCGCCCGGGCGTGCGGGGCGGTCCGCAGAAGGGCAGCAGCGTCATACGCCTCTTCCCTGCTCCGGCGACGAGCCGGACTCGCGCCTTCGCCGGTGGCGCGGCGGCTGCTGGAGCGCGGCCGGGCCGGGCGGCAGCGGCCGGGGCGGTGTGCCGGGCGGTCGGCGAGGCCCGAAGGCCCGAAGGCCCGTGAGCCGGATCCGTATGTCCGGGGCGTCGCCACCCCACCGCTGCGACAGCAACCGCCCACTGCCGCTGGTTACGCACGCGGAGCCGCACGCGGAGCCCGGTCCGGGCCGATGCCCGGTCCGGGGCCGTCTCAGTCGAACCAGCGGTCCCGGGCCAGTTCCGCCGTGCGGGACGGGTCCTCCAGCAGCGCCGCCACCTCGAAGCGGCGCGGCCACTGGCCCGCCGCCCAGGCCAGGCCCGCCGCCACACCCTCCAGGGTGGACGCGTGGAGGGTGCCGTCCGGCGTCCGCCGCCAGTCCAGCTCCGTGCCGCCCGCTACCAGCTCCTCGTGCTCGAGGTACGTCGCCGGGGTCGCCGGACCCAACAGCACCCGCACCGATTCCGGCACCTCGTGCTCCTCGCCCGGCGTCGTCACCTCCGCCGGCACCGTCTCCGACAGCCGGCGAACCTGAAGCAGGTCCGCGAGGTCCGCCGCCCGCACCGGCGAGACCGGCAGCAGGGGCAGTCCCGCCGCGAGCGGCAACAGGTCCGGGGCGTCCGCGATCACCGCGTCCGCCGCGTCCACCACGAGCACCTCGCCGTCGACCACCGCCCGCAGTTCGTCCGGCAGCGTCACCTGCTCGGGGTCGAGATCGGCCAGCGCCCCGTACAGGCCGTGCAGCTGCCGGTCCGTCACCTCGCGTTCGGGGTCGGCGAGCCGGCCCAGGAGCTCGGCCGCACCCCCGGGCTCGTCCAGCAGGGCCGGCACGGACGTGCGCACGCCCAGCGCCCGCAGCACCTGCTCGTCCTCGAAACCGGTGGCGTCCGCCGAGGTGTAGAGGCCCTCCAGCAGCGGGTCGCCGCCGGCCGCGCGCAGGCCCGCCGGGCGGCGGCCGTCCAGCACCGGGTGGTCGCGCAGCCACCAGGCCGTGTACGGGCGCACCGACTGCGTCGTCCCGTCCGGCAGCAGGATCCGCACCGGCTGGGTCAGCGCGTCCCGCAGCGGAGGCTGCGCCAGCATCGCGAGGGCCTGCGGCCAGCAGTCGTCGTCGACGAGGTCCAGGTCGCGGACGGCCACCAGCTCGGTCGCCACCGGCGGGACGGGCAGGTCCGGCAGCTGGTCCAGCACGTCCTCGCACCACACGTCCACCGCGTCCAGCAGCCCGGCGTCGTCCGGCTCCGCGAAGTCGCCCTCCCGCGGCTCCATTTCGTCCGGGTCCAGGACCACGTCGGTGGCGCGGACCAGCTGGAACGACGCCAGTACCCCACAGGCGGTCAGCGGGGCCCCGCCCCAGCGCTCGGCCAGCTCGGCATCCACGTAAGGGACCTCGTCCTCGCGGATCACGGCCGCCAGCGGCGATCCCGGCAGCAGCAGTTCGCCCGCCGGGGTGAGCTCCCCGTCCTCGTCCGGCAGGGCCAGCGCCCCCAGCCACGGCTCGTCGCCCGGTGCCAGATCCGCGTCGCGGACCAGCCCGAGGACGACCTCGGCCAGCTCGTCGGCGTCCAGGGTGTCGGCGTCCTCGTCCCAGATCTCCCCGGCATCCAGGGAGGCGGCCACCGCGGCCCGTACCTGCGGGGTCGTCAGGACCGCGCGGGGCGTCGCCGGCAGGGAGCCGAGCTTCTCCAGCAGCGGGTGCGCCGCCTCCGGGTGGGCCACCTTCAGGCCCAGCCGCGCCAGGTCCGCGGGAGTCTCGGCGTACGGGAGCAGGACGTGGCGCGGCCCGATCGTCGTGCGGCCGTCGGCGAGCGGCACGGGCAGCCCCGACAGCCGGTCGGGGTCCACCCCGGCAAGGCTGTCGTAGAGCCGGTACCACCATTCGGGGGTCCGCTCGATGCCCGCGATCCGCTCGATGGCATCGCCCAGCGGGAGCCGGCCCACGCCCAGGGTGCGCAGCTCGGCGCGGCGCTCCAGGCCCGCCGGCAGCAGGGTCGGCAGGACCTCCGCCAGGACGCGCACGGTGTCGGCGCCCGCGCCCTCCACCACCTCGGCCTCGAAGGGGCGCAGGGCCACCCGCTCCTCCGCGTGCTCGGGCGGCGCGGCCGGTGCGAGGAAGGCCGTACGGGGCAGCCGCTGCAGCACGGCGGCGCGCAGGGCGCCGTCCAGCTCGCCCTTGCCGAGCGGGCCGGGGACCAGGTCCACGAGACCGGTGCTCACGGGGTCCCAGGCGCCGAGGAGTTCGGCGTACGCGTCGGCCGCCCGCTCCACGAGGAAGTCGGTCAGAGGGCCCGGCGCGGGGTGGCGGCGGGTGGTGTCCAGCGGCAGGGTCGCGATGAGCAGCGCCGGGATGCCGAGCGGCTCGTCGGTCGGGGTCGGGGCGTGCACCACGGGCGCCGTGGTCGGCCGCAGCGGGGCGCCGTCGGTGTCGACGGGTACCGCCCACGACACCGCCCAGGCGGGTCGCAGCCGTTCCTCGACGGGCCGGTCGGCGAGCAGCGCCCTGTCGATGGCGCCGCCGTGGCGGACGGTGCGCCAGCGGTTGGTGCGCGAACCGGATTCGGTGGTGTCCTCGACGACGGTGTACGCGCCCTCGTCGCGGCGGTTGAGGGTGCGCGTGCCGGCGGGGGTCTCCACGACGACCTCGCACAGCCCGGGAAGGGTCAGCAGCAGGGCGTCGTCGATGCCCGCGAGGAGCCGCTCGACGAGGTCCGCGGCGGCGGTGTCGCGCAGCGGCAGGACCACGACGGTGTCATAGCCCTCCGGGGCGGTGCCCTCGGCGGGCAGCGGGAGGCGCAGCAGCGGCACGTGTCCGTCGCGGCGGCGCAGTTCGTCGCCGAGGCCGGGGCTGCCGACGGCGGCCTCGCGGGCCAGTTCGCGGGCCTCGGCGAGGGACCAGCGGACACCGCCGTGGCGGCCGAGGACCGCCGGTTCGTCACAGACGGCGAGGACGGCGGCGAAGCCGACGCCGAAGCGGCCGACGCTCTCCGCGGCGGGTTCCCGCTTGGCGGAGGCCCGCAGGGTGCTCAGGGACTCCACACCCGTCGCGTCCAGCGGGGCGCCCGTGTTGGCGACGGCCAGCAGTGCCGGGCCGCCCTCGCCCGGGTGGAGGGTGAGCCGCAGCCGTCCGGGCACCTTGGCGCGGGCCGCGGCGTCGGCGGCGTTCTGGGCCAGCTCGACGACGAGCCGGTCCCGGTAGCCGCCCAGCGCGAGGTCCTCCTCGGCGTTGGCGTCCTCTCGGAACCGGGCCGGGCCGGCACCCCAGGCATCGAGCACGCCGCGGCGCAGCCGGGCCGTGCCGAAGGGGTCCACGCCGCTCTGGGCCGCCGTCACTCGCACGCTCACGCCGCTGCCTCCAAGAATCGCCCAACGCAACTCCTGAAGGTATCGCGTGCCGGCCTGCACCTTGCCCGTGAGGTGGGGCGAACACGACGACGTCGCAGCCCGGTGGCGGTCCTGCGCGAGGTCGCCGCCGCAGGTGATGAGCCGCGGCTCGGGTCTGCGACGGGGCCCCCGCAGACCTTGTCGGTGGGGGAGGCGCCCTTCTCGAAGGCGTCGGTGCCGTCGGCGGTGAAGACGCCGACGGTGCCGTCCTCACCGGTGCCGGCGACGGCACCGGAAGGCGGAAGCCCCCGGTGACGAGCAGTACCGGGGGCTTCGGCAGTACGGGACGGACGACGGTCAGAGCTTCTCGATCACGTAGTCGATGCAAGCCGTCAGCGCCTGCACGTCCGCCGGGTCGATCGCCGGGAACATCGCGATGCGCAGCTGGTTGCGGCCGAGCTTGCGGTACGGCTCGGTGTCCACGATCCCGTTGGCGCGCAGCACCTTGGCGACGGCAGCCGCGTCGATGTCGTCCGAGAAGTCGATCGTGCCGATGACCGCGGAACGCTTGTCGGCGTCGACGACGAACGGCGTCGCGTACTTGGACGCCTCCGCCCACCCGTACAGGTTGCGCGCACTGGCCGCCGTACGGCCCGTGGTGAACTCCAGACCGCCCTGGCTGTTCATCCACTCCAGCTGCTGGTCCAGCAGGAAGAGCGTGGCCAGGGCCGGGGTGTTGTACGTCTGGTTCTTCAGCGAGTTGTCGATCGCCGTCGGCAGCGAGAAGAACTCCGGGATGTGCCGGCCCGACGCGTGCACGCGGGCCGCGCGCTCCAGCGCCGCCGGGGAGAACGCCGCCAGCCACAGCCCGCCGTCCGAGGCGAAGGACTTCTGGGGCGCGAAGTAGTAGACGTCCGTCTCGGTGATGTCCACCGGCAGACCGCCGGCGCCCGACGTCGCGTCCACCAGAACGAGGGACCCGGCGTCGGCGCCAGCGACCCGCTTGACCGGCGCCGCGACACCCGTCGAGGTCTCGTTGTGCGTGTACGCGTACACGTCCACGCCCGCCTCGGCCACCGGCTCGGGGTGCGTGCCCGGCTCGGAGGAGATCACGGACGGCTCGTCCAGCCACGGCGCGAGCTTCGCGGCCTTGGCGAACTTCGAGGAGAACTCGCCGAACGTCAGGTGCTGGGACTTCCGCTCGATCAGACCGGCGGTCGCGACGTCCCAGAAGGCGGTGGAGCCGCCGTTGCCCAGGATCACCTCGTAGCCCTCGGGGAGGGAGAAGAGGTCCCGGATGCCCTGGCGCACCGATCCGACCAGGTTCTTGACCGGGGCCTGGCGGTGTGAGGTTCCGAGCAGGGAGGTACCGGTGGCGGCGAGGGCGTCCAGCGCCTCGGTCCGCACCTTGGAGGGGCCCGCGCCGAAGCGTCCGTCGGCGGGCTTGATGTCAGCGGGAATCTGGATCTCAGCCACGAGCGGAGCGTATCGGGTCCGGGTCCGCGCTCCGGACGCGCGTCCACCGGATGAGACGCGGCGCGGCGGTGGCAGGCTGGGTGACGTGACGACATCCGGTGAAGTCGAGCGGACATTGCGGGCGCAGCTGCGCGGGGAGGTCGATTTCGGCGCCGCGGCACGCGCCCTGGTGACCATGGACGCCTCCAACTACCGCCGCGTCCCCCTCGGCGTCGTCGCCCCGCGCGACGCCGACGACGTCGCGGCCGCCCTGAGGGTGTGCGCCGAGGCCGGCGTCCCCGTCGTCCCGCGTGGCGGCGGCACCTCCATCGCCGGTCAGGCCACGGGCGCCGGCGTCGTCCTCGACCTCACCCGGAACATGAACGCCCTCCTGTCCGTCGACCCGGCGGCCCGCACCGCCGTCGTCCAGCCCGGCCTGGTCCTCGACCGGCTCCGCGACGCGGTGCGCCCCTACGGACTGACCTTCGGCCCCGATCCCTCCACCCACTCCCGCTGCACCCTCGGCGGCATGATCGGCAACAACGCGTGCGGCGCCCACTCCGTGGCCTGGGGAACCACCGCCGACAACGTCGCCGAACTCGCCGTCGCCACCTACACGGGCGGCGCCCACCGCATCGGCACCGGCTGGGACGGCGCCCCCGCAGGCCTGCGGGAACTCGTCGGCGCCCACCTCGGGCTGCTGCGCACCGGCATGCCGCCCGGCTTCTCGCGAAGGATCTCCGGCTACGGCGGCCTCGACGCCCTGCTCCCCGAACGCGGGGTGCGGCTCGCGCGGGCCTTCTGCGGCAGCGAAGGCACCCTCGGCGTGGTGACGGAGGCCGTGGTGCGCCTCGTGGAACTGCCGCCCGCGCCCGCCCTGGCCGTCCTCGGGTACGCCGACGAGAGCGCGGCGGCGGACGCGGCCGCCGGGCTGCTCCCGCACCGGCCGCTGACCGTCGAGGGCATGGCCGAGGACCTGCTCGGCACGGCCACGGGCGGGACGCGCGGGGCATCGGGGCTGCCCCGGGGGCGCGCCTGGCTGTTCGTGGAGATGCCGGACGAGGGAGGGGCGCGCACCGTCGCACGCGGCGCTGACGCCCTCGACGCGCTGGTCGTCACCGACCCGGCCCGGCAGCGGGCCCTGTGGCGGATCCGCGAGGACGCCGCCGGCACCGCGACCAGGACCCCCGACGGGCGGATGGCCTGGCCGGGCTGGGAGGACTGCGCGGTCCCGCCGGCCCGGCTGGGCGCGTACCTGAGGGAGTTCCGGGCCCTGCTGGCCGCCCACGGCCTGCGCGGTACACCGTACGGGCACTTCGGCGAGGGCTGCGTCCATGTACGCATCGACTTCGACCTCGCCTCCGCCACCGGCGTGGCCCGCTTCCGCGCCTTCTCCGAGGAGCTGGCCGACCTCGTCGTCGCCCACGGCGGATCCCTCTCGGGCGAACACGGCGACGGGCAGGCACGCGCAGAACTCCTGCCCAGGATGTACGGGCCGGACGTGATCCGGCTCTTCGGCGCGTACAAGGACGTCTGGGACCCGGCGGGCGGGATGAACCCGGGGACGCTCGTCAGGCCCGCCCGCCTGGACGAGAACCTCCGCTTCGAGGTGCTCCCCGCCACCCCTTTCGCCCGCGACATCGCACGGTGCGTCGGCGTCGCCAAGTGCCGTACGACCGAGACGGGCGGCCCCGGCGTGATGTGCCCCTCCTACCGGGCCACCGGCGAGGAGCGGCACTCCACGCGCGGCCGCGCCCGCCTGCTCCACGAGATGCTCGCCGGGGAGATCGTCACCGGCGGCTGGCGCTCGCCCGAGGTCGCCGAGGCCCTCGACCTGTGCCTGGGGTGCAAGGGCTGCCGCAGCGACTGCCCGGTCGGCGTGGACATGGCCTCGTACAAGTCGGAGTTCCTGCATCACCACTGGGCCGGCCGGATCCGGCCGCTCGCCCACTACACACTGGGCGGACTGCCGGGATGGCTGCGCCTGATCGCCCGCCTGCGTGCGGCGGGCGCCGTCAACGCGGCCGTGCGCCTCCTGCCGTTCCCGGTGCCCGGCCTGGCCCGGGAACGGCCCCTGCCGCGACTCGCGCAGCGGCCGTTCACACGGGATGCGGGGGCCGTGGGGCGTATGGCGGGCGCCGCGGGGCCGGCAGCCGGTGATTCGACGTCCGGTGGCGCCACGTCCGGTGATGCGACGTCCGGTGATGCGAGGTCCGACGGGCCGACTGCCGGTGGTCCGGCGGCACCGTCCGGAGGGCCGGCGCCGACGCCCGGTTCCGCGTCCGGTACCGCCTCCCGCGCCACGTCGGGTCCCGCGTCCCGTCCCAGCGTCACCCTGTGGCCCGACACCTTCACGGAGTACCTCGCCCCCGAGGTCGGACACGCCGCACTCCGCGTCCTGCGCGCGGCCGGCCTGCACGTCACCGTCCCCCGCGGCGGCCGGGTGTGCTGCGGCCTGACCTACCTCTCCACCGGCCGCCTCGACCGCGCCCGCAAGGTCCTGCGCCGCACCCTGGACGCCCTCGGCGACCTCCCCGGACCCGTCACCGTCCTCGAACCGAGCTGCGCCGCCGCCCTGCGCACCGACCTGCCAGCCCTGCTCCCCGACGACCCCCGCGCTGCCCGCCTGGCGGCGGCCGTACGGACCGTCGCGGAGACCTTGGAGGAGTACGCGCCGGCCTGGCGGCCGCCCCGCCTCGACCGCCCGGTGGTCGGCCAGACCCACTGCCACCAGCACGCCGTGCTCGGCGACGCCGCCGACCGCCGCTTGCGCGAGCGCGCCGGACTGGTGGGCGAGCCCTCCGGAGGCTGCTGCGGCCTCGCCGGGAACTTCGGCTTCGAGCCCGGTCACCACGAGGTGTCGGTGGCCTGCGCGGAGGAGCAGCTCCTGCCGTCGCTGCGCGCGGCCCCGCCGGGCGCAGCGGTCCAGGCCGACGGATTCTCCTGCCGGACCCAGATCGCCCAGCTGGGCGGAGTGCGAGCCCGTCACCTCGTGGAACTCCTCGCGGAGGGACTGGCGGACCAGGAGGCCCAGGAAGCCGCGCAGGTCCCTCCCGACACACGGTCGTAGCGAACATGTAAGGAAAGAGACGCGGCAACACTCCTTACGAAGGCTTAATCTGGATAAATGCCCGCACCTTCCGTGTCCCCGACGACCACCCCCGCCGCCGCACTCCCCGCCGACCCCTCCGTCGAGGGGCCCCGGTCCCGCTTCGGCCCGGTCGCACTGGTGATCTCGGCGGGCGTCTCGGTCCAGTTCGGGGCCGCCCTCGCAGTGATGATCATGCCGAGGGCCGGTGCGGCGGGAGTGGTCACCCTGCGCCTCGCGGCCGCCGCGATCGTCCTGCTGCTCCTGTGCCGGCCGAAGGTACGCGGGTACACGCGCTCCGACTGGGGCACCGTCGCGGCGTTCGGCGTGGCGATGGCCGGCATGAACGGCCTCTTCTACCAGGCCATCGACCGGATCCCGCTCGGCCCAGCGGTCACCCTGGAGGTCCTCGGGCCGCTCGCCCTGTCCGTCGTCGTCTCCCGCCGCCTCGTGAACTTCCTGTGGGCCGGCCTGGCCCTCGGCGGCGTGGCCCTGCTGTCCGGGCACGGCGGGGGCGGCCTCGGCTTCGGCTCCCTCGACCCGCTCGGTGCGGCCTACGCGCTCGGTGCGGGCGCGATGTGGGCGGCGTACATCGTGTTCAGCGCGCGCACGGGCCGCCGCTTCCCCCAGGCGGACGGCCTGGCCCTCGCGATGGCTGCCGCCGCCGTCCTTTCGCTGCCGCTGGGCGTCTACGAAGCGGGCTCGGACCTGCTGGTCCCGAGCACCCTGGCCCTGGGCGTCGGCGTGGCCGTCCTGTCCTCCGTGCTGCCCTACACCCTCGAACTCCTCGCCCTGCGCCGGATGCCTGCGCCGACCTTCGCGATCCTGATGAGCCTGGAGCCGGCCATCGCCGCCACCGCGGGCTTCCTCGTCCTCAACCAGGCCATGTCGGCGCTGGACGCCCTGGCCATCGCCCTCGTCATCGCGGCCAGCATGGGCGCGGTCCGCTCCCAGATCAGAAAGCAGCCCGCCTGATGGATGTCGCCGCCTACCTGGACGCCGCCCCCGAAGCCCGCCGCCCGGCCCTCGCCCGCCTGCGCGAGCTGTGTGTGACGGAACTGAAGGGCTTCGAGGAGCGCATCGCGTACGGCATGCCGGTGTACGTGCGGCCGGGCGGGACCGACGGGGAGATCGCCTGGGCGAACCAGAAGCAGTACATCTCCTTCTACCTGATGCGCACGGACGTACGGGACGCCTTCGCGGACCGCTTGGCGGCCCACGACATGGGCAAAGCCTGCCTCCGCTTCCGCAACCCCGCCAAGGTCGACTTCGACCTCCTCCGCGACCTCCTGCGCGCCACGTCCCAGGCGGGCCCGGGACAGGTCTGCTGATCAGGCTCCACGGCGGCGGCCGACCCCGGGCGGGCCGGGAGGCGCGGCGGGGGTGAGGGGGCGGGGGACGGGAAGGGCAGGGACGGGAGGTGCGGCGGGGGCTACGGGGGAGCGGGGTTTCGGCGGGGCGGGGTCGGGGGTGTGCTGGGGGTTTCCCGTCAGTCCCATCGTCTCTCCGGTTCGGGCCGGTCCCTCAAGGGCGCTCCTTCGTCGCGTCGCTTCGCGATGTCGCTGCGCTCCACCCTTGACCGACCGTCCCGCCCCGGAAATCCGAAAGACTGCCGGGAAGCCCCCAAAGGGACGGGCCGGGACCTTGTTTTCAGGGACGGCCACATCAGCGATGTGCGGGCGGAGCCCGCAGCGCCCCCAATCGCTACGCGCTCCTGCCGACGGCGGCCGCAGGCCCCTGTGGCCGGACATAGGCCGCCACCGATCGCTACGCGCTCCTCTCCGGATGGCGTCCGCAGACCGTCTGGGGCCGGTCGCTCTAAGGTCGAAGCATGAAGATCATCGTGCGCTCGGCTGTCGGAGCGGACCTGTCATCCCTGCTGACTCTCTACGGCGAGCTGAATCCCGACGACGAACCGCTGCCTCAGGCGAAGGTCGATGCCATATGGGCGACCATCTCCAGTCAGCAGGGGCGGACCGTGCTGGTGGCGGACGCGGAAGGCGACGTGGTCGGCACCGCAGACTGTCTGGTCCTGCCGAACCTCACCCGTGGTGGCCGGGCCATCCTCTTCGTCGAGAACGTCGTGGTCGCCGAGGCATTCCAGCGGCGAGGCGTCGGCCGCGAGCTGATGGAAGCCGTCGTGCAGCTGGGTGCGTCGAACGACTGCTACAAGGTGCAGTTGCTGGCAGCCGACGACGAATATGTCCACACCTTCTACGAGTCGTGTGGCTTCAAGGCCCGTGCGGAAGGCTTTCGTCGCTACATCGAACGACGATCTGACCTGAGTGGGGAAGCAAGCCTGAGATGACCGCTGAGGCGAAGCGAATCCAGGTGTGGGTGAGCGCGCGTCTCAGAGAGCCGTCAATACGCCCTGATTGCCCCTGTTTGGGCGAGCGGTTGAGATGTCACCGTGGCCTTGACGGGGGTTGGCATCGGCTGAGCCGATGGATCGCCCTCCCGTCCCCTCGAATCCGCCCCTCTCAGCCCCGAACAGGGGGCGGACGCGGTCGCGGAGAAGCGCGTAGCGATCGAGGGCGGCTTATGACCGGCCCCAGACGGTCTGCGGACGCGTGATCGAGGAGTGCGTAGCGATCGATGGCGGCCTATGTCCGGCCACAGGGGCCTGCGGACGCCGTCCGACAGGAGCGCGTAGCGATTTGGGGCGCTGCGGGCTTTGCCCGCACGGCGCCGACCCCCGATGGGGTCTTGCTGTCCCGGCCCGTTCCTTTGGGGGCTTCCCGGCAGTCTTTCGGATTTCCGGGGCGGGACGGTCGGTCAAGGGTGGCCGAAGGCCATCGCGAAGCGACGCGAGGAACGAGCGCCCTTGAGGGACCGGCACGACACGGAGAGACGATGGGACTGACGGGAAACCCCCAGCACATCGCTGATACCGCCCCGCCGAAACCCCGCTCCCGCTCCCCCTCACCCCCGCCGCACTTCCGTCTCTGCCCCTTCCCCGCCCCCTGACACCCCGCCACACCCCCCCCGCACCCCGCAGAAGCCCCGCAACCGGAGCGGTGTCGCGTGCGTCCTCCCTGGAGTGTGCGCCCGCCCGGACGGCCGCGGGGGACCGGCTGGGCGGGCGTACGGCATCAGCCGAGGGGAAGCTCCAGGTATGACGGGGTCGCCTCCGGGGAGGTGAAGGCCAGGGTCGCGCGGGGCAGATTGGCGTCGGCGTAGAACGGGTCGCGGGCGTCGATCACCAGCATCAGGCTGTGGCCGCGCTGCACGTCGTACGCCGTGGCCTGAAGCTCGATGTCCGCGCTGATCAGGCTGTCGGGCGGCGACTGGAGGTCGCTGTACGGGGCGTGCGTGACGAGGTGGGCCGAGCCGTCCGGGGCCGTGTCGAGGAGGTAAGCGACGAAGGTGGAGCCCGGGTTCGCCGCCCGGTAGGTCACGCGGAGCCGGGGCGTGCCGCGCAGCCGGACGGTCTCCGCGGCCGGTTCGGCCGTCCAGACGGCGGCGACGGTGCGGTCGATGTCCTCGGTCAGGTAGGTCTTCGGGCGGCCGGCCATCTCCGCGTACCCGGACTCGACGACCTTGTCGGCGACGGTCGCCGGGGTGTCCATCCCGCACAGCACGGTCGCCGTCCAGCCGGCTTCCGCCTCCGGGCCGAGCTCGCCCCCGTCGACGAGGTAGAGGCGTTGCAGCTGTTCGGTGGCGGAGGGCCAGGTGGGGCGGGGTTCGAGGGTTTGGCTCCACATGACCTCGCCGATGAACTGTCCCTCGTCACCGATGCCGTTGTCGATGTCCTTGAGGTGGTGGTCGAACCAGCGGTGAGCGTCCGTCCAGATCCGGTTCGGCAGGCCCAGGATGCCCGACATCTCGGGGCCCGAGTGGTCGCCGATGGAGATGGCGAGGCGTTTGGGCCCGGTCAGTTCGTTGAACATCCGCACCGTCTGGTTGGTCGGGAAGAGCGTCTCGTGCCAGGCGTGCGAGAAGAAGACCGGCACCTGACGGCGGTTGAGTTCCTTGATGTGGGTGAAGGGAGAGCGGACCTCGGCCCAGCGCAGGGTGCCCCGGACGTCGCTGCCGGTCAGGACGTTGTCGAAGACGCTGTGCGTCTGCGGGCTCAGCCGGGCCTTCGCGGCGGCCTTCAGCAGGGCCTTGACCGCTGCGACGTGGCGGGTGGAGTTCTCGTAGAACGCCTCCCCGAGGTCGCCCCAGGTGCTGAGCGCGACCACGGCGTCGACGCGGGTGTCGTGCGCGGCGACCAGTTGGCTGATGCCGGAGCCGTACGAGTCCCCGAGGAAGCCGATCTTCGTCACGGGGCCCGTACTGCGCTCGATCAGGTGGTCCAGGGCGCGGCTGCCGTCGGCGACGTCGAGCGGGCCGGCCACGTCGACCTGGCCCTCGGAGCCGGCGAAGCCGCGGGCGGAGTACGCGATGACGTTGTAGCCGCGGGTCGCGAACAGGGTGGCCTGGACGGCGTAGGCGAGCCAGCCAAGGGCCGTCCACGGCGAAGGCATGACGATCATCGGGCGCGGCCGGGCCCCGGTGTGCCGCCAGAGCGCCGCATCAAGGAGGTCGCCGTCGGCTCCGGTCACCTTGCCACGCGTGAAGACGGCGAGGGCGCGCGCCTCGGCCACCTCGGCGGCGCGGGCGGGCGGCAGGCCGGTGAGGTCGCCGCTCTCCAGCGCGGAGACGAAGGCTCCGAGGGTGGTCGCGTCGAGTTCGGGATAGAGGGAGAAGGGAGGTTGGGCGGCTGGAGTCACGTCAGTTCATCCTCTTCGTCGAGTGACACGAACGTGGGCGCCCGCCCGGGCCCGGTGCGGAGCGTTCAGTATCGACGGGACATCCGGTGACGTATCGCCGCTTTCCGGCTTACGGCCTGAATCGCCCTCCGTGGTTACCGGCGCGATCGTGCCGAGAGACCTGCGCCCGGTGCGGATATCGATCAACTACCTCTGGGTTCAGGGGTTTTGGTGCGGTGGCGGGAAGGTGTCACCCCGTGCTGCGCCCGCACCAAAAAATCATGCAAGCATGCTTGATTGTTTTCTTGGGTGCTGCCAGTCTTCCCCTCACGCCGAGAAGGGGAGCGCACCGTGCCCGATCCGTCCGCCGTCGACGACGCCGTCGCCGTCTTCACCGATCTGCGCGAGGAGGGGCGTGAACTCGACTGCCTCGTCGAGCGTTTGCCGGCCGGGGACTGGGCCCGGCCCACCCCCGCGCCCGGCTGGACCGTCGCCCACCAGATCGCCCACCTGCACTGGACCGACCGGGCCTCGCTGCTCTCCCTCACCGATGCCACGGGCTTCGGCGTCATGGTCGAGGAAGCCCTGAAGGCTCCCGACTCCTTCGTCGACGACGGCGCGCGCGAGGGCGCGGCGCTGCCGCCCGCCGAACTCCTCAACCGCTGGCGGGACACCCGTGACGCGCTCGCCGAGGCCCTGGCCGCGGCTCCGCCCGACACTCGTTTCCCCTGGTACGGGCCGCCGATGAAGGCCGCCTCGATGGCCAGCGCCCGCCTGATGGAGACCTGGGCGCACGGCCAGGACGTCGCCGACGCGCTGGGAGTGCGCCGCACCCCGACCGCGCGGTTGCGGCACGTGGCGCGCATCGGCGTACGGGCCCGCGACTACGCCCACGCCGTACGCGGACTGCCCGCGCCCGACGGGGAGTTCCGGGTGGAGCTGACCGCTCCCGACGGCGCGCAGGTCTGGGTGTACGGCCCGGCGCAGGCCCCGCAGCGGATCACCGGCCCGGCCCTGGACTTCTGTCTGCTGGTGACCCGGCGCGCCCACCGCGCGGACCTGGACCTGACCGCGACCGGCCCCGACGCGGACCGCTGGCTGGACATCGCCCAGGCCTTCGCCGGTCCGCCCGGTGCAGGGCGGGAGCCGGGTGCGGGGCGGGGCCGGGGAGCCGGACGGTGAACCGGCCGCCGCTGCGCATCGGCAACGCCTCCGGCTTCTACGGAGACCGCTTCGGCGCCCTGCGCGAGATGCTCACCGGCGGCCCGCTCGACGTGCTGACCGGGGACTATCTGGCCGAGCTGACCATGCTGATCCTGGGCCGGGACCGCCTGAAGAACCCGGACCTCGGCTACGCCAAGACCTTCCTGCGCCAGCTGGAGGAGGGCCTCGGGCTCGCGCACGAACGGGGCGTGCGGATCGTCACGAACGCGGGCGGCCTGTACCCGGCCGGACTCGCCGACGCGGTACGGGCGCTGGCCGCCAAAGTGGGCGTGCCCGTCTCCGTGGCCCACGTCGAGGGCGACGATCTCACCTCCCGCGAGGACGGCGCGCTGACGGCCAACGCCTACCTCGGCGGCGCCGGGATCACCGCCTGCCTGCGGGCCGGCGCCGACGTGGTCGTCACGGGCCGGGTCACCGACGCGGCGCTGGTCAGCGGCCCGGCGGCCTGGTGGTTCGACTGGACGCCGGAAGACCACGACCGGCTGGCGGGGGCGGTGGTCGCGGGCCACGTCCTGGAATGCGGGACCCAGGCCACCGGCGGAAACTACTCCTTCTTCACCGCCCACGACGTCCGGCGCCCCGGCTTCCCGCTCGCGGAGATCTCCGAGGACGGTTCGGCGGTCATCACCAAACACCCCGGCACCGGCGGAGCCGTCACCACCGGCACCGTCACCGCCCAACTCCTCTACGAGACCCAGGGCGTGCGCTACCTGGGCCCGGACGTGACCGCCCGCCTGGACACGGTCCGGCTGACCGACGACGGCCCCGACCGGGTGCGGATCACGGGAGTGCGCGGAGAGCGCCCGCCGGCCTCCCTCAAGGTGGGCGTCACCCGGATCGGCGGCTGGCGCAACGAGGTGGTCTTCGTCCTGACGGGCCTGGACATCGAGGCGAAGGCGGAGCTGGTCCGGTCCCAGCTCGCCGAGGCCCTGGACGGCGTCGCCGACGCAGCCTGGACCCTGGCCCGTACCGACCACGCGGACGCCGACACGGAGGAGACGGCGAGCGCCCTGCTGCGCCTGGTGGTCCGCGACCCGTCCCCGGACCGGGTCGGCCGCGCCCTGACCTCGACGGCCGTCGAGCTGGCCCTCGGCAGTTACCCGGGCTTCCACGTGTGCGCCCCGCCCGGCCCGGCCCAGCCCTACGGGGTGTTCGCCTCGGCCTTCGTCCCCGCGGACGAGGTCCCGCACACCGCGGTCCTCCCGGACGGCACCCGCCTCCGCGTCCCTGCCCCGCCCGCCCCGGCGGAGCCCCCTGCGCCCCCTGCCGTGCTCCCGGCCCCCTCGGCGGAGCCGGAGCCGACTGCAGCTCCGCCGGCGGAGCCCACCGGACTCCCAGCCCCGCCGGCGTTTGAGGCGCGGGGGTCCCGGGGCGAAGCCCCCGAAGGGGCCGGGGGCTCAGCCTCCGCCGGGACCGGGGCTGAGCCGCGGGAGACCGTCCGCGCCCCCCTCGGGGCGCTCGCCGGGGCCCGCAGCGGCGACAAGGGCGGCGACGCCAATGTCGGCGTCTGGGTCGCCTCCGACCCCGCATGGGACTGGCTGCGCGACACCCTGACCGTCGACCGGTTCCGGGCCCTGCTTCCCGAAACCCGCGGCCTCACCGTCCAGCGGCACGAACTCCCCAACCTCCGCGCCGTGAACTTCACCGTCATCGGGATCCTCGGCGACGGCGTCGCCTCCGGCCACCGCTTCGACCCCCAGGCCAAGGCCCTCGGCGAATGGCTGCGCGCCCGCCACCTCGACATCCCCGCCCATCTGCTCCCGCCCCCGGAGGGGACCGGCCCATGACCCGCCTGCGTACCACCGTCGACCCGCACGCCCCCGAGCACACCAGAGCCCGTACGGCCGCACTGGAGCGCCTCGCCGCCCTCCACGCCGAGCACGCCAAGGCCCTGGAGGGCGGCGGGGACAAGTACACGGCCCGGCACAAGAAGCGCGGCAAGCTCCTGGCGCGCGAGCGCGTCGAGCTGCTCCTCGACCCGGACACGGCGTTCCTGGAGCTGTCGCCGCTCGCCGCCTGGGGCAGCGACTACCCCGTCGGCGCCTCCATGGTCACCGGCATCGGCACGGTCGAGGGCGTCGAGTGCCTGGTCACCGCAAACGACCCCACCGTCCGCGGCGGCGCCAGCAACCCGTGGACACTGAAGAAGGCTCTGCGGGCCAACGAGATCGCCCGGCAGAACCGCCTGCCCGTCATCAGCCTCGTGGAGTCCGGCGGCGCCGACCTGCCCTCCCAGAAGGAGATCTTCATCCCGGGCGGCGCGATCTTCCGCGACCTCACCCGGCTCTCCGCCGAGGGCATCCCGACCGTCGCGGTCGTGTTCGGCAACTCCACCGCCGGAGGCGCGTACGTCCCCGGCATGTCCGACCACACCGTCATGATCAAGGACCGTTCCAAGGTGTTCCTCGGCGGCCCGCCCCTGGTCAAGATGGCCACCGGCGAGGAGAGCGACGACGAGTCCCTCGGCGGGGCCGACATGCACGCCCGCACCTCAGGGCTCGCCGACCACTACGCCCTCGACGAGTACGACGCCATCCGCCAGGCCCGCCGCATCGTGGCCCGCCTGAACCACCGAAAGCCCCGCCAGGACCCGCCGAAGGCCGAGGAGCCCCTCTACGACCCGGAGGAACTCCTCGGGATCGTGCCGCCCGACCTGAAGACCCCCTTCGACCCCCGCGAGGTCATCGCCCGCATCGTCGACTCCTCCGACTTCGACGAGTTCAAGCCGCTCTACGGCACCAGCCTCGTCACCGGCTGGGCCACCCTCCACGGCTACCCGGTCGGCATCCTGGCCAACGCCCAGGGCGTGCTGTTCAGCGCCGAGTCCCAGAAGGCCGCCCAGTTCATCCAGCTCGCCAACCAGCGCGACATCCCGCTCCTCTTCCTCCACAACACCACCGGCTACATGGTCGGCAAGGAGTACGAGCAGGGCGGCATCGTCAAACACGGCTCGATGATGATCAACGCCGTCTCCAACTCGAAGGTCCCGCACCTGTCCGTGCTCATCGGCGCCAGCTACGGAGCCGGCCACTACGGCATGTGCGGCCGCGCCTACGAGCCCCGCTTCCTCTTCGCCTGGCCCAGCGCCAAGTCCGCCGTCATGGGCCCCCAGCAGCTCGCCGGGGTCCTCTCCATCGTGTCCCGGCAGTCCGCCGCCGCCAAGGGACTCCCGTACGACGAGGAACAGGACGCCGGGATGCGTGCCTTCGTCGAGGCGCAGATCGAGTCCGAGTCCCTCCCCATGTTCCTGTCCGGGCGGCTGTACGACGACGGGGTCATCGACCCGCGCGACACCCGTACCGTCCTCGGCCTGTGCCTGTCGGCCGTCCACAACGCCCCCGTCGAGGGCGCCCGTGGCGGCTTCGGCGTCTTCCGGATGTGAGCCCGCACATGACGAACCTGACCTCCCTCCTCGTCGCCAACCGCGGCGAGATCGCCGTGCGGATCTTCCGCACCGCCCGCGACCTGGGCCTGGCCACCGTTGCCGTGCACTCCGACCCCGACGCCGACGCCCTGCACGTACGTGCCGCCGACGCGGCCGTACGGCTGCCGGGCGCGGCCCCCGCCGACACCTACCTGCGCGGCGACCTGGTCATCAAGGCCGCGCTCGCCGCCGGAGCCGACGCCGTCCACCCCGGATACGGCTTTCTCTCCGAGAACGCCGACTTCGCCCGCCAGGTCCGGGACTCCGGCCTGACCTGGATCGGCCCTCCCCCCGAGGCCATCGAGGCCATGGCCTCCAAGACCCGGGCCAAGGAACTGATGCGCGCCGCCGGAGTCCCCCTCCTCGACCCCGTAGACCCGGCCGCCGCCACCCCCGCCGACCTGCCCCTCCTGCTCAAGGCGGCCGCGGGCGGAGGCGGCCGCGGCATGCGTGTGGTCCGCGACCTGGACGCCCTCGAGGAGGCCCTCCACGCCGCGTCCGCCGAAGCCGCCTCCGCGTTCGGCGACGGCGAGGTCTTCGCCGAGCCGTACGTGGAGCGCGGCCGCCACGTCGAGGTGCAGATCCTCGCCGACGCCCACGGCACCGTCTGGGCCCTCGGCACCCGCGACTGCTCCCTCCAGCGCCGCCACCAGAAGGTCATCGAGGAGGCCCCCGCACCCGGCCTGCCGGACCTCCTGCGGAAGAGCCTCCACGACGCCGCCGTCGCCGCGGCCCGGGCCGTCTCCTACCGGGGAGCGGGCACCGTCGAGTTCCTCGTCACCGCCGACGGACGACCCTACTTCCTGGAGATGAACACCCGCCTCCAGGTCGAACACCCCGTCACCGAAGCCGTCTTCGGCCTCGACCTCGTCGCCCTCCAACTGCGTGTCGCCGAGGGGGCGGCCCTGCCCCCGGAGCCACCCGAGCCCACCGGCCACGCCGTCGAGGCCCGCCTCTACGCCGAGGACCCCGCCCAGGACTGGCGCCCCCAGACCGGCGTCCTGCACACCCTCGACATCCCCGGCCGGGTCCGCGTCGACACCGGCTTCACCGACGGCGACACCGTCGGCATCCACTACGACCCCATGCTCGCCAAGGTCGTCGCCCACGCCCCCACCCGCGCCGAAGCCGTACGCGCCCTCGCCCACGCCCTCGCCGGAGCCCGCATCCACGGCCTCACCACCAACCGCGAACTCCTCGTGGGCTCCCTGCGCCACCCGGAGTTCACCGCGGCACAGCTCGACACCGGCTTCTACGAGCGCCACCTCGCCGCTCTCACCGAGCCGACCCCGGACGCCGGCACCGCAGCCCTCGCCGCCGCCCTCGCCGAGGCCGCCCCCGCCCCGGGCGCACCCCTCGCCGCCCGCCTCGGAGGCTGGCGCAACCTCCGCTCACAGCCGCACACCCGCCGCTACACCACGGCCGGCACCGAGTACGAGGTCCGGTACCACCCCGTCGACCACCCCGGAGTTCGAGTCCTGGCGGTCGAGCGGGACCTCGTCACCCTCGAAGTCGACGGCATCCGGCGGATGTTCCACGTGAAACGAAATTCGAACAACACCAGGGTCTACGTCGACTCCCCGCTCGGAGCCCACACCCTCACCCCCGTCCCCCGTTTCCCGGACCCCCAGGACCGCACCGAACCGGGATCCCTGCTCGCCCCCATGCCCGGCACCGTCGTCCGCGTCGCCGAGGGCCTCGCCCCCGGCAGCCCCGTCACCGCCGGGCAGCCCCTGCTCTGGCTGGAAGCCATGAAGATGGAGCACCGCATCCTCGCTCCCGCCACCGGCACGCTCACCGCGCTCCACGCCGCCACCGGCCAACAGGTCGAGTACGGCGCCCTGCTCGCCGTAGTCCAGGAGGAACCGCAGTCATGAGCTCCACCATCGAGTCGACCGAACACCAGGCGCTGCGCGCCGCCGTCGCCGCCCTCGGGCAGCGCTACGGCCGCGAGTACCTCGCCCGTCTCGCCCGCGAGGGCGGCCACCCCGACGAGCTGTGGGCCGACGCCGCGAAGCTCGGCTACCTCGGAGTCAACCTCCCCGAGGAACACGGCGGCGGGGGCGGAGGCATCGCCGAACTGTCCATCGTCCTCGAAGAACTGGGCGCCGCCGGCTGTCCCCTGCTCATGATGGTCGTCTCGCCGGCCATCTGCGGCACGGTCATCGCCCGGTTCGGCACCGACGACCAGAAGCGGACCTGGCTCCCCGGCCTGGCCGACGGCAGTCGCACCATGGCCTTCGGCATCACCGAACCCGACGCCGGATCCAACTCCCACCGCATCACCACCACCGCCCGCCGCGACGGCGACGACTGGATCCTCACCGGTCGCAAGGTCTTCATCTCCGGCGTCGACATCGCCGACGCCACCCTCATCGTCGGCCGCGCGGAGGACGCCCGCACCGGGCGCCTGAAGCCCTGCCTGTTCATCGTCCCGCGCGACACCCCCGGCTTCGGCCGCTCGGTCATCGACATGGAACTCCAGGCGGCCGAGAAGCAGTTCGAACTGACCCTGGACGAGGTACGCCTGCCCGCCTCCGCCCTGGTGGGCGACGAGGATGCGGGCCTCCTCCAGCTGTTCGCAGGCCTCAACCCCGAACGCATCATGACCGCCGCGTTCGCCATCGGCATGGGCCGCTACGCCCTCGCCCGCGCCGTCGAGTACGCCAAGACCCGCCAGGTGTGGAAGGAGCCGATCGGAGCCCACCAGGCCGTCGCCCACCCGCTGGCCCAGGCCCACATTGAACTGGAACTGGCCCGCCTCATGACCCAGAAGGCGGCCGCCCTGTACGACGCGGGCGACGACATGGCCGCGGGCGAGGCCGCGAACATGGCGAAGTACGCCGCGGGCGAGGCCTGCGTCCGCGCGGTGGACCAGTCCGTCCACACCCTCGGCGGCAACGGCCTCACCCGCGAATACGGCCTGGGCTCCCTCATCACCGCCTCCCGCGTGGCCCGCATCGCGCCCGTCAGCCGCGAGATGATCCTCAACTTCGTCTCCCACCAAACCCTTGGCCTCCCCAAGTCCTACTGATTCCCTGGCGGCGCCTGGAGGCCCGCAAGGCGCGGCGGCGCCGGGGCCCTGCGGGGTGCTCGGCGGTGGACGGCTCGCTCCGGCGGGGATGTCCTGCGGCCGGCTCGGCGGTGTCCCCGGCAGGGTGCGGTGGGGCGGGGCCGGTCGGTGGCGGGGGGCCGCCGCCGGGGTGTCTCCTCGGCCCGGGCCCTGCGGGGTGCTCGGCGGTGGACGGCCCGGTCCGGTGCGGGGTGTCCTGCGGGCGGCTCGGGGGTGGCCCTGGCAGGGCGCGGTGGGGCGGGGCCGGTTGGTGGCGGGGGGCCGCCGCCGGGGTGTCTCCTCGGCCCGGGCCCTGCGGGGTGCTCGGCGGTGGACGGCCAGGTCCGGTGCGGGGTGTCCTGCGGGCGGCTCGGCGGTGGCCCTGGCAGGGCGCGGTGGGGCGGGGCCGGTCGGTGGCGGGGGGCCGCCGCCGGGGTGTCTCCTCGGCTCGGCGCGTGCGGGTATGTCTCGGCTGTACCCGGTGGTCGCGCGCTCGGCCTGCGGGGACACCCCGCCACGTCCCCCCTCGGCCACTTCCGGAGCGCTGCCGTGGGGCGGGGACACGCAGGAGGGTCCCCGCAGGACGAGCGCGCAACCCCGGCCGCCTGGCCGCGGCACACCCGCACGCGCCGAGCCGAGGAGATCCTCGTGCGGGGCACCGCCCCACCCCCCACCCCGCCAAGCCCCGCACCACACAGCCGCCACCACCGAAGCCCCGGGCAGGGAACAAACCCGCACCCGCCCAAGCCCCCGCCGGAGCGAACCCCACACCACCGAGCCGCCCGCAAGGCACCCCGCCGGAGCGAACCCCCACACCGCCGAGCCGCCCGCAAGGCACCCCGCCGGAGCGGACCCCATACCGCCGAGCCGCCTGCAAGGCACCCCCCCGCCGGAGCGAACCCCACACCGCCGAGCCCCCCGCAGGGGACACCGCATAACCTCCCCCCGACGCCCCCGTACACCCCGCCGACCGCTCCGGAGGAGCCATGGCCACACCCGTCCACGCCACAACGGCGGCCGGAGTCACCACCCTCACCCTCGACTCCCCGGCCAACCGCAACGCGCTCTCCGCGGAGCTCGTCGCCGAGCTCCGCGCAGCCCTGGCCGAAGTCGCCGCGGACCCGGACGTGCGCGCCGTCGTCCTCACGCACAGCGGCTCCACCTTCTGCTCCGGCGCCGACCTCAAGTCCCCGTCCGCCCCCGCCGACGTCGTGGCCCTGTTCCGCGAGATCGCCGAGCTGCCCCAGCCCGTCGTCGCCCGCGTCACCGGTCACGTCCGGGCCGGCGGCCTCGGCCTGCTCGGCGTATGCGACATCGCAGCCGCCGGCCCGCAGTCCTCGTACGCCTTCACGGAGACCCACCTGGGCGTGGTCCCCGCCATCATCTCCGCGCCGCTGCTGCCCCGCCTCGACCCGCGCGCCGCAGCCCGCTACTTCCTGACCGCCGAGGCCTTCGACGCCGCCGAGGCCGCACGGATCGGCCTGCTCACCCTGCACGGGGACGACGTCGACGAGGCCCTCGCGCCCGTCCTCGCGGGTCTGCGCAAGGCCGGCCCGCAGGCGCTCGCCGCCACCAAGCGACTGGTCACGGCATCCGTGCGCGCGGCCCTCGCGCAGGACGGTGCCGCCCTCACCGAGCTGTCCGCGCACCACTTCGGTTCCGCGGAGGCCCGCGAGGGCATCACCGCCCGCTTCGAGCGCCGGGACCCGTCATGGGCACGGTGACCGGCGCGGCCGCCGGCAGCGGCCCCAAGCAGGCGCGCAGCCGCGTCACCCGCCGCCACCTCCTGGAGGCGGCCGTGTCCTGCCTGGCCGAGCACGGCTGGGCCGGCTCCACCGTCTCCGTCGTCGCCGAACGCGCCGGTGTCTCCCGCGGAGCCGCCCAGCACCATTTCCCCACCCGTGAGGACCTGTTCACCGCTGCCGTCGAGTACGTCGCCGAGGAACGCTCCACCGCCCTGCGCGACCTCTTCCACGCCGGCCCCGTCGCCCGCCCGGCCGTCGTCGAGGCGCTGGTGGACCTGTACACGGGCGCCCTTTTCCGGGCCGCGCTCCAGCTGTGGGTCGCCGCCTCCAACGAGGAGCAGCTGCGCCCGCGGGTCACCGAGCTGGAGGCCCGCGTCGGCCGTGAGACCCACCGCATCGCCGTCGAGCTGCTGGGCGCCGACGAGTCCGTGCCGGGTGTACGGGAGACGGTGCAGGGCCTCCTCGACATGGCCCGAGGCCTGGGTCTGGCGAACGTCCTGACCGACGACGCGGCCCGCCGGGCCCGCGTCGTGGCCCAGTGGTCGCGCATCCTCGACGAGGCTCTGGGCTGAGCCAGTCGGCCGATCGCGGACGCCGGCACGATCGCCAGGGACTGCCCAACTGCCCGGCAGGTCGTCGGCGCGCCGGGCGGACCGCCGGGCGGCCGACGGCAGAAATTCGGGAAACGCGGCGGGGGCGGCCGGGCCGGAGGAGTCCGGGCCGCGGCGCCCCCGCGAGGGCGGGCGGCCGGGCCGGTCAGGCGGTCTCGGCGATGTCCGCGTAGCCCTCGATCTCCTGCGGGTTGCGCCGGCCCGGGCCCGTGTAGCGGGCCGACGGGCGCACCAGGCGGCCCGTGCGCTTCTGCTCCAGGATGTGCGCCGACCAGCCGGCCGTGCGGGCGCAGCTGAACATGGAGGTGAACATGTGCGCCGGCACCTCGGCGAAGTCCAGCATGATCGCGGCCCAGAACTCCACGTTGGTGGCGAGCACCCGATCGGGGCGACGCGCGTGCAGCTCCTCCAGGGCGGCCTTCTCCAGCGCGGCCGCCACCTCGTAGCGCGGTGCGTCCAGCTCCTTGGCGGTGCGCCGCAGCACGCGGGCGCGCGGGTCCTCGGCGCGGTAGACGCGGTGCCCGAAGCCCATCAGGCGCTCGCCCTTGTCGAGGGCCTTCTTCACGTAGGCGACGGCGTCGCCGGTGCGCTCGATCTCCTCGATCATGCCGAGCACGCGGGACGGCGCGCCGCCGTGCAGCGGGCCCGACATGGCGCCGACGGCGCCGGAGAGGGCCGCGGCCACGTCCGCGCCGGTGGAGGCGATGACGCGCGCGGTGAACGTGGAGGCGTTCATGCCGTGCTCGGCGGCGGAGGTCCAGTAAGCGTCGACGGCCTTGACGTGCTTCGGGTCCGGCTCCCCCCGCCAGCGGATCATGAACCGTTCGACGACGGACTCGGCCTTGTCGATCTCGCGCTGCGGGACCATGGGCAGGCCCTGGCCGCGGGCGGACTGGGCGACGTACGACAGCGCCATCACGGCCGCGCGCGCGAGGTCGTCGCGGGCGGTCTGCACGTCGATGTCCAGCAGCGGTTTCAGACCCCACACGGGGGCGAGCATCGCGAGCGCGGACTGCACGTCGACGCGGATGTCACCGGAGTGGACCGGGATGGGGAAGGGCTCGGCGGCCGGCAGGCCGGGGTTGAAAGCACCGTCGACCAGCAGGCCCCAGACGTTCCCGAAGGAGACGTGGCCGACGAGGTCTTCGATGTCGACGCCCCGGTAGCGGAGCGATCCGCCTTCCTTGTCGGGTTCGGCGATCTCCGTCTCGAACGCGACGACCCCTTCGAGCCCGGGTACGAAGTCGGACATCAGGCGGCTCCTCAGATAGTGCGAACACGCGCGGCTCCCGGCGTGACTCGCGGTCCGGCGCGGTCATCCCCGTTGATGCCCGGCACGGCCGATGCTCACCCGTGCGGGGACCTTCGGACCGGCCCCAAGATTTTGGCCGCTACGCCCCGACTGTGGAAGCGTGACATACGGCACACCGCCGCCGGTCCACCTGGGGCAGGATGGCTGGCGTGACCGATCAGGACATTGACCCCGCAATGATGCGCAAGCAGTACCGCTCGGAGATCGTCCACGAGGGGAGCCTCGCCGAGGACCCGATGGAGCAGTTCGCCCGGTGGTTCCAGCAGGCCGCCGACTCGCACCTCTTCGAGCCGAACGCCATGGTCGTCTCTACGGCCACCCCCGACGGACGGCCCAGCTCGCGCACGGTGCTGCTGAAGCAGTTCGACAGCCGGGGCTTCGTGTTCTTCACCAACTATGCGTCCCGCAAGGGCCGGGAGCTGGCGCAGAACCCGCACGTCGCGCTGCTCTTCCCCTGGCACCCCATCGCCCGCCAGGTGATCGTCACCGGGACGGCGGCCCGTATCGGCCGCGACGAGACGGCGGCGTACTTCCGTTCCAGGCCGCACGGTTCGCAGCTGGGTGCCTGGGCGAGCGAACAGTCGAGCGTGATCGGCTCGCGCGCGGAACTGGACAGCCGCTACGCCGAGCTCGAGGAGCGCTATCCGGAGGGCGAGCAGGTCCCGGTGCCGCCGGAGTGGGGCGGGCTGCGGGTGGTGCCGCAGGAGGTCGAGTTCTGGCAGGGCCACGAGAACCGGCTGCACGACCGCCTCCACTACGTGCTGGAGGGCGGGAAGTGGCGCCTGGAACGGCTCTGTCCGTAGCCGCGGGACGGCGTCCTGCGGGCGAATCCCGCTCGCGGACGCAGGCGACCCGCGGGCTCGGGTTCCTCTCCTGCAGTGAGAGGAGCCGGCCGGACGTTACCGGCGAGCCCGCGGGTCGGGTGACTGCTTGGGATTGGCGCCGGGCTATCCGCCGGGCACCGCACTGGGTGCGCTACTGACGACGGGCCCTAGCCCGCAGCCACCTCACGCGTCCGGAGTTCGTACATTTCCGGGATCACCTCCTTTCAGTGTGCGTCCACTGTAGGCAGGCTCGTGGCGCTCGCTCAATCGAATTTCGCCGGCGGATCCGCAGGCGTGTCCATCGGCTCTCAAAGGCAACCGAAGATTCCGGTGAGAGGCGCCGAAATGGCTGGTCAGCGGGTTGACGTGGGGTCGGCCACCGGCCCGGAGCGAAGGCGCCCGCCCCGTCTGCCGGCCCGTTTTCCGCCGGAAGGGAGGGCGGCCGCCACGAGTTCCCCGTCGAGCAGCGGTGACGGACCTTCGGCGCGGCCCCGGCAGGCGGTGGGACCCGTAGCGCCCGGACGGCGCGCCGGTGGCGGGGGCGCCGAGGGCGGGGGAGCCGAGGGCGTGGTTCTTCGGCAGGCGCGTGACGGGCCGGTCCGCTCGATGTGCGGCCGACGCGAAGGCGTTGCCCCAGATGCGGGGGTCCGCATCGATTTCCCCGAATGCGGTGTGGGCTGGGTCACGTTCCAGTTGAATGATCTGACGTGCCGCATACGCGAACACCTGCTGGGGGTTCCAGGTGAGTGCTTCCGGACGTGACGAGACCGCCGACGACCTGCTCGCCGCGCTGTTGGACGGGATGGACGCCGCGCTGTGCGCCTTCGATTCCGACGGGGTGATCACCCACTGGAACCGGGAGGCCGAGCGGATCCTGGGCTGGTCGGCCGAGGAGGCCGTGGGCCGCAAGGGATTCGAGGGGTGGGCGGTGCGGGCCGCCGACGCCCAGGACGTGCAGGACAGGCTGATGTCCGCCCAGCACGTGCCAGGGCGGCAGGTCCACGAGTTCGCGCTGCTCACCAAGGACGGCGGGAGGGTCCTCGTGCGGACGCAGTCCGCCGGGGTGCCGGGGGCGGACGGCTCACCCGCGGGGGTGTACTGCGCCTTCAGCGAGGTGCACGCGCAGATCGACCTGGAGCGGTCCATCGCGCTCAGTGAGGCCCTGATGGACGACGCCTCCTGGGGCGTCGTCCTCGTCGACGTCGACCTGCGGCCCGCGGTGGTCAACACGCACGCCGCGCGGGCCTTCGGGGCCGGCCGCACCGCCCTGCTCGGCCGGCCCCTCGGGGAGCTGCTGGCCCAGGGGGTGGAGGAGCTGGAGGGGGCGCTCCAGCACGTCCTCGCGGAGGGGGCGCCGCCCGCACCCGTCGAGATGTGGGTGTCGGTGCGCACGCCCGAGGGGGTTCGGCGCCGGTGCTGGCGGTGCGGGTTCCTGCGGCTGGCCTCGCCGCTCGCGGAGGAGCCGGTGCCGCTGGGCGTCGGCTGGCTGATCCAGGACGTCACCGAGGCCCGGCAGGAGCAGCTCGACGCCGCGCAGGCACGGTTCCGGTCGCACCAGCTCCACCGGGCGGGGCGGGCCGCCGCCGAGTGCGAGGACCCGGCGGAGGCGGCCGCCGTACGCCTGGACTTCGCGCTCGCCGGCTTCGCCGAGCACGCCCTGCTGGACGTACTGGTCCCGGCGGCCGACTCCGGGCCGCGAAGGCTCGTACGGTGCGCCGCATCGCCGCCCGCGCTGCCGGCGCCCGGTTCCATCCCCGTGCGGTACGCGGCCGGGCATCCGGCGTTGCAGGCGCTGGACCGGATCGGGTCGGTGCGCACCAGCGCCCCGCGCGGTGCGGCGGACGCGGAATGGGCGCGCGCCCGGCAGTGGCCCGAGGGCGCGGCGCACGTGCTGTGCACGGTGCTGCGCAGCCGGGGGCGGACCCTGGGTGCGCTGACGTTCCTGCGCGGGCCCTCGCGGGTGGCGTTCGAGCGCGCGGACGCCGCGTACGCGGAAGAGGTCGCTGCGCGGGTCGCCGCGGACCTGGACCTGGCGACGCGCCCGGCGGGCCAGTGACGCGAACCGGTCAGTGACGCAGGCCGGTCAGTGACGCGAACCGGTCAGTGACGGAAGAAGATCCGGTCGCCGTACTCCTGCATGACGCGGCCGTTCCACTCGTGGCCGCCGTCGACGTTGCCCGAGCGCAGCAGCGGGGGCTCCAGGCCGCGGGCGGCGAGTTCGCCGGCCGCCGCGGCCATGACCGCCTGCATGATCGCGCTGGTGACGACCGTGGAGGCGGGGGCGAAGGGGGCGTCGATGCCGTCGATGCTCAGCTCGGCGTCGCCGACGGCGATCTTGCTGTCGAGGACGACGTCGCAGTGGTCCTTGAGGAAGGTGCCGGAGACGTGCCGCGACCTGGTTCCGGTGGCGTAGGCGACCGAGGTCACGCCGATGACCCTGAGGCCGATGGCGCGGGCGTTCATGGCCATCTCGACCGGCAGGGCGTTGCGCCCGGAGAGGGAGATGATCACGAGGACGTCGCCGTCGGAGGCGGGACTGCTGTCGAGGACGGCGCCCGCGAGGCCGTCGACCCGTTCCAGGGCACTGCCCAGGGTGGCGGGCATGACGTCGACGCCGGCCGTGCCGGGGACGGCGAGGAAGTTCATCAGGGCCAGGCCGCCGGCCCGGTAGACGACGTCCTGGGCGGGCAGCGAGGAGTGTCCGGCGCCGAAGGCGAAGAGGCGGTTGCCGGCGGCGACGGCGTCGGCGATGAGGGTGCCGGCCTCGGCGATGTGCGGGGCCTCCTCGTCCCGTACCCGCTCCAGCAGGCCGATGGCGGCGTCGAAGAACTGACCGGCCAGCTTGCTCTCGCTCATACGCCGATGGCCCTTCCAGAGGTGGGGTGCGTCCGTGTCCGCCGCTCACCGTGCGGTCTGGACCAAGGGCGTGTCAATACGGCCGTCAATCCCGTGTCCGAACGGCCCGGGCGTGTACGGGACCGGTCTTGACCCCCTGGACACGGGACGGTTGTCGGCCTGATGCGTCAGAATTGGGGGCAGGGCCAGCGCACGCAATCCGAGGGGCACGAATGTCCGGACTGATCGATACCACGGAGATGTATCTCCGCACCATCCTCGAGCTGGAAGAGGAAGGCGTGGTACCCATGCGCGCCCGGATCGCCGAGAGGCTGGACCAGAGCGGGCCGACGGTGAGCCAGACGGTGGCGCGCATGGAGCGGGACGGCCTGGTGGCCGTGGCCACCGACCGGCACCTGGAGCTGACGGACGAGGGCCGGCGGCTGGCGACGCGTGTGATGCGCAAGCACCGCCTCGCCGAGTGCCTGCTCGTGGACGTCATCGGGCTGGAGTGGGAGCAGGTCCACGCCGAGGCCTGCCGGTGGGAGCACGTGATGAGCGAGGCGGTGGAGCGACGGGTGCTGGAGCTGCTGCGCCACCCGACCGAGTCGCCGTACGGGAACCCGATCCCCGGGCTGGAGGAGCTGGGGGAGAAGGCCGAGGCGGAGCCCTTCCTCGAGGACGGCATGATCAGCCTGTCCGAGCTGGACCCGGGCACCGAGGGCAAGACGGTGGTCGTGCGGCGGATCGGTGAGCCGATCCAGACGGACGCCCAGCTGATGTACACGCTGCGTCGTGCGGGTGTGCAGCCCGGCTCGGTGGTGAGCGTGACCGAGTCCCCGGGCGGTGTGCTGGTCGGCAGTGGTGGTGAGGCCGCCGAGCTGGAGGCGGAGATCGCCTCGCACGTGTTCGTGGCGAAGCGCTGACCTCGTAGGTCCCCAGCCGTACGGATTCGGTCCTCGACAGTGGTCGGTCCCGGCGCCTCGCGGCGCCGGGACCGGTCCTCCCCTGTGCGACCTGGAGCCCCGAGCTCTCAAGGTCGTCCCGTCGGACCGTCTTCCCCGAGCGGCCCGCCTCCCTGCTGAAAGGATCTCCATCGGCAGGGGCGGCCAATCCTTGAGCAAGGTCACTCGAAAGAGCGGTGTTGTGGGCGAGAACCCCGTTTTCGAATGCGGGTTCGATAGTCTGGCGGGGAGCGAAGGGGGTGCATCTGCGGTGGTACAGCGCATCGATGTGACAGGGGCCGAAGGCGTCCGTCTGGCCGCCTGGCAGTTCCGAGAACCGGCCGCCGAGGCAGACCCCCGATCCGGCGTGCTGTTACTGCACGGGCTGATGGGCCGTGCCTCCCATTGGGCCGGTACCGCCCACTGGCTCGGCGAACGCCACCGCGTCGTCGCGCTGGACCAGCGCGGCCACGGCCATAGCGACCGCCCGCCCGACGGTGCCGCCCCGCACACCACCCTGGGCCGCGAGGCCTTCGTGGCCGACGCCGAGGCCGCCGTGGAACAGCTCGGCCTCGCCCCCGTCACCCTGATCGGCCACTCCATGGGAGCGCTCACCGCCTGGCAGCTCGCCGCCCGCCGCCCCGACCTGGTCGCGGCCCTCGTCATCTGCGACATGCGCGCCTCGGCCCTCGGCGCGGCCTCCCAGCGCGAGTGGGAGGACTGGTTCCACCTCTGGCCCCTGCCCTTCCCCACCCAGGACGCGGCCCGCCGCTGGTTCGGCGAGGACGATCCCCGCGTGGAGCATCCCGACCCGGGCCGCGGCGCCTTCTTCGCCGAGGTCATGCACGAGGCCCCGGACGGCTGGCGCCCGCTGTTCTCGCGCCGCCAGATGCTGACGGCGCGCGAGACCTGGGTCCACGACGCGCACTGGGAGGAGCTGGCGCAGGTCCGCTGCCCGACCCTCGTGGTCCGGGGCCTGGACGGCGAACTGGGCCGCGCGGAGGCCCAGGAGATGGTCCGTGTCCTCCCGGCCGGCCGGTACGCCGAGATCCCCGACGCCGGCCACTACCTCCACTACGACCAGCCGGCGGCCTGGCGCGCCGTCCTGGAACCCTTCCTGGACGACATCCCGGCTCCCACCCCCTGACCCGACCGCCGACGCGCACCGCCCCGGGCGTCGCCGCACGGCGGCGCCCGGGCGCCGGAGGTCTGCCGGGAGCGGGACGCCGGGCGGCGTCAGCCCTTGCTGACCGCGAGCAGGATCTCCGGCAGCTTCCGCGACACCGTCGGGGCCGCGAGCCGCAGGCCCGCCCAGGTGGCCAGCCAGCCCCAGGCCATGCCGATCGGGAGCACGACCCAGGACGTGTCACGGTGTTCGGCCATGTTGAGCCAGATGGCCAGGGCGATCACCGGCGCGCACACCAGCGCCGACGCAAGCATCCCGCCGGCGATACCGCCCCAGGCGAGCCCGCCCTGACCCGGCGCGACGTTCTTGAAGGCACCGTCCGTCGGGATGGAGTACGGGAAGCGGGCCGAGGCCAGCGCCCCCGTGCAGAGCATCGAACCGAGCAGGGCGAGAGCCACGCCCACCCCCGCGGGAAAGGCCTGCCAGTCGTCCACCAGGGCGGCGGTGACCGCCGTGACGAGGACCGTGTACGGCACGGTGACCAGGGCCAGCGCGGCCGCGCGGGCGCGCAGCTCCACGTACGCGTCACGGGTGCTCGAGATGGTCTGCGCGACCATCCAGAACGCCGAGGTGTCCTGCCCGAACTGGTTGTACATCTGGACGCCGAGCATGCCCGCGCCGAAGCTGCCGAGGTAGACCGACCCGGTACCCTGCAGCGCGTTGAAGACGGGCACGATCACGCCGATCGCCAGCGCGGTCACCCAGGCCGACTTGGTCTTCGGGTCGCGCACGACGTAGCGCAGGCTGCGCTGCATCGAGGCGCCCGTCCGGCCGCCGGGCATCAGAGACCAGAAGCCGCCGCCGGCGCCACCGCGGTCCTTGACCGGTCCGGACGCCGCGATCGTCGAGCCGTCCGGGGTGACCATCAGCTTGGTGAGGCTGCGCTCCCAGGACCACATCAGGCCGGCCACGGCGCCCACGGTCAGCACCAGTTGGGCCGCCCCCCGGCCGTACGCGCCCTCGCTCACGGAGTCCACCATCCCGACGGCGGTCGCCGGCGGCAGCCACTGCACCACCGCCTCGACGGGTTCCAGCTTCGACAGACCGCCCGCCTGGAAGAGGCTCTGGCTGGCGAAGTTGGCCAGCTGCGCACCCACCGCGATCACCAGGCCGCTGAGGAGCGCCAGGTCACGCCCCTTGCGGCTGGTCAGCAGGCGCACGTTGGCCGTTGCCACGGCCCGCGCGAGGGTCACGCAGCCGAGCAGGAGGAGTGGTACGGCCACCACGGCCGCCACCGCGCCCGCGGCGCCGCGCGCGACGGCTATCACCGAGCCGATCGCCAGGCACAGCGTGAACAGCGGTCCGATGCCGACGAGCGAGGCCGCGAGCAGCGCCCGTACGAGAGGACGCGGGCGCAGCGGCAGCATCACCAGCCGGCTCGGGTCCAGCGTCTCGTCCCCGGTGGGGAAGAACAGCGGCATGAATGCCCAGCCGAGCGCCAGGATCGCGGCCAGCAGGACCACGACGGTGCCCGCGTGCGCGCTGCCGTGCAGCAGGCCCAGGCCGAGCGTCATGAAGAAGCCGACCACCAGCGCGAACGCCAGCGTCGAGAAGTAGGCGGCCTTGCGCTTCGAGGAGCCCTTCAGCCCGTTGCGCAGGAGGGACAGCTTGATGCGGAGGAAGATCGGGGTCAGCGCGGGCGGCGCGGCGGGGGCCGACGTTCCCGCGGCGATCCCGGCGATCCCGGCGGTACCGGAGGCGCCGGCGGCCCCGGCGGGGGCGGCGGGCGCGCTCATCGTGTGACCGTCCCGGAGTTCTCGGCGGCAGCGGACCGGCCGGAGTTGCCGGAGTTGCCGCCGAGCCAGTCCAGCGAGTCCCCGGCCGCGTCCCGCCCGTGTGCGCCGACCAGTTCGAGGAAGGCGGCCTGGAGGGAGGGCGCGGAGCCCCGTACGTCGGCCAGCGGGCCGGCGGCGCGGATCCGGCCGGCGGCCATCACGGCCACCCAGTCGCACAGCGACTCGACGAGTTCCATCACGTGGGAGGAGAAGACGACCGTGGCACCGGAGGCGGTGTAACGTTCCAGCACTCCGCGGATGGTCTGCGCCGACACCGGGTCGACGCCCTCGAACGGCTCGTCCAGGAAGAGCACTTCGGGGTTGTGCAGCAGGGCCGCCGCCAGGCCGATCTTCTTGCGCATGCCGGTCGAGTAGTCGACGACCAGCTTGTGCTGCGAACCGGCCAGGCCGAGGATGTCCAGCAGCTGCGTGGCCCGCTTGTCGGTCTCCTCGCCCGGGAGTCCGCGCAGCCGGCCCATGTAGCCGAGCAGTTCGCGCCCCGACAGCCGCTCGAAGAGCCGCAGTCCCTCGGGCAGTACGCCGATCCGCGCCTTCACCTCGGTCGGGTCGGCCCACACGTCGTGCCCCGCGACGAGGACCCGCCCCATGTCGGGGCGGAGCAGGCCGGTCACCATGGAGAGCGTGGTGGTCTTGCCCGCGCCGTTCGGCCCCACAAGGCCGATGAACTTTCCTGCGGGCAGGTCCAGATCGATGCCGGCGACGGCCACCTGCTCGCCGAACCGCTTCCACAGACCTTCCACGCGCACGGCGGACGGCGCGGTTCGCGCGCCCTCCGCCCCGTACGTCCCACCCGTCGCATCGCCCTGGTCCGGCATGCGCCTGCCTCTCGTCACACGTCCCCGTCGGTCGTTCTCTCCTCACGATAGGAGGAGGGGGAGAGGCCTCGTCAGTTACTAATGTCATGAGTTTCCGGGCGTGTTCTCACACGGCCCGGGCCCGCGGCGCCACGCCCCCCGCGGCGTCACATCCGGTGTGCCGTCACGGCCGGTGCGGCGCCGTCATCCCTGGCGCCGCTTGCGTTCCGCCGCCGCCTCGCTGCCGCACGCGTACGCCAGCGCGTCGATCAGCTCCTCCGTGTCCGGCAGCCACCGGTTCGCGGGCGTGGGGCGGCGCGCCCACTGGACCGCGCCCCGGCCGCCGAAGCGGGTGGGCGGGGCGGCCACGTACTCGCCCTCGCCGCGTGCGGTCAGATCGATCGCGGACGGCGTCCAGCCCAGCTTGCGCACGAGGTCCGGGACCTTGACGCCGGCGCCCGGCAGCACGAAGAACAGCATCCTGTGGTCGGGCGTCAGCGTGACCGGCCCGAGGGTGCGCTGCATGCGCTCCAGCCGGGCCAGGGCCAGGAAGCCGGCCGAGTCCGGGACGTCCAGCGCGTCGAAGGTCCGGCCCGTCGGCAGGAGGATCGACGCCTGGGGGTTCTTCCCCCAGACCCGGCGCACCTGCACCGCGCTGCCGGTCGCGTGTGCCGCCCAGTCCTTCACCGCCGGGTGCGCGCCCGGCGCCGGGCAGTCCGCGGCCCCGCAGGAGCACAGCTCCCGGCCGTCCCCGGGCTCCAACCAGGTGCCGGCGAAGACATCCCAGTGCCGTTCTTCCGCGTACCGCACGGCATGGTCCAGCAGCTGCTCGCCGCGCTGCTTGGGGATGGGTGCGGTCTCCGTGACTCCCATGGTCTCTTCCACGCCCATCACAACTGCCCGGGTCACCCGGGGTTACGGGCGTAAACCCGCCCGCGGGCGGAGCATCGATCCTGCATATGGGGCGCACTGATGCACGCATGGGGGCGCGTAGGAGGCCGGGGCGCTGTTGCTGGGTAGCGACACGACGCAGAGCGGAAGATTCTCCGCACATCAGGCGGGAAGTGATCATTCCAACGGATCACCCGCGGTCAGCAGGGGGTTTTCATGGCAGCCAGGCCTCTCGTCGCCCGCCAGCCGAACGAACGGCTGCAGGCGCTCATCCAGGAAGCCGGGTGCTCCAACGCCGGGCTCGCCCGGCGCGTGAACATGTGCG
The DNA here is from genome assembly GCF_055587885.1 of Streptomyces sp. NPDC046349. NCBI lineage: Bacteria > Bacillati > Actinomycetota > Actinomycetes > Kitasatosporales > Streptomycetaceae > Streptomyces > Streptomyces sp. NPDC046349. The sequence goes on from NZ_JBVJFK010000006.1 coordinate 124,103, forward strand.
GGGCCGAACACGGCCTCGATCTGCGCTACGACAAGACCTCCGTGGCCCGTTGGCTGCGCGGCCAGCAGCCGCGCGGCCGGGCGCCCGGCATCATCGCCGAGGCGCTCGGGCGCAAACTCGGCCGGACCGTCACCATCGACGAGATCGGCATGGCCAACGGCAAGAACCTCGCCTCCGGCGTCGGCCTGCAGTTCTCCCCGACCGTCATCGGCGCGATCGAGCAGGTCTGCGAGCTGTGGCGCAGCGACGTCGGACGGCGCGACTTCCTCGCCGGTTCCAGCGTGGCCGCCTCGGCGCTCGTCGAGCCGAGCCGCGACTGGCTGATCACCGGCGCCGACACCCAGGTGGCGCGCAGCGGCGGCTCGCGGGTGGGCATGTCGGACGTGGAGGCGGTACGGGCGACCACCGACGCCCTCAAGGAACTCGACCACCGCTTCGGCAGCGGGCACGTACGGCCGGTGGTCGTGCACTACCTCAACTCGGTGGTGTCGGGGCTGATCGGCGGCTCCTACCGGGAGCCCGTCGGGCGGGCCCTGTTCGCGGCGGTGGCCCGGCTGACGGAACTGGCGGGCTACATGGCGGTGGACACGGGCCAGCCGGGCCTGGCGCAGCGCTACTACATCCAGGCTCTGCGGCTGGCGCAGGCGGCCGGGGACCGTGCGTACGGGGGCTACGTGCTGGCGGCCTCCATGAGCCACCTCGCGGCGGAACTGGGGAATCCGCGGGAGATCGCGCAGTTGGCGCGGGCCGCGCAGGAGGGGACGCGCGGGCAGGTGACGCCGCGCGTCGAGGCCATGTACTACGCCGCCGAGGCGCGCGGTCACGCCCTGCTGGGCGACGCCCGGGCGACGGGGGTGCTGTCGGCGCGGGCGCTGAGCGCGCTGGAGCGGGCGGAGCCGGAGTCGGGCGACGATCCGGTGTGGATCCGCCACTTCGACGAGGCGTACCTCGCGGACGAGCTGGCCCACTGCCACCGCGACCTGGGGCAGGCGGACGCGGCTGCCCGGCAGGCCGAGGAGGCCCTGCGCGGCCTCCCGGCGGGCAAGGCGCGCCGCCGGGCCATCGGGCTGCTGCTGCTGGCGGCGGCGCGGGTGCAGCAGCGGGAGGTGGAACAGGCCTGCCAGACGGCCACGCAGGCGGCGGACCTGCTGGCGGGGCTGCGCTCGAACCGGGGGACCGAATACCTGGAGGACCTCAGGACACGGCTGGAGCCGTACCGGGAGGAGGCGGCGGTACGGGAGTTCGCCGCGCGGGTCGCCTAGCGGCGGACTCGGCCGGCTCGTCCCGCTGCCGGTGCGTTGCCGGGGTGCGGCGCCGCTGCCTGCTGCCGCTCGGTGGCGCCCCTGGGGCCGTGCGGCGGGACGGGTCCTGAGGCGGGGCTGATTCCCGGGTCACGGGTGGTCTCACGGTGGCGGTGCGTGACCGGGTAGCGTGGCCGGGGTTCCGTACGGTCGGGCGAGTCGGAGAAGGAGTCCCGGTGACGCAGAGCGGACAAGGGGGCGCCCCCCAGCCGGGTGCTCCGTGGGAGCCGGACCCGGCGTCCGGGTATCCGGCGTACCCGGAGCAGCCGCAGCAGGCGCAGCCCGGGGCCGCCTACGGGTATCCGCAGGCCTACCCCGCGGCGGAGGCCGTGCCCGGGCACGTGGTCGGGCCCGGCTACGAGGGGCCCGGCGCACCGCACGGCTACGGCTATCCGCCGCTGCCCGAGGCCGTCACCCAGTACATTCCGCCCGTCCCGGCCGATCCCGCGGCCCCCGCGCACGCGGAGGCGGCGACGCAGTTCATCGCGCCCGTTCCCGCGCACCCGGGGCACGACGAGGCCGCGACCCAGTTCATACCGCCCGTGCCGGCCGATCCCGCGGGCCCCGCGCACGCGGAGGCGGCGACGCAGTACATCCCGCCGGTCCCCGCGGGGACCGGCGCTCCCGCGGCCTCCGGCGTCGAAGGGTTCGACGGCCTGTTCCGCGGCGACGACTCCGCCGGGCACACCCAGCACCTGCCGCCCGTGCAGGAGCCCGTGCTGCGGGGCCGGCCGCCGCAGCGGCCCTACCCGCCGCGCGGGCAGGCCCCCGTACCGCCGCAGGCGCACCAGCAGTACGCCCCGCCCCCGCCGGCGGAGCCCTCCCGCAAGGTGTCGCCCGCGATCATCGGGGCCGTCGTCATCGGTCTCGCCGTCGTCGGCCTCGGCGTCGGTTCGCTGCTCGGCGACGGCAAGCCGCAGAACAACGACCCGGGCGCCGTGCCCGCCGCGCCGACCGCGAGCGGCGGCTCGGCCGCGCCGGCCGAGGCGCCGGTCGACCCGGCCCGCCCGCAGGCCGTCCAGCTGGACAAGCTCCTCGCGGACAGCAACGACAGCCGGGCCGCGGTGATCAAGGCCGTGGAGGACATCAAGGGCTGTTCCAACCTCGACCAGGCGGCTTCGGACCTGCGCGACGCGGCCCGTCAGCGCGAGGAACTCATCACGCGGTTGCAGGAGTTGAAGGTCGACAAGCTGCCCGACCACGCCAAGCTGTCCGCCGCCCTGACCAAGGCCTGGCAGGCCTCGGCGGACGCCGACAACAGCTATGCCGCGTGGGCGGACGACGTGGACGACGACAAGTGCAAGGACGGCAAGGCCAAGGCCACCAAGAACGCCGCCGAAGGCAACAAGTCGAGCGGCGAGGCGACCAAGGCCAAGGAGTCGGCCGCGACCATGTGGAACACGATCGCGGCCAAGTACGGACTCACCAAGCGCGACAAGTCCCAGCTCTGAGGACCGCCCCGAAGCAGGCCCCGCCCGCAGTCACGCCGTGCGCGGGGCCTGAACCAGCGTCGGGGTCATGTCCAGGCTCTTCTCGCCGGGCTGCGCCACGAGGCGGCCGGACTGGACGATCTGGAAGGTGACCTGGCCGTTGACGATGCGGGGGAAGCCGGCGACGGCGCGCATGTCCTGGTAGCGCCAGCTCAGATCGGGGGTGAGGCCGCCGGTCTTCACGGGCTGGGACTCGTTCAGCGACCGCTTGACCTTGCGGGCGTCGACGTCCTCGCCCTCCTCGAAGCGCTTCACGATCTCGCTCAGCACCGTGTACGCGATGAACGTGGTCTGCGCCCCGCTGTCGTCGGGGTCGACGCTGTCGTCGCCGAAGGCGAAGTCGGTGACGACCTTGCGCATCGGCTCCCAGACGGGATCGGAGGCCACCGGGTACCAGCTCGTGATGTACGCGCCCTCGAAGGGACTTTCCCGGCCGCCCGTGCGGTCCACCAGGGACTGGCTGACGCTGCCCAGCACGGAGGAGATCTGCGGCTTCTTGCGGTGGGGTTCGGTGCGGCGGAAGGCGTCGAAGAACGTCTCGGTGCGCTCGCCGAGGACCGCGGTCACGCAGCCCTTCTCCTTCTCCTTCTCGTTCTCCTTCTCCTTGCCGGTGCCGGTGGTGTGCGCGAGGGCCTCGCTGGCCTGCGGCTTGAAGTCGGCGGAGTCCTCGGCGGCCCGGATGTCGGCGGCGTCCGCCATCTTGTTGGCCCGCAGTCCGGCGTTGAGCAGGACCGGCAGCGTGTCGCCCGCGATGGTGTCGGGGCGGACCAGCGCGACCTGGTCGCAGAAGCGTCCCAGCTGGTGTCCGGCGCCGGCGATCAGGACGGACTGGCCGCCGTTGACCGGGTAGGAGAGCGGGGACTGGAACTCCTCCGAGGAGACGCCGTAGCCGCCGATGAAGGGGATGCCCTCCGCCTCGAGGGGGGCCATGAAGGCGCGTCCGTGCTGGCTGTAGGAGCCGACGACGGCGACCGCCTTCTCCGCGACCGCCTTGCGGGCGCAGTCGGCGGCGCCGCCGGGGGTGTTCTTCTCGTTGCAGGTCAGTACGCGGAGTCGGTGCCCGTTGATGCCGCCCTTGGAGTTCACCCAGCGCTCGTAGGCCTTGGCCATTCCGGTCATCCCGGGCATGTTCGTGGCGCCGGTCCCCTCGGGGGCGAAGGTCATGACGGTGATGGTTCCCCCCGGGCCCCCCGAGCTGCCGGGGAGCGTTCCGCACCCGGCTACGAGGCACGCACCCATCGCCGTGGCCACGACGGTGCGGGAGAGGGATGCTGCGCGTCGCGAGATGGTCATGTCCATGCACCATTCCGCCCCACCGGTAACTGTCGAGTGAGATGGACACAACATTCGGTGACGTCGAGGTGAATTACGGGGGCGCCGTCGCTTGCAGGCGCCTCAAGATCGCACTCAACGGGAACGTACGATCGAAAGCGTGACATTCGCCCAAGGTTCGAAGAACTCTTCCAAACGCGGCGGCCGCTCCTCCACCATGGGCGGCATGCCCCTGAACGACATGCCGTGGTGGCGCTGGCGCAGCAACGTGCGCTCGGCGCTGCACATGCTTTCCGATCCGGCCTTCCACGAGGACACCTGGCTGGCCGGCGACGAAGGGTACGGCGACGTCACCGACGCCGTGTACCGGCTCGTCGAGGACACGTGGCTCGACAGCTGGTCCGCGGAGAAGTACGTCGGCACGATCTTCCGCGACTCGCAGGAGGCGGCACTCGTCGACCTCGCCGTGCTGCGCGTGCTCCGCATCCTCCACCAGGTCGGCCCCGACGCCCCTGTCTCCGTCTACCTGGAACACCACGCGTGGCCCGAGGCGGTCCGCGCCGCCCGCGAGGCACACGTACGGCTCGCGCAGGCCGACGGGGACGACCCGGACGTACGCCCCACCTCGCTGGAAGCGTTGAGGATCCTCACCCGCGCGGTGTGAAAGGCTGTGCGGTCATGAGCGACCCGCACAACGAGGCCCAGGCCCAGCAGCAGCCCCAGTACGTCCTGACCGTGTCCTGCCCCGACAAGCAGGGCATCGTGCACGCCGTGTCGAGCTATCTGTTCATGACCGGCTGCAACATCGTGGACAGCCAGCAGTTCGGAGACCGGGAGACCGGGCTCTTCTTCATGCGGGTGCACTTCGAGGCCGAGCCCGCCGTGACGGTGGAGAAACTGCGGGCGAGCTTCGCCGCCATCGGCGAGTCCTTCAAGATGGACTGGGAGATCCACCGCTCCGAGGAGCGCATGCGGATCATCCTGATGGTGTCCAAGTTCGGGCACTGCCTCAACGACCTGCTGTTCCGTTCGCGGATCGGGGCCCTGCCGGTCGAGATCGCGGCCGTGGTCTCCAACCACACCGACTTCGCCGAGCTGGTCGCCTCGTACGACGTCCCGTTCGTGCACATCCCGGTGACGAAGGACACCAAGGCCCAGGCCGAGGCGCAGCTGCTGGAACTCGTCCGGGCCGAGAACGTCGAGCTGGTGGTGCTCGCGCGGTACATGCAGGTGCTGTCGGACAACCTCTGCAAGGAACTGAGCGGGCGGATCATCAACATCCACCACTCGTTCCTGCCGAGCTTCAAGGGCGCCAAGCCCTACCACCAGGCGCACGCGCGCGGTGTGAAGCTGATCGGCGCGACCGCCCACTATGTGACGGCGGACCTCGACGAGGGCCCGATCATCGAGCAGGAGGTCGAGCGGGTGGGCCACGAGGTCACCCCGGACCAGCTGGTGGCCGTCGGCCGCGACGTCGAGTGCCAGGCCCTCGCGCGCGCCGTGAAGTGGCACAGCGAGCACCGCGTACTGCTGAACGGCTCCCGCACGGTGGTCTTCGCCTGACGCACGGGCGGTCCGGCCGGGCGCGCGGGCGCCGGCCGACCGTGACCGGACGTCGCCGCTCGCGGCCCGTGGCTCGCGCCGGGCCGGAGCCGGCTCGCGGTTCGGGCCCGCGGCCCGCCGGCCGTCCTGCCCCCGTCCTCGGGCCCACGGGGCCCACAGCGCCGAGGCCCGCGGGTGCGCCGGCGGTGTCGGCCGGGCGGCGAGGGCCCTCGGCCGGTGACCGGTGACCGGTGACCGACCGGTTCGACCGACGGCCCGTGACCGGTCCGCGGCTCCCCCGGCCGGGCGCGGGGCGGGCCGGGCGCGGGCCGGGCGCGGGGCGGGCCGGGCGCGTGGCGGACGGTCCTGTCCCAGTGCCGGCTCCTCGTCCTCGGCCGGCCGCGCGGCAGCATCCGGCGGGCCGCACCCGTCCGTCGCCGCTGTGCGGGCGGCGTGGCTCCGGGCGCCCGGCCAGGTCCGTGCGGGCTCGCCGCAGGCGTCACGCGTCCGGCGCCTCCACCCCGCAGTACCCCGCGAAGGCGGCCAGGATCTCGTCCTCCGAGATGCGTCCGTCGCCATCGGAGTCGAGCCCGCGCGCCACCTGCTCGGCGAGTTCGGGCGCGGTGCCCAGGACGCGCAGCACGCGGGCCGCCGCCGTCGGCGTCGCGCCGAGGCCGTCCTCGTCAGCCACCGCGATCACGGCCCGCAGGAACGGGCGGGCGATCTCCGCGAACCGCTGCGGGTTGTCGCGCAGCCGCTTGGCCGCCCCGGTGATGAACTCATCGCGGGACACCCGCTGGTCCCCGTCGACGTCCGCGATACCGGCCATACCCTGCCAGAACGCCTCGGCGCCGCCGAAGACGGCCTGGCCCTTCTCCGACCGTGCGGCGGTACCGAATTCGGCCAGGACGGCCTTCGCGGCCGCGCTGAAGTCCTCCCGGTCGATGAAGCCGGACCCGTCCTGGTCGAAGGTGGCGAATCGGGCGGCGATCTTGCGCTCGTATTCTGCGCTGTCCATATGCGGCGTTCCACCTTCACGTGTGCGTGGGGTTCAGATCAAGACAAGGCAGGAGCGTAAGGCCTTGGTGGCCTGCACGTTAAGCGAAGTGGTCAAGCAGGCGGCCGCATCGAACCCGCGCACGGGGAGCGCGGCGGGGCGCGTACGCGTGTACCCATGTGCCCTCGACCGCACCACCGTTCACGCCCTGCGACGCCCCTATCACGGAGGGCCTACAACCGAGGGGAGCTTCCTCCAAAACAGGCGCGATCGGCCATGTGCCCACTACATTCGATGCGTCGACACACGGCTGGGGGCACTTATGCCGAAGGACGCACCACCGCGGTGGGACCGCCGCATGCAGCAGCGCCTCGCCCGCGGCGAGGCCGCCGCGCTCGGTGAGCTCTACGACCGCTTCGCCTCGCTCGTGCACAGCCTGGCGCACCGCGTGCTGGGCGACGAGAAGGCGGCAGACCGGATCACCCGCGAGGTCTTCGGCTACATCTGGGAGAACCCCGACGCCTACGACCCCAAGCAGGGCTCCATGCGCTCCTGGGTCGCCCGGATCACCCAGGGCCAAGCGGTGGCCAGGCTGCGACAGGCCGAACTGGGCCGGGGCTCCCGCGAGGAACTGGAACAGAAGGTGCGCAGCGCCAACGCCGCCGCCCGCGCCGACTACATCGTCACCTCCATGCCCGCGCCGCTGCGCGCCGCGCTGGAACTCGCCTACTTCAAGCGGCGCGACTACCGGCAGGCCGCCGCCGACCTCCGGATCAGCGAGGACGAAGCGCGCCGCCGGCTCCGGCTCGGCCTCCAACTGCTGTCGACCGCCAACGCCCTCCCGCAGGAGGACACCGCCCAGCCCGGTCACGGCCCGCGCGAATACGGAACACCCCGATGAACGGCCCCGCCCAGTCGCCCGACGACGGATACGATCGTCCCGGCGGCCAGGCACGGATACCGGGCCCGCGCGGAGCCGCCGACGACCTCGACCCGGGGCGCGCACCGCGCCCGCTGCCGCTGCCGCTTCCGGCGGACCCGGCGCCGTCACCCTCACCGTCACCTCCGCCTTCCCACGCCGTACTGAAGTCCCTCCTCGGCGCGTGGGCGCTGGCCGCGTGTTCGGCCGAGGAGACGCGGGCGGTCGAGGACCACCTCACCGAGTGCGCGCCCTGCGCGGAGGAGGCACTGCGCCTGCGCGACGCGGTCGGACTGCTGCACCCGGAGGAAACCCTCGACCTCAAACCGCTGCTGCGCTCGCGCGTCCTGGAGGACTGTCTCGGCAAGCGGCCGGCCCGCATCCCGGTGCCGGTGTGGGCGAGCCCGTACGACACCGAGACCGCGCGGCTCGACGCACTGCTCCAGGACTTCGGCGATTCCGAGTGGCACACCCCGGTGCGCCTGAAGTGGTTCGAAGAGGAACGGAGCCGGTCACAGCGGACCACCGTCGCGGGCGTGATCGGACACCTGATGACGGTCGACGGGCTGCTCGCCACCGCGCTCGGGCTGGACGACCCGCTGGGCGCGGACGCGCCGCCGGGCGGTCCGACCGTGCGGACGGAGTACTTCTGGGGCGTGTCGGCGTACCCGACGACCCGCCAGGTGCGCGAGCCGTGGCGGGAGCAGGGTCACACCCTGGTCCGCACGGTTTCCTTCGCGGGCCGCGGCGTCGCCGAACTCGCCGTGGACTACGGCGGTTTCGCCCTGCCGCTCGGCGACGCCTTCCTGGAGCGCGCCTTCGAGTGCTGGGTGCACGCGTGGGACATCGCGGACGCGGTGGACTACCCGTACGAGCCGCCTTCCGGGCCGCACCTCCACGGGATGATCGACCTGGCGGCGCGGCTGCTGCCGGGTGCGCTGGCACAGCGCCGCCGCGCGGGCCTGGCGGGTCCGGCGCGGGGCCTGGTCGCGGCGGGAACGCCCGGGCGGACCCTGCACCTGGAGATCGAGGGTGCGGGAGGCGGCGGCTGGGACATCGCGCTGGACTCGCCGGGAGCGAAGCCGTCGCCGGAACGCACGGTGGCCGAGATCGCCCTGGACGGTATCGAGTTCTGCCAGCTGGCCGCAGGACACATCTCACCGGAGGACGTGGCCGCGGGACAGCACGGCGACCGCGAAGCGATCCGCGACGTTCCTCTTCGCGGCGGCCTCCCTGAGCCGCCTGTAGGCGGGCCGGGTACGGAGTCACCCCACCCGGGGCCCTCACCCCGCGGCCCCACCGCCCCGGGCCGGTGGCTGCCCACCCGCCCCGGGCGGGGTCGGGGCGCGGCGGGATCGGGGCGCGGCGGCAGCCGGTGGGGCGGGCCGGGCAAGCGGGGCGGGGGCTTCGGGGGGCGGGGTTTCCGCGGGGCGGGGTCGGGGGTGTGCTGGGGGTTTCCCGTCAGTCCCATCGTCTCTCCGTGTCGTGCCGGCCCGTCAAGGGCGCTCCTTCGTCGCGTCGCTTCGCGATGTCGCTGCGCTCCACCCTTGACCGACCGTCCCGCCCCCCTTCCGCCGTGCTCCGATCCTGCCGCGCCCGCGGCCGGGTGGGCAGTCACCGGCCGGGGGCGGTGGGGCCGCGGGGGTGAAGGCCCCGGGCGCGCGGGAACGTGTACCGGCCCGCCCCCCTACGCGTATCGCTCCCGCAGTTTGTATTTGAGGACCTTGCGCAGGGCCTCGTTGCGGGGGAGGGCTTCCAGGAGTTCGAGTTGTTCCGGGAGTTTGTGGGTGGCCAGGCCTTCTGCGCGGAGGTGGGACGTGAGTTGGGAGAGGGTCAGGGAGGGAGCTCCGGGGGGTTGTTCGACGACGGCGCAGACGCGTTCGCCGCGGGTCTGGTCGGGGAGGCCGATGACGGCGACGTCCGCGATGCCCGGGAGGCGGTGGATGAGGTCTTCGATCTCCTTGGCGGAGATGTTCTCGCCTTTGCGGATGATGACGTCCTTGCTGCGGCCGGTGAGGACCAGGTAGCCGTCCGGGGTGAGGTGGCCGAGGTCTCCGGTGATCAGGTAGCCGTCGGGGTCGAAGACCTCGGCGGACTCGCCGCGGCTCAGGTAGCCCTGGCAGACCGCTTCGCCGCGCAGGCGCACCTCTCCGTCGGTGCCCGGGGGGAGGGGGGTGCCGTCGGGGGTGGTGATGCGGATGGACATGCCTGCCGGGGGGCGGCCTTCGGTGGTGGCGAGGTTTTCGGGGGTGTCGTCGGGGGAGCCCATGGTGATCATGGGGACTTCGGTCATGCCGTATCCGTGGGTGAGCTGGCAGCCGAGTTCGCGGACCACGGCGTGGTAGATCTCCGGCGGTTTGGGGGCGCCGCCGCCTGCGAGGAGGCGGAGGGTGGGGATGAGGGGGGTCTCGGGGGCTTTGCGCTGTTCGGTGAGGAACATGGAGTAGAAGGCTGTAGAGCCGCCGGCGACGGTGACCCCGTGGCGGCGGTAGCCGTCGAGGGCGTCGGGCATGGCGAACTTCTCGAAGAGGACCGCGGGGAAGCCGTAGAGCAGGAGCATCACGGTGTAGTCCGGTCCGGCTATGTGCGCGAAGGGGAAGGCCATGGAGCCTACGTCGGACGGGGTCAGGTGCAGGGCGTGCGCGAGGCATGAGCCGCCGGCGATGAGGGACCGGTCGGTGTGCAGGACGCCCTTGGGGTCGGACGTGGTGCCTGAGGTCCAGTAGATCCAGCGGACGTCGGTGCCGTTGGCGGGCGGCGGGGGCAGTACGGCCGGATCGCCGTCGGGGAGGGAGTCGTAGGCCTGGAAGACGCCGCGGGCGCCGAGGCGCCGAGCCATGGCGGGGTAGTCGTGGCCGCGCCACGTTCCGGGGATCGCGAAGAAGTCGGCCTTGGCCTCGCGGAGCGCGAAGCCGACCTCGCGGTCGCGGTAGAAGGGGATGACGGGGGTCTGGACGGCGCCGATCCGGGCGAGGGCGATGGTGAGCAGTACGGTCTCGATGCGGGTGGGGAGCTGCCAGGCGACGACGGTGCCGGGGCGTACGCCCATGTCGTGGAGGCCCGCGGCGACGCGTTCGGAGCGGTCGCGCAGTTCCGCGAAGGTGAGGCTCCGGTCGTCGGCGCTGTCTTCGGCCGCTTCGATGAGGACGGTGGTGTCCGGGGTGAGTACCGCCCGGCGGGTGACGAGTTCCCACAGGGTGCGGGAGCGGCTCAGTTCTGTCGCGGTTGCGGTGTCCGTCATCCGGACCTCCCCCTAGCCGTTGCTGACGGATAGTCAGATCAAGCGCAGAGCGTAGGGCGCATGCGCTTGTCGGTCCAGGGGTGGCGGGGCTAGCTTGTTTCTGACGATCCATCAGATCGGTCGTCTACCGGCACCGGATTGGCACCGGATTGGGGAGCCCATGGAACTGCCTCGGATCATCAGCGTCGACGACCATGTGATCGAGCCCGCCCACCTGTTCGACGTCTGGCTGCCCGCCAAGTACCGCGACCGCGGGCCCAAGGCACTCACGGCCGGCATCGGCGAGCTGCAGTACACGGGCGGCAAGTACGTGATCTCCATGGACCCGGACGGACCTCCGACCGACTGGTGGATCTACGAGGACCTGAAGTTCCCGTACAAGCGCAACATCGCCGCCGTCGGCTTCGACCGCGACGACATGACGCTGGAGGGGATCACCCGCGAGGAGATGCGCCAGGGGTGCTGGGACCCGAAGGCGCGCCTCGCCGACATGGACCTCAACCACGTCGAGGCCTCCCTGTGCTTCCCGACCTTCCCGCGCTTTTGCGGGCAGACCTTCGCCGAGGCGCGCGACAAGGAGGTGGCCCTCGCCTGCGTGCGCGCCTACAACGACTGGATGGTCGAGGAGTGGTGCGGCGACAGCGGCGGCCGGCTGATCCCGCTGTGCATCATCCCGCTGTGGGACATCGACCTGGCGGTGGCCGAGATCCGGCGCAACGCCGCCCGCGGGGTGCGTGCGGTGACCTTCTCCGAGATTCCGACCTACCTGGGACTGCCGTCGATCCACTCCGGCTACTGGGACCCCTTCTTCGCCGTCTGCCAGGACACCGGCACGGTGGTCAACATGCACATCGGGTCCAGCTCGCAGATGCCCGCCGCGTCCCCGGACGCGCCGCCCGCCGTCCAGGCGTCGCTCAGCTTCAACAACGCCATGGCCTCGATGATGGACTTCCTCTTCAGCGGCGTGCTGGTGAAGTTCCCGGCGCTCAAGCTGGCCTACAGCGAGGGCCAGATGGGCTGGATCCCGTACGCCCTGGAGCGCGCCGACGACGTGTGGCAGGAGCACCGGGCGTGGGGCGGGGTGCGCGACCTGATCCCCGAGCCGCCGTCGACGTACTACTACCGGCAGATGTTCTGCTGCTTCTTCCGCGACAAGCACGGGATCGCCTCGCTCGACGTCGTCGGCCGGGACAACGCGACCTTCGAGACCGACTACCCGCACGTCGACTCCACCTTCCCGCACACCAAGGAGGTCGCCCTCGACCACGTGCAGGGGCTGGACGAGGAGACCGTCTACAAGCTGATGCGCGGCAACGCCATCCGCATGCTCGGCCTGGACCTGGACAAGGGCCGCTGATGGACCTGACTTACACCGAGCAGGAGCAGGACTTCCGGGCGCGGCTGCGCGAGTGGCTCCACAAGGCGCTGCCCGAGCTGCCCGCCCGGCCGTCCCCCGACGACTGGCCGGGCCGCCGCGCCTACGACCTGGGCTGGCAGCGCCGGCTGTACGAGGCCGGTTACGCGGGTCTGCACTGGCCGGTGGACGCGGGCGGCCGCGGTGCCACCCCCACCCAGCACCTGATCTTCCTGGAGGAGACGGAGCGCGCCGGGGCCCCGTACGTGGGCGCGAACTTCGTCGGGCTGCTGCACGCCGGCCCGACGATCGCCGCCGAGGGCACGGCCTGGCAGCGGGCGCGCTGGCTGCCGCCCGTACTGCGCGGCGACGAGGTGTGGTGCCAGGGTTTCAGCGAGCCGGACGCGGGCTCCGACCTGGCCGCCCTGCGCACGCGCGCGGTCCGGGACGGCGACGACTACGTCGTCACCGGTTCGAAGATCTGGACCTCCCACGCGGAGGTCGCCGACTGGTGCGAGCTGCTGGTGCGCACGGATCCCGGGGCGCCCAAGCACCGTGGCATCTCCTGGCTTGCCATGCCGATGGACGCGCCCGGGGTGACGGTGAGGCCGCTGCGCACGCTCGCCGGGTCGACGGAGTTCGCCGAGGTGTTCCTCGACGAGGTGCGGGTCCCGGTCGGCAACCGGGTGGGCGCGGAGAACGACGGCTGGCGGGTCACCATGGTCACCCTGTCCTTCGAGCGGGGCACCGCGTTCGTCGGCGAGGTCGTCGCGTGCCGCAGGACCCTGGGAGAACTGGCCCGGACGGCGAAGGCGAACGGACGCTGGGACGACCCGGCCGTGCGGCGCCGGCTGGGCCGGCTGTACGGGGAGTTCGGTGCGCTGTGGCGGCTGACCCAGTGGAACGTCAGCGAGTCCGAGCGCTCCGGCGGGGTGCCCGGCATCGGCGGTTCGGTCTTCAAACTCGCCTACTCGCACGCCCGCCAGGAGCTGTACGACGTGGCGGCCGAGGTCCTGGGGGCGTCGTCGCTGTCCCTGGACGAGGAGTGGGTCCAGGGCCGGCTCTCCTCCCTCTCGTACACGATCGCGGCGGGCACCTCGCAGATCCAGCGGAACATCGTCGCCGAGCGCATCCTCGGCCTCCCGAAGGGCCGGTGAGGGGCATGGACTTCCAGCCGACGCAGGACCAGCGGGACCTGCGGTCGGGCGTACGGGGCCTGCTGGAGGCCCGGTACGGGCGCGGGGCGCTGCGTGCAGCGGTCGACGCGGGCGCGGGCGCGGCCGTGGACCGAGCGCTGTGGCGGGAGCTGGGGGAGGCGGGCTTCTTCGCGCTGCGGCTTCCGGAGTCCGAGGGCGGCGTCGGGCTGGGGCTGCCGGAGGCGGTGCTCGCCTTCGAGGAGGCCGGTCGGGCCCTGGTGCCGGGGCCGCTGGTGGCGACGCACCTGGCGGCCGGGATGGTGCCGGGGGCTGCGGCGGGCGCGGCGGTCGTGACCGCTTTCGACCTGCGCGGGGACCTCGTCGCGTACCTGGGGGAGGCGGACGCGGTGCTGGGGTCGGACGTGCTTCCGCACGGAGCGCCGGTGCGCGCGGCGGACCCGCTGACGCCGCTGTACCGGGTGGTGCGGCCGGCCGCCGCCGACGGGTGCGCGAACGGGTCGGCGTACGGCTGCGCCTACGTGTCGGAGGGGGCGCTGCTGACGGCCGCGCTCCAGGTCGGGAGCGCGCTGCGGACCGTGGAGCTGGCGGTGCGGTACGCGGGGGAGCGGGAGCAGTTCGGGCAGCCGATCGGGGCGTTCCAGGCGGTCAAGCACCTGTGCGCGCAGATGCTGGTGCGGGCGGAGGTGGCCCGTACGGCGGTGTACGCGGCGGCGGTGACGGGGGATCCGGGGGAGTCGGCGGGGGCGAAGCTGCTGGCGGACGAGGCCGCCGTGCGCAATGCGCGGGACTGCCTGCAGGTGCACGGCGGGATGGGCTTCACGTGGGAGGCGGACGTGCACCTGCACCTGAAGAGGGCCTGGGTGCGGGCCGAGCAGTGGCGGACGGCGGCGGAGGCGGAGGAGCTGCTGGCGGCGGAGCTGCTGGGTTCGGCGGAGTAGCAGCGTGTGACGGATCGGCTGGGAAGGGTAAGGAAGGGTGCGGGGGCAACGACGCGGGACGCATGTCCGATTACGGAGAGTTGATATCGGTTTGTGTCCTTCGCCCGCCGCATTACGGCCAGGATGCGGGGACCTGCTCCGGTACGCTCCGACGAATGCGAGCGGTTGAGCGGCGTGAGCGTCGCACAGTATGCACCACGCCTACTTCATCGCGCGGGAATATGCCCGAAGCGCTTGTTGTGGTGACTGTATGTGAACCATGCTGCTACGCAAGGGGATCACGGCCGGTGATCCCATCCTGTCGCGAGGCGAAGTGTCCGCCGGTTCGGATGGTGTGAGCGGTGCAGGTGCTTCAGGTTCAGCTGGAGGTAGGCGCGGACCCGGCCGAGGTCGGCCGGGCCCGTCGTTGGGCGCGGTCGCGGCTGGCGGGGTCCGGCATAGGGGACGACGAACCGCTCGCCGAGACACTGATCCTGCTGATCTCCGAACTGGTCACCAACGCGGTCGTGCACACGGGCTGTCCGGCCGTGCTGCGCATGCTGTTCGGGGGGCCGGGAGTGCGGGTCGAGGTGGCCGACGCCAGCGACCGGGCGCCGGCCCGCCGGCAGGCCTGCGGCGAGGACACGGGCGGGCGCGGCCTGGAGTTGGTGGACGGCCTGGCGGACCGGTGGGGCTGGCAGCGCGAGGGTGCGGGCAAGCGGATCTGGTGCGAGATCGACCGGGCGCGGAAGGCGGAGGCGGACGCCGCGACGAGCGGTGCCTCGGCCGAGGCGGGCTCGTGCTGTCCGTCGGAAGTTCACCCTCCGCTGCGGGAACCGCGCGTGTACCTCTAACGAGGTGTTGACGGTTCGTCACCTGTTGATCACCCTGGTGTGGAGCGATTCGACGCGAGGGGACGCCAAGGACACGCCTTGACGAGTGCGGGTCGCGGGGTGGCGGCCGCCGTGCCGCGCTCGGGGCGTGCATGCGCGCCGCCGCCACCCGCAGCACACCGCGGCGCGCTCCGCGGCCCGGCGGTCGGGCGGCGGAGCGCGGCGGGCGCCGGGGCGGAGGTCAGCCGTCGGTGCAGATCACGTCATAGGGACGGCCCACCGAGATGGTCAGACGGATCGGGTCCGTGGTGCCCGAGGGGCACTCTTCCTTCGTCTTGACCAGGCCGAGGACCTTGAGTGCGCCCGAGCCGCCGCAGGGGACTTCCTTGGCCTGGGAGGTCACGCAGTCGCCCTTGACGAGCTGGCCGCCGCCGGCGCCCGCGTCGCCGGGGTGGTCGTTGGACAGGTTGCGGCCGCAGACGGTGTTGGTGGGGATGCCGCTCGACTTGCCGCCGTTGTAGGAGATGCTGACCTCGATCATCACGTCGGTGCCCGCCGGGCACTGGATGGAGCCCGGCAGGATGCTGGCCTCCTTGATGTCGATGGCCTTGAAGGAGGCCCCGGAGTCGGAGCAGCCCGTCCGCTTGTACGCTTCGGCGCCCTTGGAGGGGTCGGGCCCGCCGCAGTCGCCGACCTTCCAGGCGCTGGAGGTGTCGGAGGAGGACTCGGGGGAGCCGGGGTCCTTGGCCGTGGGCTTGGCCGACGGCGTCGCGGAGGTGGAGGTGGAGGTGGACGTCTTGCCCTTGTCCTCGCCCAGCACCTTGGAGGCGCCGTAGGCGCCGACGACGACCAGGGCGACGACCAGGAAGGTGACGAACTTGTTGTTGCCGCGCCGCGGCGGGGTTCCCGGGGTGAAGGGCGGCGGTGGCGGGGGCGGGGACGCCTGGTACGGGTTGGACATGCGCTTCTCCTGTGCTGAGGGTGGT
The DNA here is from genome assembly GCF_055587885.1 of Streptomyces sp. NPDC046349. Classification (NCBI taxonomy): domain Bacteria; kingdom Bacillati; phylum Actinomycetota; class Actinomycetes; order Kitasatosporales; family Streptomycetaceae; genus Streptomyces; species Streptomyces sp. NPDC046349. The sequence continues at coordinate 140,112 of NZ_JBVJFK010000006.1, forward strand.
GAGGAGCGGGGGGTGACGCGAGAACGGTGACGCGTCATGGACACAACATGGTTCCACCCCGTGCGGGGCCCGGGCCGCCGGGGTGCCGCCGCCCCCGCCGCCTGCGCGGTGGCGTCTCAGAGGATGGCCACCGGAGCCACGGGGGTGCCGGTGCCGCCCACGAAGGGCTCGGGCATGGCGGACAGGAGGAAGGCGTACCGGTCTTCTTCTGCACAGGCTGTGGACAGTTTTTCGAGGTCCCAGTTCTGGCCCTGGTGCATGCCCATCTCCACCAGGTCGAGGGCGTGGACGGGCAGCCACAGGTTCTCGATCTCCGGCGGGAAGATCTCGAAGGTCAGGGTGTCGTTCGCGACGGCGGCCACGTCCCGCGCGTGGAACCACTCCGGCGTACGGACGGACAGCCCGGGGGAGGGGAAGCCGTAGCCGTGCCTGTCGCCCGCCAGGTAGACCTGGATCTGGCCGGTGCGGACCAGGACGATGTCGCCGCGACGGACCGTGACCCGGCCGAACTCCTCGGCCTCCGCCAGGTCCGCCGGTGTCACCGCGTGGCCGCCCGGCAGCCGGTCGAGGCCCTTGGCGCGGGCCACGTCGAGGAGCACCCCGCGCGAGACGATGGGGCCGGCCTTGTCGATGCCGCTGAATTCGGCCCGGCCGTGCGCCGTGATGGTGCCCGCTGGGCGGCCGTTGTAGATCCTGCCCGAGTGCGAGACGTGGGTGAGGGCGTCCCAGTGGGTGCCCGCCTGCAGGCCCATGCTGACGGCGTCGTCGCTGCAGGCCACCGTGCCCGGGCCGAAGAGCTCCTGGTTGATCTGCACCATCGTGTGCAGCGGATTGATCCGGCCGGGGATCATGCCGACCTGGACGCCGTCCTCCTTGAGGGGCAGCGCCAGGGGGACGCGGCGGCCCGTGCGAATCTCCGCCGCGGCACCCCGGACGACCTCGTCGGTGACCAGGTTCAGGGTGCCGATCTCGTCGTCGGCGCCCCAGCGCCCCCAGTTGTTGACGCGCTTGGCGATGTCGTGGAACTCGGCGGGCAGGGTCATGCGTCGACAGCTCCTTGCGTGAATGCGGCAACGAGGGCTTGTGCGCGTGTATCCGGCTACCCATAGAATCTAACGGTCCGTCAGAAACCGCGGGAAGGGGCCGGACGTGGGGAACTTCTTGGCAGGCAGGGTCGTCGCCGTCACCGGCGCCGGCCGGGGCATCGGACGGGCCGTGGCACTCGCCGCGGCCGCCGAGGGCGCCAAGGTCGTCGTCAACGACTACGGCGTCGGCATCGAGGGCTCGGAACCCACCAGCGAGATCGCCGACGGCGTCGTGAAGGAGATCCAGGCCGCCGGCGGGGAGGCCGTCGCCGTCGCCGACGACATCTCCACCATGGCGGGCGGCCGGCGCATCGTCGACACCGCGCTCGCGCAGTACGGACGCATCGACGGGGTCGTCTGCGTGGCCGGCATCCTGCGCGAACGGATGCTGTTCAACATGTCCGAAGAGGAATGGGACCCGGTGGTCGCCACCCACCTCAAGGGCACCTTCACCGTCTTCCGCGCCGCCTCCGCCGTCATGCGCCGCCAGGGGTCGGGCACCCTGATCGGCTTCACCAGCGGCAACCACCAGGGCTCGGTCGCCCAGGCCAACTACAGCGCCGCCAAGGGCGGGATCATCTCCCTCGTCCGCTCCGCCGCGCTGGGCCTCGCCAAGTACGGCGTCACCGCCAACGCCGTCGCACCCGTCGCCCGCACCCGCATGTCCGCGAACGTGCCCATGGAGCTCAAGGAGATCGGCGAACCCGAGGACGTCGCTGCCCTGGTCACCTACCTGCTCTCCGACAAGGCCGTCGCCGTCGGCGGCGAACGCATCACCGGGCAGGTCTACACGATCGCCGGCCCGAAGATCGCCGTCTGGGCGCAGCCGCGCGAGCTGCGCGCCGGATACGCCGAGGGCTCCTGGACCCCGGAGAAGATCGCCGACTTCCTGCCCGGGACGGTCGGGACCGACCCGATGCCGATGCTGGCGCAGCTGGAGGCCATGGCCAAGGCGGCGGCCGCCAAGGACCGCCCCAACACCTGACGGGGCGCGCCATGGATTTCGGCTTCGGGGCCGAGGACGAGGAGCTGCGCGCACAGGCCCGGGCATGGCTGGCGGAGCACCTCGTGGGCCCGTACGAGCACGCCGTCGGCCTCGGCGGCCCGGGCAGCGAGCACGAGGGTGTCGAGGCCCGGCGCGACTGGGAGCGGGAGCTCGGCCGCGGCGGCTGGATCGGCCAGGGCTGGGACGCGCCGGAAGGCGCCTACGGGCAGCGGCGGCTCTCGCTGACCGGGCAGGTGGTGTGGGCCGAGGAGTACGCGGCCGTGCGCGCCCCCGGCCGGGTCGGCCACATCGGCGAGAACCTCCTCGCGCCCACATTGATCGCCTACGGCAGCCCGGAGCAGCAGCACCGCTTCCTGCCGGCCATCGCGTGCGGCGAGGAGCTGTGGTGCCAGGGCTACAGCGAGCCGGGCGCCGGCTCCGACCTCGCGGGCATCCGTACCGCGGCCGTGCGCGACGGCTCCGACGGGCTCTTCCGCGTCACCGGGCAGAAGATCTGGACCTCCCTGGCCGGAGAGGCCGACTGGTGCTTCGTCCTGGCCCGCACCGAGCCCGGATCGAAGCGCCACCGCGGCCTGTCCTTCCTGCTCGTACGCATGGACCAGCCCGGCCGGGTGGAGGTCCGGCCGATCCGCCAGATGTCGGGGACCGCGGAGTTCAACGAGGTGTTCTTCGACGGGGCGGTGGCCGCGGAGGTCGTCGGCGCGGAGGGCGGCGGCTGGACCGTGGCCATGGGCCTGCTCGCCCTCGAGCGGGGCGTGTCCACCCTGGTCCAGCAGATCGGCTTCGCGGCCGAGCTGGAACGCGTCCTCGGCCTGTACGCGTCCTCGGGCAAGGCCGACCCGGTGGTCCGCGACCGCCTCGTACGGCAGTGGGCCGAGCTGCGCACCATGCGGTGGAACGCGCTGCGGACGCTGGGTGCGCAGGGCGATCCGGGTGCGCCGAGCGTGGCCAAGCTGCTGTGGGGCGGCTGGCACCGCAGGCTCGGGGAGCTGGCGGTGGAGGTCCGGGGAGCGGCGGCCGCGGCCGGGCCGGGCACGTGGTCGCCGGAGCTCCCGTACCAGCTCGGACTCGACGAGGAGCAGCGCCTCTTCCTGTTCACCCGCGCCGACACGATCTACGGCGGTTCGGACGAGATCCAGCGCAACATCATCGCCGAGCGCGTGCTCGGCCTGCCTAAGGAGTCCAGGTGAGAGGCGTCGTGTTCGACGGCAAGCAGGCCCAGGTGGTCGACGACCTGGAGATCCGGGCACCGGGGCCGGGGGAGGTGCTCGTCGCGATCGGTGCGGCCGGGCTCTGCCACAGCGACCTGTCGGTGATGGACGGGACGATCCCGTTCCCGCGGCCGGTGGTGTTGGGGCACGAGGGCGCGGGCGTCGTGGAGGCCGTCGGCGAGGGCGTCACGCACGTGGCGCCCGGCGACCACGTGTCGCTGTCCACGCTGGCCAACTGCGGTGCGTGCGCGGACTGCGACCGGGGGCGTCCGACGATGTGCCGCAAGGCGATCGGGATGCCCGGGCAGCCGTTCTCGCGGGGCGGCAGTCCCCTCTTCCAGTTCGCCTCCAACTCCGCCTTCGCGGAGAAGACGATCGTCAGGGCCGTGCAGGCGGTGAAGATCCCGGCCGACATCCCGCTGACGTCGGCGGCGCTCATCGGCTGCGGCGTCCTGACCGGGGTGGGGGCGGTCCTGAACCGGGCCCGTGTCGGCCACGGGGAGACGGTCGTCGTCATCGGCACCGGAGGCATCGGGCTCAACGTGCTCCAGGGCGCCCGGATCGCCGGGGCCGCGACGATCGTGGCGGTGGACGCGAACCCGGCGAAGGAGGCGGTGTCGCGGCAGTTCGGGGCGACGCACTTCATCGACGCGTCCGCGGCCGCCGACTCCTCGGCGGCGGTCCGCGAGATCCTGCCGACCGGTGCCGACCACGCCTTCGAGTGCGTGGGCAACGTCAAACTGATCCGGCAGGCCGTCGACCTCCTCGACCGGCACGGTCAGGCGGTGCTGCTCGGAGTGCCCGGCTTCAAGGAGGAGGCGTCCTTCCTCGTCTCGTCCATGTACCTCGACAAGGCGATCATGGGCTGCCGGTACGGGTCCTCGCGCCCCCAGCGCGACATCGCCCTGTACGCGGAGCTCTACCGGCAGGGCCGGCTGCTGCTGGACGAGTTGGTGACGGAGGTGTACCCGGTCGAGGACTTCGCCAAGGCCGTCGACGACGCCCACCACGGGCGGGTGGCGCGCGGAGTGCTCACCTTCTGAACCGCCGGTCGCGGTGGCTGCCGGTCCGCCCTCCGGGACGGACCGGCAGTCGGCGTTCTGCCGCCGGTGCCCGTCAGTCGGCGAGGCGGCCGAAGCGGCCCTTGTGGAAGAGGAGCGGATCGCCCTCCCCGGCCGCGCCCATGGCCACGACCCGGCCCACGACGATGAGGTGGTCGCCACCCGTGTGGACGGCGTGGATCCGGCAGTCGATCCATGCGGGCACGGCGTCGAGCTGCGGGGACCCGGTGACGGGGGCCGGGGTGTGGGCGACGCCCGCGAACTTGTCGGCGCCGCTGACGGCGAAGGACCGGCACAGCTCGCCCTGTTCGGCTCCGAGGATGTTGACGCAGAACACCCCGGCGCGGGCGATCCGCGGCCAGGTGGTCGACGTACGGGCCACCATGAAGGTGACCAGGGGAGGGTCCAGGGACAGCGAGGCGAAGGACTGGCAGGCGAAGCCGGCCGGCCCGGCCCCGGCCCCGTCCCCTTCCGCGTCCGAGCCGGGCGGCGCGGTGATGACCGTGACACCGCTGGCGAAGTTCCCCAGCACTGCCCGGAATTCGGCGGGCCCGACCGGCGCGCGCTCGTCCTCGCCGACAGCCCGCAGATCGGGACGTGGCAGGGCGTCGACGGACTCGGCTTCCCGCTGCGCCGAGGCGGAGGTGGGGGAGCCGACTGACCTGAGGTATCGGACGACGGTGGCCGCCATCCCTGCATGTCCCATCACACCTCCGATTGAAGCTGACGGTACGTCAGATTGGAAGCCCGGTGCGGGCGGCACCCGGGCGTGGCGGGCCGCCGGCCACCGGTGCGTCGGCGGACAGGGGTGGACAAGGCCGTTTCCCGATGGGAGGGCCGGGACGGCGTCCGGGGAGGATGGCCGGGACGGAGGACCCCGGCGCTGTTCCGGTTCTTCGGCGACCCGACAGCGGCACACGCGGCTCCTGCGCCCCCGCACGCCGGCGACGCACCCGCACGGGTGAAACCGGACCGGCCGGCGGCTCCGCGGGCCCGGGTGGGGGAGGAGGCTCGGCATCGTGGCTGCGACCCCTACAGCCGCCGTACCCCGGAGGGCACATGCTCGGCACCGACTTCCACACCGGATCACCCAACTGGCTCGACCTCGGCAGCCCCGACACCGGCGCGGCCGCCGCGTTCTACGGGGCCGTCTTCGGCTGGGAGTTCGTCTCCGCCGGACCCGAGGCCGGCGGATACGGCTTCTTCCGGCAGGACGGCAAGACCGTCGCCGCCCTCGGACCGCTCACCGAGGAAGGCGCCCGCCCGGCCTGGATGCACCACTTCATGACCCCCGACATCCAGGCCACCGCCGAGGCCGTCCGGGCCGGCGGCGGGAAGGTACGCATGGAGCCCATGGACGTCATGGGGGAGGGGTGGCTGGCGCAGTTCACCGACCCGCAGGGCGCCGAGTTCGCCTGCTGGCAGCCCGGGAACACCGCCGGGTTCGGGATCGCCTCCGCCGAGAACACGCTGGTCTGGGCGGAACTCCACGTCCCCGACCCGGTCGCCGACATCGCCTTCTACGCCGGGCTGTTCGGTTGGCGGCACGCCGAGATGCAGGTGCCCGGGATGACGTACCGGGTCCTGAGCACCGCCGACGGCGACCAGGAGGACGCCTCCTTCGGCGGCGTCGCACCGCTCGGCGAAGGCGCGGCCGGCAGCGAGGACGGGGACGGGGACGCGCGCTGGGTGCCCTACTTCCACGTCGGCGACGTCGACGCCACCATCGCCAGGGCCGAGGAGAACGGCGGGACCGTCCTCATGCCGGCCGCCGACGTGCCGGACGTCGGGCGGATCGGCTGGCTGGCGGACCCCTTCGGCGCGGTGTTCGCCCTGCTGAAGCCCGCCCCGCAGATGTAGGCCGAAGGCGGGAGACCCCGGCGCCGCTCAGCGGCCCAGGTACTTGGGAGTGCGCCGTTCCACGAAGCTCGCCACGCCCTCGTTCGCGTCGGCCGTGGTCATGTTGATCTCCTGGGCGGTGGCCTCGGCGGCCAGCGCGGCCGCCCGGTCGCCGTCCAGGGAAGCGTTGACCAGCTGTTTCGTCAGGGCGAGGGCCCGGGTCGGGCCCTGGGCGAGCCGCTCGGCCCACTCCCGCGCGGTCGCCTGGAGATCCTCGGCCCGAACCACCCTGTTGACCAGGCCGAGCCGCTCGGCCTCGGCCGCCGGGACGGCGTCGCCGAAGAACATCAGCTCCTTGGCCTTCTGCGGGCCGACCAGGCGGGGCAGCAGGTACGCGCCGCCCCCGTCCGGCACCAGGCCGCGGCGCACGAACACCTCGATGAAACGGGCCCCTTCGGCGGCGATCACCAGATCGCAGGCGAGGGCCAGGTGCGCACCGATGCCGGCGGCCGTGCCGTTGACGGCGGCGACGACCGGCTTCTCGCAGTCGAGCACCGCGGTGATCAGGCGCTGGGCGCCGAGGCGGATCATGCGGGCCACGTCCCCCGCGACCCGGTCGCCGGCGGCGGGGGCGCCCCGCAGATCGGCGCCCGCGCAGAAGCCCTTGCCGGTGGCGGTCAGGACCACCGCCCGGACGGCGGGGTCGGCGGAGGCCTCGGCGCACAGCGCGATGACACGTTCGCGCTGGGCCCACGTGACGGCGTTCATCGCCTCGGGGCGGTTGAGGGTGATCCAGGAGACGTTGTTCTCGGTGCGATGGAGGACGTCGTCCTCGGGGGCGCGTGTCATGCGGGTACTCCCGTCGGGGGCGGTCTGGTGCGGGGTGCGGCGCGCGGGTGCGGGGGCGCTGCCCCCCGCACCCCCGCGCCTCGGACGCCGGCCGGCCGGGGATCTCCGGCGCGTCCGGCGTTCGGGACCGGGACCGGGCGGGCCCGGCGGCCGAGGAGGCGGCGCCCCGGGTCAACGGCAGACGGCGAGGGCGTCCAGGGCGACCGCGCCCTGGCCTCGGGGGAGGACCATCAGGGGGTTGATGTCCAGCTCGGCGAGTTCCCCGCCGAACTCCAGGGCCATCCGCTGGATTCGCAGGATGACCTCCACCAGCGCGTCCACGTCGGCCGGCGGCGCGCCCCGTACGCCCTCCAGGAGGGCGTGGCCGCGCAGCTCCGTGAGCATCGCCCGGGCCTGGTCCTCGCCGAACGGCGGGACGCGGACCGCCGCGTCGTGCAGGACCTCGACGAGGACGCCGCCCAGCCCGACGGTGACGGTCGGGCCGAAGAGGTCGTCCTGGGTGACCCCGACGACCATCTCCACGCCCCGTTCCACCATCTGGCAGACCAGGATCCCGTCGAGCGGGACGTTCTCGTAGCGGGCGATGTCGGTCAGCTCCCGGTACGCGTCGCGGATCTGGCTCGCGGAGGTCAGGCCGATCTTCACCAGGCCGAGCTCGGTCTTGTGGCCGAGCTGCGGACCGGAGGCCTTCATCACCACCGGGTAGCCGACCAGCCCGGCCGCGCGGACCGCCGCCGCCGCGCTCGTCACCAGCTGCTCGCGGGGCACGCGTATCCCGTAGGCGCGCAGGAGTTGCTTCGCGGCGTGCTCGCTGAGCTGCTGTCCCGGCCGCATGAGGGCCTGGGCCTTGCGGTACGAGGGCGACGGCGTGCGGGGTGCGTCCTCGAAGGGGGAGCGGTAGCGGGCGGTGAAGCGGTGGTGGCCGAGGTAGGCGCGTACGGCGGTGATGCAGTTGCCGAAGGTACGGAAGGTGGCCACGCGGGAGGAGCCGAGGAGGGTGGTGCGGTAGGCGTCCTCGGTGCCGACCGGGGAGCCCCAGATCACGCAGACCAGCTTGTCGGTCTGCTCGGCGGCGTCCACGAGGTCCTGGGCGAGCCTGTCGCTCATCGGGGGGAAGGGGCCGGTGATCGGGCAGATGAGGACCCCCACCGACGGGTCGGCGAGGATCGCGTCGATGATCTTCCGGCCGCGCCAGTCGCCGACGGGGTGGCCGCCGTTGTCGACGGGGTTGGCGACGTTCAGGTACGGCGGGATCCACTGGTGGAGTTCGTCCTGCTTGGCCGGCGAGAGGGTGGGCAGCGGCAGGCCCGCCTCGGTGGCCAGATCGGAGAAGTGGGCGCCGGTGCCACCGGAGATGGAGTACACGACGACGCCGTCGGCCTGGGGCCGGCGGGCCCGCGCGAGAAGGGCGGCCGTGTCCTGGAGCTCGTCCAGGCCGTCGACGCGGATCACGCCGAACTGGCGCATGGCGGCGTCCACGACGGTGTCGGCGCCGGTCAGCTTCCCGGTGTGGGAGGCGGCCATGCGGGCGCCGGTCTCGGTGCGGCCGACCTTGACGGCGACGACGGGGACGCCGTTGCGGGCGGCCCGGTCGGCGGCCAGGAGGAAGGACCGGCCGTCCTTGAGGCCCTCCACGTAGCAGGCGATGGCGCCGACCTCGGGCTGCTCGGCGAAGTAGGAGATGAAGTCGGACGTCTCCAGGTCGGCCTCGTTGCCGGTGGGCGCCCAGTGGGACAGCCGGATGCCCAGTTCCTGCAGGGTGTAGACCGGCCGACCCTGGTGGCCGGACTGGGTGATCAGTGCGATCGCCGGGCCGTCGAGGTCGTCACGGAACGCCTCGAAGGCGTTGAGGTTGGTGTTGGGGCCCAGCAGGCGCAGCCCGGAGCGCCGGACCGCGGCGGCGAGGCGTTCCTGCGCGGCGGCTCCGGCGCCGCCGGTCTCCGCGAAGCCGGAGGCGAAGACGACGGCGAACTTCACCTTGGTGTCGGCGAGTTCCTCGATGACGGGCAGCGGGTCGGAGACCAGCAGCACGGCGAGGTCCACCTGTTCGGGCAGGTCGGCGACGGAGGCGTGGCAGGCCAGTCCGAAGACGGTGGGGCGGGTGGGGTGCACGGGGTGGATCCGGGCGCCGACGCGGTCCGCCCAGGCGATGAGCTGGCGGGTGATGCCGGTGTTGGGTCTGCCCTCGGCGTCGGAGGCGCCGATGACCGCCACGGACTCGGGCCGGAAGAACCGGTCCAGGTCGGGCACATCGGTGTGCAGCGGCCGTCCGCTGACGTCCACGGGGATCGCGTCGTCGGCGGAGGGCGCCGCCGACGAATGGACGGCCGTCCTGGGGGTCTCCCCGCAGGCCTCGACCCGTGCGCGGAAGTCGGTGGTGAGGGTGCCGTGAGTAGATCCAAGCATCGTTCCGCCCGCTCCTGCTCGATGAACCTCGATGGAACAACCCGATAACTGACGTGTAGTCAGATTACTGAACTGACGTGGCGTCAGGAACAGGGCTGCGCAGGAAAGCTGGTGGAGGTGATGTGGTGAACGGTGACAGATTCCCGAGGAGCGGGTCCAGAGTGCACTTCCGGCCGAGATCACCCCGTCCGCGGTACGGGGCCGGCGTGCTCGTCGCCCGCGGCTCTGGACGTTCGCCCGTCGCGGTGTGATCATCGGCCACATGACTGCTGTCCGAAAGGCCCGTGCCGCGTAGGCGCCCGAGCGCGGTGCGCACACGACTGGCCCTGCCGCGAACCGCGTACACGAGTGCCGGGCACTGTGGGTTCCACCGGCCTTCCAGGCCGTGGCCCACCCGGATCGACCGGCTTTCCTCCCGGACGGTCGCCGCGATCCACCGCGAGGAGTGCCGGCGACCGTACGACGAAGGGCTCTGGCCCGGGGCGACGGCGACGGCCCTCGCGACCTGCCGTTCCTTCCTCGCCCTTCCGGGCCGCTGGCTGTACCTGCGGCGGGACTACTGCGGCTGCGAGCAGTGCGACCTCCGCAACGACATCGCCGTGGCCCGGGACCTCCTCGAACTGGTCGTGCGCAGGCTTCCGCCCTGGCCGCGCCGGGAACTGCAGGCCCTGCTGGCGGGACTGGACGAGGAGCTGTGGCGCCGCACCGTGCCCGACCCGTTCGCGCACCGGCAGCCGCACCGCGGGGGAGCCTGGTGGCGCCGGCGCCTCTACGACCTGGACCATCTGCTGTGACGTGTCCCGGGTCCCGGCGGCCCCCGGCCAGGGGCGGGCGAGGGGTCAGCGGGCCGCTCGCCGGGCCACCGCCTTGGCGATCTTCTCCGCGTCCAGGGCCATCTCCCGGAACATCCCGCTGATGGGGTTGGTGAAGCCGGTGAAATACAGGCCGTCGGCCTGCGCGGCGGTGCGGGCGCCGTGCATACGGGGCCGGCCGCGCTCGTCCAGCACGCCGAGGTGGCCGACCAGCCCCTCCAGGCGCCGGTGGTACCCGGTGGCGGCGACCACCGCGTCAGGGGCGATGCGCGAGCCGTCGGCGAGGACCACCTCCGACCCGTCGAAGGACTCCACGGCGGCCACCGGCTCCACGGTGCCGGAGCGCACCGCATCGATCAGGCCCACGTCCTGGACCGGGATCGCCCCCTGCTTGACCCGGCTGTACAGGCCGGTGGCGGGGCGCGGGAGCCCGTACGCCGACAGGTCCGGGACGGACGCCCGGGCCACGAGCGCGCCCAGCCGGTCCACGAGCCGTACCGGCAGCCGCCGGACGAGGATCCCGCTGCGCTGGGCCGGCCAGCCGGCCGTGGAGCGGCGCATGATGTGCGGGGCGGTGCGCACGGCGAGCCGTACCCGGGCCGCGCCGCCCGTGGCGAGGTCGACGGCTATCTCGGCGCCGGTGTTGCCGACGCCGACGACGAGGACGTCCTGGCCCGCGTACGGCTCGGGGTTGCGGTAGTCGGCGGCGTGCAACAGCCGGCCGCCGTACGACTCCCGGCCCGGCCAGTCGGGCAGCCTCGGCGTGTGGTTGAAGCCGGTGGCCACGACTACGGCCGCGGCGGTCAGCACCCGCCCGCCGCTGGCGTGCAGGGTCCAGCCGCCCTCTTCCCCGGGGCCGGGTTCGATCCGGGTCACCTCGACGCCGGTGACGAGTTCCAGCTCATGGAACTCGGCGTACTTCTCCAGGTAGCGCACGACGTCGTCGCGGGAGACCCAGCGTCCGAACCGGCGCGGCATCGCCAGGCCCGGGAGGGCGGACAGCCGACGTGTGGTGTGCAGGTGCAGCCGGTCGTAGTGGCTGCGCCAGGACGCGCCGACGGTGTCGGACTTCTCCACGACCACGGCGCGGACCCCGCGTGAGCGCAGCGCGGCGGCCGCGGCGAGGCCGCCGGGACCGGCCCCGATGACGTACACGGGGCGGGGCTGGGTGGTCATGTCGACTGATGGTGCGGGTACTGCGGGCATGAGGTGTGATCGTATCGCCACGCTGGGTTGATGGGTCTCGGACGAGGAGGGAATCGATTGCGGATCGGTCACGGGTGCGGTGGGGGACCGCGGGGGATTTCCGCTCCACCGGTCCCCGCGGAGCCGGTCCGTCGGGGCCGAGGCCTTGCGGGATCGGCCCGGATCCGCTGAACTGACGTACCGTCAGATCAAGGGTGAGGAGAGGTGGGGCTGCCGATGCAGACCATCTGGCTCAGCGGGGCCGAATGGCTCGCCGTGCTCCGGATAGGCCTCGGCCTGTGGTGGCTGGAGAGCTGGCGGCACAAGGACAAGAAGGGCTGGTTCGACCGCGGCACCGGCATCGCGTGGGCCGCCGACGTCGCGCACAAGCACCGCTGGACCTTCGTCAAGGGCGGTTTCGAGCTGGTCGTCGCACCCCGGCCGAGACTGATTGCGTACATCGTCGTCTACGCGGAACTCGCCCTCGGGCTGGGCCTGGTCTTCGGCCTCCTGACCCCGGTCGCCCTGATCGGCGGACTCCTGCTGAACCTCCTCTACCTCGTGCTGATGATCCACGACTGGGCGGAGCAGGGGCAGAACGCGATGATGGCGCTCATCTCACTCGTCGCGCTGCTCGCCATGTCCTGGCAGACCTGGTCCCTCGACGCGGCGATCGGACTGTTCCTGTGAGCGGCCCCGGCGGCCCCGGCGGCACGGATGGCACGGGCGGCCCCGGCGGCACGGGCGGCACGGGCGGCCCCGGCGGCACGGTGCGCCACGACCTCCCCGAGACGGACGACTTCACCCGCCCCTACTGGGACGCGGCGGCGCAGGGCCGGCTCCTGCTGCGACGGTGCGGCGACTGCGGCCGCGCACACCACTACCCGCGCGAGTTCTGCCCGCACTGCTGGGCCGGCGAGGACCGGGTGACCTGGGAGGCCGCGAGCGGCCTGGCCAGCCTCTACACGTGGTCGGTGATCCACCGCAACGACCTCCCGCCGTTCGGCACGCGCGTCCCCTACACGGCCGCCGTCGTCGACCTGGTCGAGGGCCCGCGGATGATGACCGAGGTGGTCGAATGCGAGGCGGCCGACCTGCGCATCGGCATGCCCCTGACGGCCACCTTCCGCGAGCGGGCCGACGGCGTGTGGGTGGCACTCTTCCGGCCCGATCAGGGCCAGAGCAGCTCGCGCACCCAGGAGCCGCCGACGGCGCGCCGGTAGCGCAATCGGGTGTGCCGACGGGCGGCGTCCCCCTGGAAGAACTCCACCTCGGCGGGAGCCAGTACGTACCGCGTCCAGGTCGGAGCCGGCGCGTCCGGCTCCGATCCGGCCCGCTCCCAGGCGGCAGCCGAAGCCCGCCCCAGCTCTTCCACGGAGCCCAGCACCTCGCTCTGCCTGCCCGTGAGCGCGGCCGCCAGCGCACCGCGCGAACGGACCGCCAAGTCCGCCCGGCTCTCCTCCGGGCCGCACGCGGTGACCGCGCCCCGGACCCGGACCTGCCGGGCAACCGACGGCCAGTAGAACCCGAGCGCCGCCTCCGGCCGCGCCGCCAGCTGCACGCCCTTGGCGCTCGTGGCGTGCGAGGCGAAGTGCCAGCCCCGCGCGTCGACGTCGTGCAGCATCAGAGTCCGTACGTCGGGCCGCCCGTCGCCGTCCACCGTGGCCAGGCTCATCGTGTGCGGCTCCGGCTGCCCGGCCCGGGCCGCGTGCACGAACCACTCCCGGAACAGCGCCACCGGCTCGGCGGGCGCCGCCCCCGTGTCGAACCCGGGCAGCGGCGAGTCCCACACGCGCAGAGCGTGCAGCACCGAACGGAACTCCTCACTGCCGACCCCGTCATCGGTCCGTCCGCCGGATTCACCGGCGGACCCGTCACTGACCTCGTCGCTGAATTCGCTGCTCATGGCGCCCAGGCTATGCGCGACCGGGCGGCTGGGCGGCGGGGCGGCGGGGTCACTCGGCGGCGGGGTCGGAAGGCCGGCGGCGAGCCGACGGGAGCCGCCGCCCCGTCCGCCACCGGCCGGGACGGCTCGAACATGCCGGTCCCGGCAACGAGCCCCCTCGGGAAGCTTGCCGTACCGGCCCCCCACGACCGTCCGTACGGCCCCGGCGTCACCGCTACGGTCCAGGCCGGTGGCGGCGGCCCGGTCTCCCACCGTGCAGGAGGACGGCCCCCAGCAGGTGCAGGTCCGCGATCGGGGGACCGGTACCGCCGCCGCGGCGGCTGCGCCGCTCCGGCGCACCCTCGCCCCGCCGGTGGCGAGCACCGCCCCGGCACCGCGGGTACACACCGCCGGGACATCGGTGTGGCGCAGGCCACACGCATCGGCCGCTCGGTTTTCCTTCCGTCGCCGGTCATACCTACGACGACACCGCAACCAAGGAGACATGCCATGGCCGACGCCGTGAAGGGCCCCGCCAGCTACTTCCCGTCGATCGAGAAGAAGTACGGCCGACCGATCGCCGAGTGGAGGGACCTCATCAAGTCCTCGCCGCTGACCAAGCACATGGAACTCGTCGCCTGGCTCAAGACGGAACACGGCCTGGGCCACGGCCACGCCAACGCCCTCGTGGCCTACACGCTGGCGGAGGCCGAGTAGACGCGCCGACGGCCGCCGTGTCGGGGTTCCGGCGGGGCGGGGTGCCGCGCGGGGTGGACGGGGGTCCGGCGAGGCGGGAGCGGGAGGCGGGGGTGGGGTGTGAAGGCGCGGGGTGGCTTCGGGGGCGGGATTCGGGCGGAGAGACGATGGGACGGACGGGGAACCCCCGGCACATCCCTGATACCGCTCCGCGTGGACCCTGTCCCCGGAGTCGCCCCGTCGCTCCTCCTGCCCCGATCCCGAGCCCGATCCTTCCCCTTTTCCCTTCCCTACCCCTGCCCTACCCCCGACCGAGCAGGATCGTCCCCGAGGAGCAGAACCAGCCGCCCGTGCCCGACGTGAGGGCTACCTCCGGGAGGCGGCCGCCGGGTTTGGTGACCTGGCCCGCCCCTGCCTCGCCGCGCAGCTGGCGGACCGCCTCGACCAGCAGGAACAGGCCGCGCATGCCCGGGTGGCAGGCCGACAGGCCGCCTCCGTCCGTGTTGACCGGGAGTTCCCCGTCGCGCAGCAGGCGGCCCTTCTCCACGAAGGCCCCGCCCTCGCCCTTCGGGCAGAACCCGAGGTCTTCCAAGGTCACCAGCGTCATGTAGGTGAAAGCGTCGTAGATCTCCGCGACGTCGACGTCCGCGGGGGTGAGGCCCGCCTGCTCGAATGCGATGCGGCCCGAAACGGCCGCGGGGGAGACGGTGAAGTCCTCCCACTCCGACATGGTGGTGTGGGAGACGGAGGTGCCCGCCCCCAGGATCCACACGGGCGTCTTCGCGGTGTCGGGTACGTGGTCCTCCGCTGCCAGGAGCACCGCGCAGCCGCCGTCCGAGCGGATGCAGCAGTGCAGCTTCGTGAAGGGGTCGGCGATCATCTCGCCGGACAGGACGTCCTCGACGGTGATCGGGGCGCGGTACATCGCGTCGGGGTTGGTCGCCGCGTTGGCCCGGGCCTGTACGGCGACCGAGGCGAGCTGTTCCAGGGTCGTTCCGTACTGGTGCATGTGGCGGCGGGCGGCCATGGCGTACTTGGAGATCAGCGTGTGGCCGTAGGGGACCTCGAACTGCAGCGGTCCCCGCGCCCCGAAGGACAGGTTCGACGTGCGGCGCCGGGCCTTGATGTCGGCGCGGGCCGTGGAGCCGTAGACCAGCAGGACGGCATTGGCGTGTCCGGCGGCGATCGCGTCCGCCGCGTGTGCGGCCATGACCTCCCAGGTCGAGCCGCCCACGGAGGTGGAGTCGACCCAGGTGGGACGCAGGCCGAGGTACTCGGCCACCTCGACCGGGGCGAGCGTGCCGAGGCCGGCCGAGGCGAAGCCGTCGATGACGGAACGGCCGAGGCCTGAGTCGGCCAGGGCGCGTCGGGCGGCCTGTGCGTGCAGGGCGTAGGGGGTGGGGCCGTCCACCCGGCCGCAGTCCGAGAGGGCGACGCCGACCACCGCGACCCGCCGGCGGGGGCGTGTGGTGCTTCCAGGTGTGAGTCCAGGCATGCAAGGACGGTACATCTGACGTATCGTCAGATACCAGGCTCCGACGCCGACTCCCCGGCGCCGGGCCGGACCCCCGGCCCGATCGTCAGGCCCTGATGGCAGGACCCGCTGCCGGGCGAGGCTGCCGGCCTGAGTCCAGCCTCCGCTCCCCGAACCTCCGGCCCCCTCCTGTCCGCCTCCGGCAACCCGCCCCCGTCGGCCCCTGTGCATCTGTCGTCCGCCGCCCTAACATGACGGCCCGTCAGAAACGCCCCCGGCTGCCGCTGGGAGGTGCCCTCGGGAGGAGCCCGACGATGGATGCCGCCTTCACCGCGGAGCAGGACGAGATACGGCGCACCCTGCGCGAGATCCTGGGCAAGCGCTGCGGCCCCGACGAGGTCAAGGCCGCGGTCCGTACCGCCGACGGGTACGACCGTGAGCTGTGGCAGCAGCTCTCCCGGCAGCTCGGGCTGCCGGGCATCGCCGTCGCCGAGGAGTACGGCGGGGTCGGCTGCGGTCCCGCCGATCTGGCGCTGGCCTGCGAGGAGGCCGGGCGGGTGCTGCTGCCTTCGCCTCTGCTGGCCACCGCCGCGCTGTGCGTGCCCCTGATCACCGCCCTCGGCACCGACGCCCAGCGCTCCGCGCTGCTCCCGCTGCTGGCGTCGGGCGGGCTGACCGCCGCCCTCGCCGTCCCCGGCCCGGCGCTGGCCACCGCCCTCGCGCTGACCGGCGAGGACGCCGCGGGCCAGTGGTCCGGCGGCGGGCGGGCCGGCGGGGTCCAGGCCCGCGCCGACGGCGCCGGCGGCGGCTGGCGGCTGTACGGGGAGGCCGCCCAGGTGCTCGACGGCCACAGCGCCCCGCTCCTGCTGGTCGCCGCGCACGCCGGCGGCTTCGCGCGCAGCCGCACGCTGCTGTTCCTCGTACGGGAGGGCGCGCCCGGCCTCGTACGGTCCCGGCAGGCCGTGCTCGACGAGACCCGCCCGCAGGCCCGAGTCCAACTGCGGGACGTGCCAGCGGAGTTGCTCGGGCGGCGGGGTGGGGCAGGTGAGGGGGCGGACGTGCTCGGGGCCCTCGCCGCCACTGGCCGCAGCGCTTCCGCCGTGCTCGCCGCCGAGGCGGTCGGGGCGGCCGGCCAGGTGCTCGCGCGCACCGTGGAGTACGTGTGCCGGCGCGAGCAGTTCGGCCGGGCGATCGGTTCCTTCCAGGCGGTCAAGCACCGGCTGGCCGACCTGTACGTGCAGGTGCAGGCGGCCCGCTCCGCGGCCTACTACGCCGCGTGGGACCCGGCCCAGGGCGGCCTCGCGCTCGCCCAGGCCCTGGAGGCGCTGCGTACGGCGGCGGGGGAGGCGATCCAGCTGCACGGCGGCATCGGCTTCACCTGGGAGCACGACGCGCACCTGTACTTCAAGCGGGCGGCCTCCGACGAGCTGCTGTTCGGCCCGGTGCACCGGCTGCGGGCGCACGCCGCAGACCGTGCGGGCCTGTTCGCGCCCGCAGCGGCGGCCTTGCCCGCACCCGTTTCCGCTGCCGCGGCTGCCGCCGCGTCCCCGCCCGCCCAAGAGAAGGTGGCCGTCTGATGGCTCGCGTGGCTCCCGGCGTCAAGCTGATGCAGAAGGTCTCCTCGACCATGCTCTTTGCCAAGATCGCACCGCACTTCATCCCTGCCGTGGACAAGGCGGTGCACAAGCTCACCCGCGGCAAGGTCATGCTGAGCGCGCAGATGCTGCCGGGCGTGATCCTCACCGCCAAGGGCGCCCGGACCGGTGAACCGCGCACCACGCCGCTCGCCTGCATGCCGGAGGACGGCGGGACGAGCTGGATCCTGATCGGGTCCAACTTCGGCCGCCCCGGGCACCCGGCATGGACCGGGAACCTGCTCAAGAATCCTGATGCAGAAGTGAGTTGGCAGGGTGAGGACGTAGCCGTACGGGCCCGGCTGCTGGCGGGTGAGGAGCGCGCGGCGGTGTGGCAGGCGGTGTTGGGGTTCTGGCCGCCGTACGCGACGTACCAGGCGCGCATCGAGCGCGAGATCAGGCTGTTCCGCCTGGAGCGTCGCTGATCCGGGGCGGATCGTGGTGTGGCGCCGGCACGGAGCCGGCCGGGGGTGGCGGACCCGGAGCGGGTCCGCCGTTACCTGGTCGGCTTCTTGCCCGTGATGCCGAGGTGGACGAGCAGGGCCAGGTTCGGCTTGAGCTCCGCCTGCTTGACGCCCCAGGTCTGGAAGCCCTTCTGGTGCGAGGCGACCGCGGCCAGCATCGCGACCAGGGAACCGGCCATCGCGGCGGGGCTGACGTCCTTGTCGACCTTGCCCTTGGCCTGGAGCTCCTTCACCGATTCCGTGAGGGAGTTGGTGACCGAATTCAGGATCTTCATGCGGATCTTGTAGAACCGCTTGTCGCCCTCGGCCGCACCGAGGTCGACCACGCGCAGGATCGCGTCGTTGCGACGCCAGAACTCCAGGAAGCCGTCGACGAGTTCCTCGGCGGCTGACCACCCGGACTTGCCCACCCAGGTCCGTCCCTCGACGAGGGACGTCAACTCTGCGCCCTCGGTGGCCATTTGCTCGGCGATCTCCAGGACGGCGCCCTCGACGTCCGGGAAGTACTGGTAGAAGGTCGCGGGGGAGGTACCGGCCTTGCGGGCGACGTCGATCACCTTGACGTCGCGGTACGGCGAGGAGCTGAGCATCTCGCTGAGGCAGTCGAGCAGCTTCTGCCGCGTCGCCTGGCCGCGCCGGCCGGCGACACGCCCGTCGACGGTGCGTACTTGTCCTGTCATGCCGTCAGCTTACCGAGGGGTGATCGGCGCGCTATTCGGCCGCCTGCAAATGGGGTTACTGGGTCCCTGGCCTGGGCGGGAGGCCGTCCCGGACGGTCGCGGAGGGGGATTTCCGGCCGGATGCGCCCCGTAGTCGCCCCGTAGTCACGGTCCGGGCGTGTCGCCCCGTTCCGCGAGCTTTCCCCCGAATAGTCTTATCAACAGGCTGTGGACAAGTTTTCGGGCGGATCATGGCTGGGAGAGGTGGGAGGGTACACACCCTCGCAGAACGGAAGGAACCGGGCCCATGGCCGCATTCGTGGAAGGCGCACCCTGCTGGGTGGACGCCTCGCTTCCGGACGTCGAGGCGGGCAAGCGTTTCTACGGCGAGCTCTTCGGGTGGACCTTCGCGGACAGCGCGGGCGCACAGTACGGCCACTACACGCAGGCCTACAGCCGGGGCCGCAACGTCGCCGCCCTCGCCCCCAAGCCCGACGGCCGGATGCCCACGGTATGGGGCGTCTACCTCTACACCAACGACGCCTACGCCTGCGCCCAGCGGATCCGCGCCGCCGGAGGCCAGATGGTGATGGACCCGATGCCGGTCGGCCCGTACGGCACGGCCGCGATGGCCGCCGATCCGGGCGGGGCCGTCTTCGGGCTGTGGCAGCCCGGCACCCACCACGGCTTCGAGGCCCAGCAGGAGCCGTTCACGTACTGCTGGAGCGAGGTCTACACCAGGGCCCGCGACGCCGTGGACGTCTTCTACGCGAAGGTCTTCGGCTACGTCCCGCAGGACCAGGACGACGCCGGCGTCGAATACCGCATCTGGTCGCCGCCCGGCAAGGCGCCCGGCACCGACACCGCCGTCCTGGGCCGCAGCCTGATCACCGACGCCTTCCCGGAGATCATGCCGGCGCACTTCCTCGTCTACTTCGCCGTTCCCGACTGCGACCGGTCGGTGGCGACCGTGCAGCAGCTCGGCGGCCGGGTCACCGCGGACCCCTTCGACACCCCCTACGGGCGCATCGCGGTGGTCGCGGACAATCAGGGGGCGGTCTTCGGGCTCCTGTCGGAACCCCGCACCGGGGCGGACGCCTAGGGCGCCGTGGACGGATCGCCGGGCAGATCACACCGCGCTGCCCGCCGTGCCGGGGCCGGACCCGGCCCGGGCCTGACAGAATCGGGTTGCGCGACCGGGGCTGCGCCCCGGAGTGAGACGCTGCACGGGGCATGGCCCCGTGCCGGTGGGAGCGGGCCCGGTGGGTGGCCCGTACGGGGAGGTGTGGAGGCGAGTGGTGGAGCAGCTGACGCAGCACGACCCGAGACGGATCGGCCCCTTCGAGGTGCTGGGACGGCTCGGCGCCGGCGGCATGGGGCTGGTCTATCTCGCGCGGTCCGCGTCCGGACGGCGAGTCGCGATCAAGACGGTGCGCACCGAGCTCGCCGAGGACCAGCTCTTCCGCGTCCGCTTCACCCGCGAGGTGGAGGCGGCGCGTGCCGTGTCCGGCTTCTACACCGCCGCCGTGGTCGACGCCGACCCGCGTGCCGCCGTGCCGTGGCTGGCCACCGCGTACGTCCCGGCGCCCTCCCTGGAGGAGATCGTCAACGAGTGCGGGCCCATGCCCGCCCAGGCCGTACGGTGGCTCGCCGCAGGCATCGCCGAGGCCCTGCAGTCCATCCACGGCGCCGGGCTCGTCCACCGCGACCTGAAGCCGTCGAACGTGCTCGTGGTCGAGGACGGCCCGCGCGTGATCGACTTCGGTATCGCGAGCGGTGTCTCCAACACCCGCCTGACCATGACGAACGTCGCCGTGGGCACCCCCGCCTACATGTCGCCCGAGCAGGCGAAGGACTCGCGCAGCGTCAAGGGCGCCAGCGACGTCTTCTCGCTCGGCTCCACGCTGGTCTTCGCCGCGACCGGGCATCCGCCGTACCACGGGGCGAACCCGGTGGAGACGGTCTTCATGCTGCTGCGCGAAGGGCCGAACCTGGAGGGGCTCCCGGAGGAGCTGCGGCCGCTGATCGAGTCCTGCATGCAGATGGACGCCTCGCTGCGGCCCACCCCGGCCGACCTGCAGGCGCAGCTGGCCCCGCACCTCTTCGACGGCGGCGACGACAGCGGTACCGCCTCGGCATGGCTGCCGGCGCGGGCCGTCGCGATGATCGAGGCCCGGCGGGCGGGGAACCGTACGCCGGCCGCGGCGGTGCCCGCGCCCGTCCGCGACGGCCGTGGCGGCGGCGGAGCCCGCGGTCCGGTGTCCGAGCAGTCCACGCACCGCCGTCCGCGCGGCGCCGAGGGCTGGGTGGACCCGCGCACCGGCCAGGCCGTGCCGCAGCGCCCGCACCACCCGCCGCGGTCCCCGGTGCCGTCGGGCGAGCCCGTACGCCTGGGCGGCTCGCCGGTGCCGATCGGCCCCGGCCCGTTCGCGACGGCCGCGGCGTCCGCGGCGCACACCCCCGCGGCGGACTCGGCGACCGGCTGGGTACGCCCGCCCGACGGGTCCGCTCCGGCCCATGCCACCGGGCCGGCCACCCCGTCCGTACCGGGCCCCGGCGCGGCCCCGGACAGCGGTCGCTGGCGTCCCTGGCGCTTCCGCATGTCGAACGAGGTCTGGGGCACCCCGGCCGTGGCGGGCAACCTGCTGTACGTGACCTCCTTCGAGGTCCACGCGCTGGACGTGGCCAGCGGCCGCCGCCAGTTCAAGACCCGCGACGTCGCCTGGTCCATGGCGGTCGCCGACGGCCGGATCCACGCCTCCGACGGGCCTTCCCTGTACGCACTCGACGCCTCCGACGGCTCCGAGCGGTGGCGGCTGTCCACCGACGCCTGGGTGTACGCGCTGCGCGCCGAGCGCGGCACGGTCGTCACCGCCACCCGCGGCGGCGGCGTACAGGCCTGGGAGGCGTCCAGCGGCCAGAAGCTGTGGGAGCTGACGGGCGCGCAGAGCGACTTCGAGACCCCGGAGGCGGCGCCCGTCCTCCACGAGGGCACGGTGTACGTGTGGCAGGACGCGCGGCTGCGCGCCCTGGACGCACGCAGCGGCCGCGAGTCCTGGTCGTACCCCGTCGGCGACGCCGGCTCCTGCGGGAACGTGCCCGTCCGGGTCACGCCCGCCCCGGACGGCAACGTGTACGTCGCGGCCGGCACCCGGGTGCTGTCGGTGGACCGGGCGTCGGGCCGGGTCCGCTGGCACTTCGAGGCCCCCGCGGTCTTCCTGGCACCGCCGGCCTTCGCGCCGGGCGCGGCCGTCACGGGCGGCGGGGTCTACCTCGCCGACTACCTGGGCACCGTCTACGCCCTCGACGCGGCCACCGGCCAGGACCGCTGGCGGATCGCGACGGAGGCGCGGCAGTCCTCCGACCCGGTGCTGGTGGTGGGCGGCAACGTCCACCTGGGGGCGGGCAGCGCCCTCTACACGCTCGACGCGGTCACCGGCACCCCCAAGTGGCGGTTCGCGGCGGGCGGCGAGATCACGGGCCTGCCGGCGGTCGCGGACGGCCGGGTGCACTTCGGCTCGGCCGACCACTGCCTGTACACCCTGGACGCGGCGGGCGGTCAGCTCCGCTGGAAGCTGGCCACCGGCGGCGAGATCACGGGCGCCCCGGTCGCGGAGGCGGGCGTGGTGTACGCGTGCAGCAAGGACCGCTGCGTGTACGCCCTGGACGCGGCCAAGGGCACGGGCACCCGTACGAGCGGGTGACCCGACAGGGGCCGGGTCCGGCCCCGCCGGGTAGCGCACCGCACCGGGAGTGACAGGATGGACCCCATGAGCAACGTCTACTTCGACATCAACATCAACGGCGCCCCCGCCGGCCGCATCGTCTTCAAGCTGTACGACGACGTCGTACCGAAGACGGCGCGCAACTTCCGTGAGCTGGCCACCGGCCAGAACGGCTACGGCTACGCCGGCTCGGGCTTCCACCGCGTCATCCCGCAGTTCATGCTGCAGGGCGGTGACTTCACCAACCACAACGGCACGGGCGGCAAGTCCATCTACGGCGAGAAGTTCGAGGACGAGAACTTCAACCTGAAGCACGACCGCCCGTACCTGCTGTCGATGGCGAACGCCGGCCGCAACACCAACGGCTCGCAGTTCTTCATCACCACGGTCGTCACGCCGTGGCTCGACGGCAAGCACGTCGTCTTCGGCGAGGTCGTCGAGGGCCAGCAGCTCGTCGACCAGATCGAGGCCCTGGGCTCCCAGTCCGGCGCCCCCAAGGGCAAGATCGAGATCGCGGCCTCCGGCGTCGTCGAAGCCTGATCCCCACCCGCCTGCACGGCCGGTCGGCCCCGCCCCCGCTCGGGGGCCGGGGCCGCCGCCGCTTGTCGGGGCCGACGGGCGGGTCAGCGCAGGCGGGGCCCGGGTGCCGTGCGGCGGTTCGCGAAGAGTTCCGCCTGCCGTTGCGGCGGCAGGTTTCCCAGGGCGATCAGGGCCGGCGCCTGTGCGAGGGCCTGCTGGAGCACGGCCTGCTTCGCCGACCACAGGGCCCGTACGGTGCCCTGTACGGCCTCCGTCGGGAAGCCTGCCAGGATCTGCGCCGCCCGCAGGGCCGCCGGGAGCAGCCCGTCCGGCTCAGCCAGTTCCGACACCAGGCCGATCTCATGGGCGCGGCGCGCGGAGAGCCGTTCGGCCGTGCCCATCAAGGACATCCGGGCGGCCTCGCCGAAAGGCATGCGCTGCGCCATGTACACGGCCTCGTAGGCGCTGACCATCCCGTAGGCGGTGTGCGGGTCGAAGAAGGTGGCCGTTTCGGAGGCGATGAGGAACTCCGACTCGCCCAGCAGGTAGAAGGCTCCTCCGCAGGCCATGCCGTTGACGGCGGCGATCACGGGCTTCCACAGGTCGCAGGACTTCGGGCCGATCGCGATCAGCGGGTCGTCGGCGGAGTAGGGGGAGGCGGGCTGCGGCACCTCGACGCCGCGGTCGATGCCGGTGCAGAAGGCTGCCGTTCCGGCGCCGGTCAGCACGACCGCCCGTACTTCCTCGGCGAACCGGAGCTCGCGCCACGCCTCGCCCAGTTCGGCGGCGGTGGCCAGGTCGACGGCGTTGTGCCGGTGTTCCCGGTCCAGGGTGACCACGGCGACCCCGGTCGCCTTGTCCCGCTCCACCCGCAGGGTCACGGCTTCTCCAGGATCCAGCGCGGCACGGTCATCCCGCCCGTCTCGGTGAAGGCCACGTGGACCCGCGCGCCGATGCGCAGCCGGGCCGGGTCCATGGAGTCGAGGGGGGCGTCGGCGGAGGCCACCAGGTTCCCGGCGAGCCGGATGTGCGGGGCGTCGGCGAGCTCGACGAGGATCACGTTGTACGGGGCCTGCGCGGCGTAGGCGGGCAGCAGCGGCGGGTGCGGCCGGACGTAGGACCAGATGCGGCCGCGGCCGCTCATGCGGCGCCACTCGCTGTCGAAGGACCGGCAGTGCGGGCAGCAGGGGCGGGGCGGGAAGCGCAGTCTGCCGCACGCGCTGCAGGCCTGGACGCGCAGTTCGCCGCGGGCGGCGTACTCCCAGAAGGGGGCGCCGTCCTCGTCCGGGACGGGCAGGAGCAGGGCGTCCGCGGACGCGGCGGCTTCGGGTGCGGTGGTCATCGGTCGGTCAGCTCCTCAGCAGGATCGCGGACGTCGGGACGCCTTCGCCCGCCGTCACCAGGCACGTCGTGGCGTCCGGCACCTGGGCGGTGGAGACGCCGCGCAGTTGTTTGACGCCTTCGTTGATCAGGTTGAAGCCGTGCACGTACGCCTCGGACAGGCCGCCGCCGCCGGTGTTGACGGGGAGCCGACCGCCCAGTTCCAGGGCGCCGCCCTCGGTGAAGGCGGCTCCCTCGCCGCGGCCGCAGAAGCCGTAGCCCTCCAGGGAGAGCGGGATGAGCGGGGTGAAGGCGTCGTAGATCTGGGCGACATCCACGTCCTGGGGGCCGAAGTCGGCCTGCTTCCACAGGTGGCGGGCGGCGGTCCAGGCGGGCCCGGACAGGGGGTCGTCGTTCCAGTAGTTGACCATGCCGTGGTGCTGGGACGGCAGGCCCTGGGCGGCGGAGTGGACGTAGACGGGCTTGTGGCGGCAGTCGCGGGCCCGTTCGGCGGAGACGATCACGCAGGCCAGGGCGCCGTCGGTCTCCAGGCAGTTGTCGAAGAGGCAGAGCGGGTCGCTGATCATGCGGGAAGTCATGTACATCTCGCGGGTCAGCGGGCGTTCGTACATCATCGCGGCGGGGTTCTCGTTGGCCCGGTTGCGGCAGGCCATGGCCACGTTGAAGAGGTGGTCGCGGGTGGCGCCGTACTCGTGCATGTAGCGGCGGGCCAGCATCCCGATCTCGTCGGCGGGGCGGAGCAGGCCGAAGGGCCGGGTCCACTGGCCCGGGGTGGGCAGCTGGACGGCGGTGTTCTTCCAGGGGCGGGGGCCGGAGCCGCGTTTGCGGGAGCGCCAGGCGACGCCGACGGTGGCCTGGCCGGTGGCGACGGCGGCGGCGAGGTGGCCGACGGTGGCGCAGGAACCGCCGCCGCCGTAGCCGATCTTGGAGAAGAAGGTGACGTCGCCTGCGCCGATGGCCTTGGCGACCTCGACCTCGTCGGTCTCCTCCATGGTGTAGGAGGAGAAGGCGTCGACCTCACCGGGATCGATGCCGGCGTCGGCGAGGGCGGCCAGGATCGCCCGGCAGGCCAGTTCCTTCTCGGACTGCGGCAGACGCTTGGCAAAGGCGGTCTGGCCGATGCCGACTATCGCCGTAGCGTCCTTGAGCGTTGCCGCCATCGCCACCTCCGGGGAGTGCGCCAGTACTGACAGCCGCGAAGGCTACAGCTAATCTGACGGATAGTCAGCTACTGGGTTCGCGGGAGGGTGACACGCATGGGCGACGACGGGCTGCACGAGGACGCGCGCGGAGACCTGCGCTGGGGAACCATCGCGGGACTCGTGCGGGCGGCATCGGCACGGTACGGCGACCTCGAGGCCGTGGTCGACGGGCGCGTCCGGATCAGTTACGCGCAGCTCGGGGACCGCGTCGAACGCGCCGCGGCGGCCTGCCTCGCCGCCGGGGTGGAGCCCGGCGACCGGGTCGCCCTCTGGGCGCCCAACACCCTGGACTGGATCGTCTCCGCGCTCGGCGCCGTCTCGGCGGGCGCCGTCCTCGTCCCCCTCAACACCCGTTTCAAGGGAGCGGAAGCGGCGTACGTCCTGCAGCGCAGCCGGGCCCGCCTGCTCTTCGTCACCGGCACCTTCCTCGGCACCTCCTACGTCGCCTCCCTGCGCCGGGCCGCCGCCGAGGGCCCCGGTCGCGGGCCCCTGCCCGGACTGCCGCACCTGGAACAGGTCGTCGTGCTCGCCGAGGACGCCCCCGACACCTTCCGCACCTGGAAGGACTTCCTGGCGGGCGGGGACCGGGTCACGGCGGAGGCGGTCCGCGAGCGTGCCGAAGCCATCAGCCCCGACGCCCCCTGCGACATCATCTTCACCTCCGGCACCACTGGCAGCCCCAAGGGTGCGGTCATCACCCATGCGCAGTCCCTGCGCTGCTACGACGTGTGGAGCGGGCTCGCCGGACTGCGCGAGGGCGACCGCTACCTGATCGTGAACCCCTTCTTCCACACCTTCGGCTACAAGGCCGGGATCATCGCCTGCCTGATGCGGGGGGCCACGATGGTCCCGCAGTCCGTCTTCAACGTGGACACCGTCCTCGCCAACATCGCCGCGGAGCGGATCTCCGTACTGCCCGGGCCGCCCACCCTGCACCAGTCCCTCCTGGACCACCCGCAGCGCGGCCACCACGACCTCTCCGCCCTGCGGCTGGTCGTCACCGGCGCGGCCGTGGTCCCGCTCCGACTCGTCGAGCGCCTGCGCGAAGAACTGCACATCGCCACCGTCCTGACCGCCTACGGGCTCTCCGAGGCCGGCGGCATCGTCACCATGTGCCGCCGCGGCGACCCCGCCGAGGTCGTCTCCGCCACCTCGGGCCGGGCCATCCCGGACACGGAGGTCGCGGTCCTGGACGGCGCCGGGCGGCCCCTGCCGGCCGGGCGGGCCGGCGAGATCGCGGTCCGCGGCTACAACGTCATGCAGGGGTACTTCGAGGACCCCGGCGAAACCGCCGCGGCGATCACCCCGGAGGGCTGGCTGCACACCGGCGACGTGGGCGTGCTGGACGCGGGCGGGAACCTGCGCGTCACCGACCGGATCAAGGACATGTTCATCGTCGGCGGCTTCAACGCCTACCCGGCCGAGATAGAGCAACTCCTCGGTCTGCACCCGGACATCGCGGACGTCGCGGTCGTCGGCATCCCCGACCCCCGGCTGGGCGAGGTCGGCAAGGCCTACGCCGTCCGCCGCCCCGGCTCCACCCTCACCGCGGACGATCTGATCGCCTGGTCCCGGCGGGAGATGGCCAACTACAAGGTCCCGCGCGCGGTGGAGTTCGTCACCGAGCTGCCGCGCAACGCGAGCGGCAAAGTCCTCAAACGCGAACTCCGCGCACGCTGCTGAGCCTGCGTGACGGTGATCCGATCGCGTGGTGCCGCGCGGCACATCCAGGGGTCAGCGGGCGTAGGAGCCCATGCCGATCAGGCAGTACACGTACTGGTTGAGGACGATCGAGCCGCGCATGTAACGGTAGGAGAAGGCGTACTGGGTCTTCGGGTTGTCGTTGCAGCTGTCGAGGTCCGACGTGCCGGGGATGCTCTCGATCACCCGGTAGTGAGCGTCGGACGCCGAGCAGGGCACCTCCTCCACACCGCTGACACTGCGGGGCGTCGTCGAGTCCGGCAGCTGCCCGTTCAGGCAGGTGCCGCGGTCGAACGGGCTGGGCTCGGGGCTGGGCTCCGGGCTGGGCTCCGGGCTGGGCTCGGCGCTGTACGGCGTGGTGGCCGCGGCCTCGGGGGCCGACGTCCGGGGTGACGGGGTGGGGGAGGGGGTCCACGAGGACGACCAGGCGGGCGTCGCGTCGGCGGTGGACTTCGAGTCGTCGGCGCCGTCGCCGCCGCTGAGTACGAAGAAGCCGATGACCAGCAGCGCGGCGACGCCGAGCCCCACCAGGCAGCCGCGCCCGCCGCCCGTCTGCGGAGCCGGGACGGGCTGCTGCGCGCCCGCCGTCGGCGGGGGAGTGATGCCGCCGGCCCCGGCGATCCACGCGGCGCCCGCCCCGGACACGTGGATGCGCAGCAGTACCTCCTCGGCGCCGGCACGGACCTTGACGAGGTCGCCGTGCCGACAGGGCGGTATCCGCAGGCGGACCGGGCCGGACGGCAGCTCGACGGGGAGGATCACACCGTGGGCGGCCTGCTCCGGAGTGATCGTGATGAGCATTTCCTGTGACGACACCGGCTGCTCCAAGGAGTGAGGTGGTGCGCAGGCTGCCTGACGGTTCCTCACGGATTGTGCCCTGTGTCCTGATGGTGACGCAGCCGTTCCGGTGAGTCTCAGCAGCGTCGGGCCAGGACCAGCCGCCAGCGCGGAGCGCCGCCGGCCTGACGCCCGAAGTGCTCCAGCGGGACCGTCTCCACCATGAAGCCGGCCGCCCGCAGGTCCGCGCGCACCCCGCTCAGCGGAAAGGTCCGGTAGTACATGACGAACGGCGGCCGCCACACCGCGTTGCGCACCCGCATCGCGGCGTCGAAGCCCGCCACCGCCCACCACACCGGTGAGCTCGGCGGGATCGGGGCGCCGATCGGGAAGGCGAAGACCCCGCCCTCGCGCAGCGCCGAGCGGACCCCGGCGAAGAGCGCGGGCCGCTCGGACGGCAGGAAGTGGCCGAAGGCGCCGAAGCTGACCGCCAGGTCGTAGGAGCCGGCCAGCGCGGAGGGCAGTGCCCGGGCGTCGGCCCGTACGAAGTCCACGCGGTCGTCGACCGCGTGCGTGCGTTCCGCCTCGGCGAGCATGCCCGCGCTGAGGTCCACCCCGGTGACGCGGTCCCGGCACAGCCGCCGCAGCATCCCGATCCCGGCGCCGGTGCCGCAGCACACGTCCAGGCCGGAGCCGAAGGTGCCCTCCTGCTGGGCGAGGGTCTCCTCGACCGCGTCGAGCATCCGGTCCGGCGTCCGGAAAGGGGTGTGGTCGAACTTCGGCGCGAGGAGGTCGTAGCCCCGCTCGACGGAGGAGAGGCCCTGCACGGCCAGTTCGCGGACGCTCGGTCCGTGGGAGGAGAACACACCCCCAGCGTAAGCCGCGCCCGGGGCTGGGCCGTCTCTTCCGCCCTCGGGCCGGGCATACGCGTGCGGCGGTCGCGATGGCTCCCCCTCCGGGCCACCGCGACCGCCGTTCCCCCGTTGCTCCCCCGATGTCCCCCCGAGCCCCCGTTTCCCCCGTGGGCTCCCCCGTACGTCGGGCGGCTGTTACGGGCGCGGACCGGACGCGTGGTTGTCCAGCGTCCGGATCTCCTCGCCCGCGGCCTGCTCGTCCGTCTGCGGCTTGATCTCGATGCCCGACGCGTGGTTGTCCAGGGTCTCGATCTCGACGCCCGAGGCATGGTTGTCGAGCGGCTTTATGGTGCCGTCGTTCGGCAGGATGTTCTCGTTCGTCGTCATCGGTTCTCCTGATGGATGGGTGGGACCCGTTCGGCGATTCCCCCGATGACCGCCGAACGGGTAATCCTTCCAACCGGCCCGGATGTCCCCCGACGCACCGGGTCGATGCACCTATCGTGCCGTTCGGCGATAAACGAACGATGAACGCCTCGTTCAACGGGCGTCCTCGCAGGTCAGGCGGCCATCTCCGTGGCCAGCAGGGTCTGTACCTCACCCAGCTCGGCCGAACCGAGCTGCTTGAACACCGCCTCCGCGTCCCGCCAGCACGCCCGCGCCCGGTCCGTCTGCCCCAGCCGCCGCAGCGCCTTGCCCAGCACGGTCAGCACCGTCGCGCGCCGCCACTCGCCGCCGATGCCGCGCAGTGCGATGGCCTGCTCGGCGTGCGCGGCGGCCAGCGTGGGCCGACGCGCGGCGAGATGGGCGACGGCGAGCCGGAAGTGGGTCACGCCCTCCCACAGCGGCTGCCGGTTGTCGTGGAACAGCGTCAGCGCCTCGTTGAGTTGAGCGAGGGCCTCGCCGAGCCGTCCCGCCTGGGTGAGCGCGATGCCCAGTGCGTAGCGGCCGTTGGCCAGCCGCAGAGACAGGCCCATCCGGTCGTAGATGGCGATGCCCTGCTGCGCGAGGTCTATGGCGCTGGTGAGGCGGCCCAGTTCCACGTGGATACGGGACAGGTTGCACAGGGCGCTCGCCTCACCGACGTTGTTGCCGTCGGCGCGGAAGTTCTGGATGGCCTCCAGCAGGTACCGCTCGCCGTCCGCGTGCCGTCCTTCGTAGAGCGCGATGATCCCGCGGTCGTTGGGCGCCCAGCAGCTGGGCAGCGGGTCGCCGGCCTCGCGGGCCAGGGCGGTGGCCTGGCGGGCCTCGTCGTCGGCCTCGGCGAAGCGGCCGGCGACCAGGTGCACGTTGGTGAGGGTGGTGCGGGCGCGGCCCTCGGCGTAGGGGTCCTTGGCGGCCTGTGCGGCGTCGCGCAGGGCGGTCGCGGCCGACTCGTACTGCTTGGAGTTGGCCCCCGACTCGGCCAGGTCCTTGGCCGCCCACAGCAGGTCGACGGCCCGGCGCAGGACCGGTGAGTCGCCGCCCCGGGTGGAGGCCTGCCGTACGCACGCCAGCAGGGGGCCGGCCTCGGTGTACAGCCAGTCCAGGGCGGCGCGCGGCTCGGCGAAGACCAGCCCGGGGTAGTGGGTGTCGGAAAGGTGCGCGGGGAGCCGGTCGCCGGGGCGTTCCAGGGCGTACACCCCGGAGGCGGTGGCCAGGTAGAAGTCCAGGAGACGGTCCAGGGCCGCCTCCCGCTCGCTCGGCGGCTGCTCGTCGCGTTCGGCGCAGGCACGCGCGTAGAGGCGTACGAGGTCGTGGAAGCGGTAGCGGCCGGGGGCGGCGGATTCGAGTAGGGAGCAGTCGACTAAAGCCTCCAGGAGGTCCTCGGTGTCGTACTCGGGCAGGTCGAGTACGGCGGCGGCCGCGGACAGGGAGATGTCGGGGCCGTCGGCGAGGCCGAGGAGGCGGAAGGCGCGCTGCTGGGCCGGCTCGAGCTGGCCGTAGCCGAGTTCGAAGGTGGCCTTGACGGCGAGGTCGCCGGCCTGGAGCTCGTCGAGGCGGCGGCGTTCGTCGCCGAGCTTGGCGGCGAGGACGGAGACGGTCCAGGTGCGGCGGGCCGCCAGCCGGGAGGCGGCGATGCGGATGGCCAGTGGCAGGAACCCGCAGGCGCCGACGACGTCGAGGGCGGCCTGGCGTTCGGCGCGCACGCGTTCCTCGCCGACGATGAGGGTGAAGAGCTGGAGGGCCTCCTCCGGGCTCATCACGTCGAGGTCGACGAGATGGGCGCCGGCCAGGCCGGCCATACGGACGCGGCTGGTGACGAGGGCGGCGCAGCCGGCGGTGCCGGGCAGCAGCGGGCGGACCTGGGCGGCGTCGCGGGCATTGTCGAGGAGGACCAGGACGCGGCGGCCGTCGAGGGTGGAGCGGTAGAGCGCGGCCCGCTCGGCCGGGGAGTCGGGAATGGCGGTGTCGGGGGTGCCGAGCGCGCGCAGGAAGGAGCCGAGGACGGCCTCCGGTTCGGCGGGGCGGGCGTCGGTGCCCTGGAGGTCGACGTAGAGCTGGCCGTCGGGGAAGTGCGGGCGCGCGGTGTGGGCGACGTGCACGGCAAGGGTGGTCTTGCCGACGCCGCCGATGCCGGCCAGTGCGGACACGGCCATGACCTGGTCCTGGGCGCCGCCGGAGAGGATCGTGCCGAGCTCGTGGACGAAGCTGGAGCGGCCCGTGAAATCGGGTACGGTCGCGGGCAATTGGGCGGGCCTCACGTGAGCGGCGGTGGCTGCCGGGGCGGGGTCTTCCGCGCGGGCCAGGTCGGCGTCGGCGTTCAGGATGCGCTGCTGGAGGGCGGCCAGTTCGGGGCGCGGGTCGACGCCGAGTTCGTCGGCGAGGAGCCGGCGGGTGTCGGCGTAGACGGCGAGGGCCTCGGCCTGCCGGCCGCTGCGGTACAGGGCGAGCATGAGCAGCTCGCGCAGCCGTTCGCGCAGCGGGTGCGCGGCCGTGAGGGCGGTGAGCTCCGAGACGGCCTCGGCGTGGTGGCCGACCTCCAGGTCGAGGTCGAGGCGGGTCTCCAGCAGCTGGAGGCGCCATTCGGCGAGCCGGGTGCGCTCGGTCTCGGCGTGCGGGCCGGGGACCCCGGCGAGGGGTTCGCCCTCCCACAGGTCGAGGGCTCGGGCCAGGAGGGTGCGGGCGAGGGAGCGGTCCCCGGCGGCGCGGGCGCTCTCGGCGTCGGCGGCGAGGCTGCGGGCGACGCCCAGGTCGAGGGTGGCGGCGGAGCGCAGCCGGATGGCGTATCCGCCGGACTCGGTGACCAGCAGGCCGGGGGCGACGACCTTGCGCAGGCGGGAGGCGTAGGTGCGGATGGTGGCGAGGGCCTGCTGCGGCGGATCCTCGCCCCAGATGGCGTCGATCAGTTCGGGTGCGGTGGCGGTGCGGCCGTCGCGCAGCAGGAGTACGGCGAGCAGGGCGCGTTGCTGGGGGGTGCCGGACGGCAGGGCCTCGCCGCCGCGCCAGGCGCGCACGGGCCCGAGGACGGCGAACCGCGACTCGCCTGCGGCGGCCTCGGCGGGCTCGGCGGGCTGCGGGGTGGTGTTCGCGGCGGCGGCCGCGGTGGGGCGGGCCGTGGTGGGCGCGTCGCTGTCGCCGCGGGCGGGGCCCTGGCGGGACCCGCCACCGGCGGGGGCCGGGCGTGCGGTGTGCGGGGCGCCCGTCGGGGCGTCGGTGGGGGACGGGCCCGCCGCGGCTCCGGCGGCGGCACGGCCGGAGGTGGTTGCGGCGGGGGCCGGGCCGGCGGCGCGGGCCGCGGACCGGGGCGTGACTGCGGTACCCGCCGCGGCGGGATCGGCCGCGCCGGGTTCCCGGCGCGCTCCCGGGGTGGCCGGCGGCGGTACGGGACCGGCAGGGCGGGCGGCGGAGCCGGTTTCGGACGCGGCGGCAGCCGCACGGGCCTCGGGGTGTTTCCGCGGGTGCGGGATGGCCGGTACGCCGTCCATCTGTCGTCCCCCCTGCCTTCCGTCGGTGTAAGGGTCAGTCTGCCCTGTCTCGCGCGTACACGTCAGCCCGTCCATGACCGATCACAGACCAACTAGCTGACGGTTCGTCAGATCGGCGCTACGGTATGCGCCATGGAGACCTTCCCGAAGATCATCTCGGTGGACGACCACACGGTGGAGCCCCCCAACGTCTGGCGGGACCGGCTCCCGTCCAGGTACCGCGACATCGGCCCCCGCATCGTCCGCGCCCCGCTGAAGGAAATGACCTTCCTCGGCGGCAGGTTCGCCCCCGTCATGGGAGCACCGGGCGACGACGGCCCGATCGGCGACTGGTGGGTGTACGAGGACCTGCACCGGCCGCTCACCCGACTCGACACCGCCGTCGGGTACGACCGCGACGAGATCAAACTGGAAGTCATCACCTACGAGCAGATGCGCCCCGGCTCCTTCTCGGTTCCCGACCGGCTCGCCGACATGGACGTCAACCACGTCCAGTCGGCCCTCTGCTTCCCGACCTTCCCCCGCTTCTGCGGCCAGACCTTCACCGAGGCCGCAGACCATGAGCTGGGGCTCCTCGGCGTACGGGCCTACAACGACTGGATGGTGGAGGAGTGGTGCGGCCCCGACGCCCGGGGCCGACTCATCCCGCTCACCCTCATCCCGCTCTGGGACGCCCGGCTGGCCGCCGCGGAGGTCCGCCGCAACGCGGCGCGCGGCGTGCGCGCGGTCGCCTTCTCGGAGATACCCCCGCACCTGGGCCTGCCGTCCATCCACACCGACGAGTGGGACCCCTTCCTCGAGGCGTGCGACGAGACCGGCACGGTCATCGCCATGCACATCGGCTCCTCGTCCCGCATGCCGTCCACCTCCGCCGACGCCCCGCCTGCGGTCGGCTCCACCATCACCTTCGCCAACTGCTGCTTCTCCATGGTCGACTGGCTGATGAGTGGCAAGTTCGAGCGTTTCCCCAACCTGAGGATCATGTACGCGGAGGGCCAGATCGGCTGGATCCCGTACATCCTCGAGCGCGCGGACGTGGTCTGGGAGGAGAACCGCGGCTGGGGCGGGGTCGCGGACAAGGTGCTCCGCCCGCCGTCCGAGCTGTTCGCCGGGCACGTGTTCGGCTGCTTCTTCGACGACGCGTTCGGCCTGAGGAACCTCGATTCGATCGGCGTCGGCAACGTCCTCTACGAGACGGACTACCCCCACTCCGACTCGACCTGGCCGAAGTCCCGGGAGGTCGGCGAGGCGCAGATGGGGCACCTGGCGCCGGACGTGGTCGACCGCATCGTGCGCGGCAACGCCATCGACCTCCTCGGGCTCACCCCGGACGGCCTGTGGGCGGGACCGGGCTCGGCTGCCTGACCCGCCCGGTCGGGCCGGTGCCCGACGGCTCGCGGCCGTGCCCGGCGGCGCGGTCACGATCAGGAGGGAGACGGCCGGGCCGGCCGGGCACAGGGCCGGCAGCAGCGCGGCGACGCCGTCAGCGCGGCGAGGCCGGCCGCCCGAGCCGGTGAGCGACTTCACCCGGATCCCGGCCGCCAGCCGCATCGCGCTCGTGCCGAACCCGGATTGGGGCCGGCGTGCGTCCGAGGCGTGCCCGCGCGGATCGGTCGACTGCCCTACGCGGACGGGCCGCCCGGTGCGTCGGGCGGCCCGTCGTCGATCGGGGCCGGGCTACTTCGGGGTGGCCCAGACCTGGCGCTTGTTCGTGTTCGCCGTGTAGAGCTGGACCACCGTGCCGTTGGCGGTCGCGCCGCCGGTCACGTCGAGCACCTTGCCCGATGCCACGTGGACGATCTGACCCTTGGCGTTGACCGACCAGCGCTGGGCCGCCGAGCCGTTGCAGTCGTAGAGGCTGATCTTGTTGCCGTTCGTGCTCGCGTTGCGCGCGTTGTCCAGGCACTTGCCGAACGCGCGGAAGGTGCCGTCCTTGCCCAGGATCCAGGACTGCGCCGCGGAGCCGTTGCACGTGTAGAGCTGGATCTGAGTGCCGTTTGCGGCCTTGCCGCCCTTGACATCGAGGCACTTGGAGCCGATTCCGGTCACCTTGCCCTGCGGGGACAGCGTCGCCCCGGCGCCGGCCGCGAGGCGCCGCAGGCCCTGGACGTCGTACTGCTGGACATAGGTGCCCGCCCGCTTGTCCTGGTAGGCGTAGGCGGGCGAGCACATGACCGGGAACTGGCCCGAGTCGGTCCCCTTGACGCAGTCACCCCTGGTCAGGCTGCGGTTGGCGTGCGTCAGGCCCAGCGTGTGCCCGAGCTCGTGGCTGATGTGGTTGCGCATGTACGTCTCGCCCATGGCGGCGGTCGGCTTGCCGGCCGGGGTGAAGAAGGAGTCGTCGATGTAGGCGTGTCCGCTGGTCACGGTCTCGGCCACGGAAGAGCTGGTGAAGCCGCAGCTGAGGTTGGCGGTGCCGGTGCCGTCGCGGACGACCTTCCAGCCGGTGCTGCCCATGGTGCCCTCGCCGGCCGGCGGGACGCACGGACGGTGCAGCACGCCCACGATCACCTCGCCCTTGGGCCGGACGTAGTCCCAGCCGACCGGCTTCGTGTCGACGGTGACCGGAAGGTTCGTGATGCGGCGCAGGTCCGCCGCGGACGCCTGCACGTACGGACCCAGCCAGTCCGCGGACTTCTGGTCGTAGAACTTGATCGTGTAGCCGGTCGCCAGCCACTTGGTCGCGCCGCTCAGCTTCCAGCCCTCGCCCTGCGGCGCGGTGGGCGCGGCTGCCGCCGCGGCCGACCTGGTGGCGGCCTTCGGCGCCGCCTGCGTCCCGAGCGACATGACGCCGTTGCTGAAGACGGTGCCGTCGCTGCCGTGGACGGTGGAGTCCTCCACGTGGGCGTCGGGCGCCTCCCCGGCCGGCGGGGCGCTGTCCGCGCCGTCGACGGCGCTCCCGATGCC
Source organism: Streptomyces sp. NPDC046349 (assembly GCF_055587885.1). Lineage (NCBI taxonomy): Bacteria > Bacillati > Actinomycetota > Actinomycetes > Kitasatosporales > Streptomycetaceae > Streptomyces > Streptomyces sp. NPDC046349. Next base: position 175,312 of record NZ_JBVJFK010000006.1, read on the forward strand.
CGCCGCCCCCGTGGTGTCCTCGGTGCCGAACGCGGTGGAGGGGAGCTGAAGGGTTCCCACGATCGCGGCCGCGGCCGCCGCGGCAACGATGGATATTCGGTGCTTGCCTGTGAATCGCAAGTGTTCGTTGCCCTCTCGTCAAGAATCTCTTTCCGCGCGCCCGCGCGACGGCGGGGGCGGCGAGAATCGAAGCGATGATAGGCCAATAGCCCCAAAGTCCTCTCCGGAGGCCCGAGTTGAACGCCGTGTAGGCACTGCCGGCGGTGACTGGCCGGTTACCCAGGGGTCGTCGCGTGCCTTGCACCCGGCGCCGCGGTCAAGGCATGCTTCGCCAGGGCAAAGCGGAAGGATCATCATGCCGGTGGACAAGCGGAGCGTCGTGACGGCCGTGCTGTGCGCGGTGGCTGCCCTGGGGGCCTCCGCGGCGGTGGCGAAGCTCGCGCCTCCGCCCGAGGCGGCCGCGCCCGTGCGGGCCGAGGCCGCGAAGCCCTCGCTCCCGCCCGCGGGCCCCTCGCGCTCGCACGAGCCGAAGCCCCAGCTGTCCGGTCTGCCCGGGACCACCCTGCCGCCGGCCGTGACGCCCCCGCCGGGCGGGCCCGCCGCCTTCACCGGCGCCCTGTTCACCAACGGCCTGGACAGCGACCACTTCTGCACCGCCACTGTGGTGCACAGCCCCGGCCGCAACCTCATCGTCACCGCCGGGCACTGCCTGCTCGCCGGGAAGCAGGGCGACGGGACCGCCGTCTTCGCGCCGGCCTACGCCAACGACAAAGCCCCGTACGGCACATGGAAGATCGAGGAGGTCTTCGAGGACGACCGCTGGTCCGAGGGCACCGACGACGACTACGACCTCGCCTTCGCCACCCTCGCCCCCGACGCCCAGGGCCGCTCGATCGAGGACGTGACCGGCGCGGCCGTGCTCGACACCACCGGCCGGGCCGGCGAGGAGGTCACCGTCACCGGGTACCCCGCCGACCGCAAGGTCCCCCGCACCTGCACGGCGACCGCGGTGCGTGAGAGCCCGACCCAGCAGCGCTTCGACTGCGCGGACTTCCCGGGCGGGACCAGCGGCAGCGCGTGGATCGCACGCGACGGGAAGATCATCGGCATCCTCACGGGCGGGGACACCGACGACGTGTCGACCAGCACCGTGCTGGGGGAATACGCCGCCTCGCTCTACACGAAGGCCACGTCCCAGGCCCCCGCCTCCCGCTAGCGGGTGGGTCGCAGAGCAGGCCGGGCCACTGCCGGAAGGCCTGCTCGATGACGATCCGCGGCTCGGCGGTGCGATGGGCGAAGGGAGGGAGCGGCCGGCCCTGCCCGCAGATGAGGGGGCGGGGAATCCCCCGAGGGCGAATCCGCACGAAGGGCGGCACGTGTCGCCACTCCCCGGCCTCGCAGTGCCGACGGCGGGCGGTCAGGCCAGCAGGCCCAGGTGGACCGGTTCGGGCGGGCTGTTCGTGAGGAGGTCCGACAGCCGGGGCGGCCAGACCGGTTCGCCCAGCGTGGCCAGGCGCCGCGCGGAGAGCCACTGCCAGTGGATGCCGGGCTCCTCCAGGACCGGCTCCCGGTGCGGCCCCCTGGTGACGTAGATGTGCTCGTGCTGGCGCACCGGTACGCCCTGGTGGGTGAAGTCGTGCTCCCAGGTGCACAGCAGGCGCTCCGGCTCCAGGTCGGTCCACCCCGTCTCCTCGCGCAGCTCGCGCCGCACGCAGTCCTCGGGGCTCTCACCGGGGTCGATGCCGCCGCCGGGCGGCAGCCAGTGGATGCCCACCTCCACGTTGTCCTCACGGAAGAGGAACACCGACCCGGTGGGGGACAGGATGACAACGCGCGCCGCGTGACGTGGAGTTCGCCTCATCGAGTCAGGGTACGTCGGTGATCGGCTCCAGGGGACGGGTCCCGCTCCCCATGTGCCCCGGAGCCGGTCGCCACGCCGCCGCCCACGGCCCCGAGGGGGGCCACCCAGGACACGTCGCCCGTACGGGCGTGGACCGCCGCGCCCGCCCCGTCCACGACGATTCCGGCCGGCACGCCGAGCCCACAGGGCGGTCCGACGATCCGTGTCCGCTTCCCGGTGCCCGGCGTGGCGCGCACATCGCGGACAAACCGGGTCTGAAGGTGCGCTGATGTACGGTCGGGTGAATGAGCAAGCACGCCCGAGCACGCTCCCGCCCCGCCGGTACGAAACGTCGTGCGGCGCGCCGCGCGGCGCTCGCCGCCACCCTCGGCCTGGTGACCTTCACTGCCGGATGGGTGTACGTCGCCCAGGACCCGGAACAGGCCGCGGGCGCGGCGCAGTCCAGCACGGACTCCCGCCCGCAGCCCGTGGACCGGGTGGCGCGCGACACCCCGCGGTCGCCCACGCAGGGCCTGACCGGGATCAGCGAGCAGACCCGGGCGAGGATCCCGGCCGAGTCCCGCCAGCTCATCCTGGTCACCGGCAAGGCCGTGGACTCCTCGGAGTCCACGGCCACCCTGTACACCCGGCCCGCGCCCGGGGCCGACTGGGTCAAGGCCGAGAGCTGGCCGGCGCGCAACGGGGCCAGGGGCTGGTCCACGGAGCGCACGTACGGCGACCTGACCTCGCCGCAGGGCGTCTTCGCACTGACCGACGCGGGCGGCCTGCTGTCCCCGCCGCCGGGCACGAGGCTCCCGTACGACGAGGACCGGGGTTTCGTCGCCACCGGCCGCGGGGTCAACGGGGAGTCCCTGGTCGGCTCCTTCGACTACGTCGTCGCCATCGACTTCAACCGCCGCCCGGGTCATTCCCCGCTGGACCCGGTCAAGCCGGAAGGCGAGGACAAGGGTGGCAACATCTGGCTGCACGTGGACCACGACGGCCCCTCCCAGGGCTGCGTCGGCATCCCGAAGGAGGCCATGCGCAAGGTCCTGGAGACCCTGGACCCGGCGGCCAGGCCGGTCATCGTGATGGGGCCGGAAGGCTTCTGACAGGGGCGGCGGCGGCCGGTCGGGCGCCGAGGCTCGGGACGCCCACCGGTTCGCCTGTCCAGGTCGTTCTGCTGCGCGGGGGATGGGGCGCAGCCGTTCCGGGCGTGGAGCGCGGCGCGGGCCCGCTCGGCCTGCTCTGCCCGCTCTGCCGGGGTGGGTGCGTCTCGGGGAACGGGCCAGGCGGGAGCGTGGCGACAGCTCTTCGGCGGCGGCGGCCGCGGCGGCGCGTCCGGCCTTGGCCTCCTCGGGGATGCGGGGGTCGGCGTCGGCTGTGAGCGTGCTCCTGCCTGTGCCGTACGGGCACGGGTGGCGCCCGTACCCGCACGTTGCGGCCGGTGGGTCCGGCCCCGCCGGGACCGTCCCGGGATCGCCCCTCCCCCTTGTCTGACGGGCCGTCAGGTATCACGATGGCCCCGGCACCGATATGACGAACCGGCAGACGAAGGCGAGGCGGGCCCGCCATGGCGCGCGTGTTTCCGGAAGGTCGGCTGGTCTACGGGATGCAGCTCCCGGTCCAGTCGCAGAGCACCATCTACGCCGAATCCTGGGAGGCGTCGGCCGGCGCCGCCGATCTCGCCGAGATCGCGCGGGCCGCCGACCGGTCCGGCTTCGCATACGTGGCCACCTGCGACCACGTGGCGATACCGCGGCGGCTCGCGGGAGCCATGAGCACCGTCTGGTACGACCCGGTGGCCACCCTGTCCTTCCTGGCCGGGGTCACCGGGCAGGTGCGCCTGCTGAGCCACGTGGCGATCCTCGGCCTGCGCCACCCGCTGATCAGCGCCAAGCAGTACGCCACCCTCGACCACCTCTCCGGCGGCCGGCTGATCCTCGGCGTCGGCGCCGGCCACGTCCAGGAGGAGTTCGACGCCCTCGGTGTGGACTTCGCGCGCCGCGGCGCCGTCCTCGACGAGACCCTGGACGCGCTGCGGGCGGCGCTGGGGCCGGGGGAGTACCCGGAGTTCGAGGGCGGGCGGTTCGCCTTCAGGGACCTCGGACAGCTGCCCCGGCCCGCCCAGGAGCGGATCCCCGTCTGGGTGGGCGGATCCTCGCCCGCCGCCGTACGCCGGGCCGCCGTCCGCGGGGACGGCTGGCTCCCGCAGGGCGACCCGCGCGACCGGCTCCCGGCGCAGATCGCCCGTATCGCGCAGCTGCGCGCCGAGGCCGGCGTCACCGGCCCCTTCGAGGTCGGCGCGATCACCGAGGCGCTGTACGTCGGCGAGCCCGGCTGGGACACAGGCCGGCACACCCTCACCGGCAAGGCGGAGGCGCTCGCCGAGTCCCTGCGCGAGTACGCGGCGCTCGGCGTCGACCAGATCCAGGTCCGCTTCCGCAGCCGCGACCGCGCCGAACTCGTCGACCAGATCTGCGCCTTCGGGGCCGATGTCGCCCCGCACCTCAACGACTAGGAGCACGGGCATGGGCAAGCTGGACGGGCGCGTCGTCGTCATCACCGGTGCGGCGCGCGGCCAGGGCGAGCAGGAGGCGCGGCTCTTCGCCGCCGAGGGGGCCAAGGTGCTCCTCGGCGACGTGCTGGACGAGCAGGGCGCGGCGGTGGCCGAGGATCTCGGCGAGGACCGGGCCCGGTACGTGCGGATGGACGTGAGCCGGGAGGAGGACTGGGCGGCCGCTGTCGCAGCCGCGAAGGAGGCCTTCGGGCGGATCGACGGCCTGGTCAACAACGCCGGCATCCTGCGCTTCAACGAGCTGGCCGCGACCCCGCTGGAGGAGTTCCGGCAGGTGGTCGAGGTCAACCAGGTGGGCACCTTCCTCGGCATCAAGGCGGTGGCGCCCGAGATCGAGGCGGCCGGCGGCGGCACCATCGTCAACACCTCCTCGTACACGGGCCTGACGGGCATGGCGTACGTCGGCGCCTACGCCGCGACCAAGGCGGCCGTCCTGGGCCTGACCCGGGTGGCCGCGCTGGAGCTGGCGGACAAGGGGATACGGGTCAACGCGATGTGCCCCGGCGCGGTGGACACCCCGATGGCCAACCCCGGCCTGCTGGACCCCGCGAACATGACCGACGAGGCCCGCGACGCCATGGCGGAGCTCTACCGGCGGGTTGTCCCCATGGGCCGGGTGGGTCGGCCGGAGGAGATCGCCAGGCTGGCGCTCTTCCTGACCGGCGAGGACTCCTCGTACATCACCGGCCAGCCGTTCGTCATCGACGGCGGCTGGATGGCGGGCGTCAGCATCCTGTAGCCCAGCCAGCTGATGGGACGTCAGGTATTGACGCTCCAGGCTCCGCGATGGAACAGTCGTGACATCAAATCTGACGCAACGTCAGAAAACAGAGGACGGTGAACCCCTTGGAATTCGGTCTCTTCGTGCAGGGATACGTGCCTGAGGCGCGGTCCAAGGTCGACCCCGAGGCAGAGCACAAGGCGCTGGTCGAGGAGACCGAGTACGTCATCCAGGCCGACAAGTCCGGCTTCAAGTACGCCTGGGCCTCCGAGCACCACTTCCTGGAGGAGTACTCGCACCTGTCGGCGAACGAGGTGTTCCTCGGCTACCTCGCGCACGCCACCGAACGCATCCACCTCGGCTCCGGCATCTTCAACCCGCTCGCCCCGGTGAACCACCCGGTCAAGGTGGCCGAGAAGGTCACGATGCTCGACCACCTCTCCAAGGGCCGCTTCGAGTTCGGCACCGGACGCGGCGCGGGCAGCCACGAGATCCTCGGCTTCCTGCCCGGCATCGAGGACATGAACGGCACCAAGGAGATCTGGGAGGAGACCATCGCGGAATTCCCCAAGATGTTCCTCCAGGAGGAGTACGAGGGGTTCCAGGGCAAGCACTGGTCGCTGCCGCCGCGGAAGGTCTTCCCCAAGCCGTACGGCAAGGCCCACCCGGCCATGTGGTACGCCGCCGGGTCGCCGTCCTCCTACGCGATGGCGGCCAAGAAGGGCCTCGGCGTGCTGGGCTTCAGCGTGCAGAAGGTCTCCGACATGGAGTGGGTCCTCGACCAGTACAAGACGGCCATCCGGGAGGCGAAGGCCATCGGCGCCTTCGTCAACGACAACGTGATGGTCACCTCCACCGCGATCTGCGCCGAGACCCACGACAAGGCCGTCGAGATCGCCGTCAACGCCAACATGAACCGCTTCCAGTCGCTGGTCTTCCGCTACCACGACACCTTCCCGCGGCCCGAGGCGATCCCGCAGTGGCCCGAGACCCTGCCGGAGTACAACGCGGAGATCATCGAGCTGCTGATCGCCGAGGAACTCCTCATCTGCGGCGACCCCTCGGAGGTCCGGGCCCAGTGCAAGCGCTGGGAGCAGGCGGGCGCGGACCAGCTCTCCTTCGGTCTGCCGACCGGCGTCGGCCACGAGGACACGATGACCACGATCAAGCTGATCGGCGAGCACGTGATCCCGCACATCGACACGGACCCGGTCCACCGCACCACGCGCTTCCGGCAGTCGGCCTGACCCCTGCGGGGCGCACCGACGGGGACGGCGTCTTCCCGGACCGCCGTCCCGCACCGGCCCCGGCCGGAGGCCATGCCGAGGCCGCGGTCGCCCCGGCGGCCTCCGGCCGGGGCATGCAGGGGCGCCGCCCCCGCACCCCCGCACCCCCGCGCCTCGAACGCCGGCGGGGCTGGACATCGCAGAAGGGACGTCATGCTCGACCACCTGATCAAGGGCGCGACCGTCGTGGACGGCACCGGCGCCCCCGCCCGCGTCGCAGACCTCGGCATACGCGACGGCCGTATCGCCGTCATCGCCGAACCCGGCACCGTCGCCGAAGAAGCCCGCACCAGCGAGGACGCCACCGGCCTCGTCCTCACCCCCGGCTTCGTCGACCCGCACACGCACTACGACGCCCAGCTCTTCTGGGACCCGTACGCCACGCCCTCCATGAACCACGGCGTCACCACCGTCGCCGGCGGCAACTGCGGCTTCACCCTCGCCCCGCTCAACCCGGCCCGCCCCGAGGACGCCGACTACACCCGCCGCATGATGAGCAAGGTCGAGGGCATGGCCCTCAAGGCCCTCGAGGAGGGCGTCGACTGGACCTGGTCCACGTTCGGCGAGTACCTCGACGCCCTGGAGGGCCGTATCGCCGTCAACGCCGGCTTCATGGTCGGGCACTGCGCCCTGCGCCGCCACGTCATGGGCGAGGACGCCGTGGGCGGACAGCCCACCCCCGAGCAGATGCAGCAGATGCTCGACCTCTTCCACGACGCCATGAACGCCGGCGCCTGGGGCCTGTCCACCACTCAGTCCTCCACCCACTCCGACGGCACGGGCGCCCCCGTCGCGTCCCGGCACGCACGGCCCGCCGAGCTCCTCGCGCTCTCCCGCGCCGTCGCCGAACACGAGGGCACCCAGCTCGAAGCGATCGTCGCCGGCTGCCTCGACCAGTTCTCCGACGAGGAGATCGACCTCTTCGTCGACATGAGCGCCGCCGCCGGAAGGCCCCTGAACTGGAACGTCCTCACCATCGACGCCGCCGTCCCCGAACGGGTCCCGCGCCAGCTGATCCCCAGCGAGCGCGCCCGCAAGGCCGGCGGCCGCGTCGTCGCGCTCACGATGCCGATCCTCACCCCCATGAACATGTCGCTCGGCACCTTCTGCGCGCTGAACCTCATCCCCGGCTGGGGCGAGGTCCTCGGCCTGCCCGTCCCCGAGCGGATCGCCAGGCTCCGCGACCCGGGCGTACGCGCCGAGATGCTGCGCCGCGCCGACAGCAAGGAGGCCGGCGTCTTCCGGCGCCTCGCCCACTTCGGCCGCTACGTCATCGGCGACACCTACAGCAAGGAGAACGAGGGCCTTTCGGGGCGGGTCGTGGGCGACATCGCGGCCGAACGCGGCCAGGACCCCTTCCAGTGCCTGGTGGAGATCTGCGCCAACGACGACCTGCGCACCGTGCTCTGGCCGATGCCCACCGACAACGACCCGGCGAGCTGGGCGCTGCGCGCCGAGACCTGGCAGCACGAGGACGTCATGCTCGGCGGGTCCGACGCCGGTGCCCACCTGGACCGGATGTGCGGCGCCCCGTACACGACCCGCTTCCTCGGCGACTGCCTGCGCGGCCGCAGGCTCGTGCCGCTGGAGGAGGCGGTACGGATGCTCACGGACGACCCGGCCCGGCTGTTCGGGCTGCGCGAGCGCGGCCGCCTCGCCGAGGGCTACCACGCCGACCTGGTCCTCTTCGACCCCGAACGGATCGAGGCGGGCCCGGCCACCCTCGTCCACGACCTGCCCGGCGACAGCCCCCGCCTGGACGCGCGGGCCATCGGCATCGTCTCGGTGCGCGTCAACGGCGTGGAGACCGTCCGCGACGACGAGGTCACCGGGGCCGTCCCCGGCATCGTGCTCAGGTCGGGCCGGGACACGAGGACGGTGAGCACCCGTTGAACGCACAACCCCTCTACATCGGCGGCGAGTGGGTGGAGCCTGCCGGCGGCCACTACGACGTGGTCAACCCGGCCGACGAGTCGGTGGTCGGTCTCGCCCCCGAGGCCTCGCGCGCACAGGTCGCGGACGCGGCCCGCGCCGCGGCCGAGGCCTTCGAGAGCTGGTCGCGCACGACGCCGCAGGCACGGGCGGCGATCCTCGACCGGGCCGCGGACATCATGCAGCGCGAGTTCGAGCCGTGGACGGCCCTCGCGCAGGCGGAGACCGGCGCCCCGACCGGCATCGCACGGGGCATGCAGGTCGGCGTCGGCGTGGCCCGCTTCCGCAGGTACGCCAAGGGCGCCCTGGAGGCCGTCGAGAAGGGGCTGCCACCCCAGGTCACGGAGGCCGGCCCGATGGGCAGGGCAAGCATCCTGGGCGCGCTGGAGGTCCGGCAGCCGGTCGGTGTGGTCACCTGCATCACCTCCTACAACAACCCGTGGGCGAACCCGGCGGGCAAGGTGGCCCCCGCCCTGGCCATGGGCAACACGGTCGTCGTCAAGCCCGCCCCGCAGGACCCCCTGTCCGTCTTCAAGATGGCGCAGGCGCTGCACGAGGCCGGGGCCCCGGCGGGCGTCGTCAACGTGGTCGGCGGGCAGTCGGTGGAGGTCGGCGAGGCCGCCGTGGACTCCCCCTACGTGGACATGGTGTCCTTCACCGGCTCCACCGGCGTCGGACAGCGCATCGCGGAGGTCTGCGGCCGCACGATGAAGCGGCAGCTGATGGAACTCGGCGGCAAGGGCGCGGCCGTCGTCATGGACGACGCCGATCTGGACGCCGCGGTGATGGGCATCGGCACCACCTTCTCCTTCTACTCCGGCCAGATCTGCACCGCCCCGACCCGCGTGATCGTCCACCGGTCGGTCTACGAGCAGCTGGTCGAGAAGCTCACCGGCTACCTGGCCTTCATGAAGGTCGGCGACCCGGCGGCGGCCGGGACGGTGGTCGGCCCGGTCATCTCGGCGGCGCACCGCGACCGCGTGGAGTCGTACATCGAGCTGGGGAGGAAGGAGGGCGCCCGGATCGTGCACGGCGGCGAACGCCCCGTGGTCGGGGACGGGCGGGGCTTCTACGTCGCCCCGACCCTGCTCGTGGACTGCACGAACGACATGCGGGTGGTCCGCGAGGAGATCTTCGGCCCGGTCGTCGTGGTCGTCCCCTTCGACGGCGACGAGGACGAAGCGGTCCGGCTGGTCAACGACAGCGACTTCGGCCTGCTGAGCTACGTGTGGTCCGGGGACACGGCGCGCGCCTTCCGCATGGCGCGGCGGCTGCGCGCGGGCGGGGTCGGCGTGAACACCGTCGGCCGCAACATGGAGGCCCCGTTCGGCGGCTTCAAACGCAGCGGCGTGGGCCGCGACGTCGGCTCGTACGCCCTGCACGCCTACAGCGAGATCCAGTCGATCGTCTGGACGGCGTAGCCCGCCCGGCACGGACGGTGCGGACCGCGGGCGGGCCCCCGGAAGGGCCCGCCCGCACCGCTACCCCTCTTCCCCTTCCGGCCAGGGGAAGCCGAGGGCTTCGGCGTCCTCCCGCCGGGCATGGCGCAGGTCCGCGAGAAGCGGGGATCGCCGGCCGCGAGCCGCCGGATCGCCGCGTCCGCCTGCGCCTGCGGCGAGGAGCCGTCGTCCGGGACGAGCCACTCGAAGTACAGCCGCGGTCCGTTCGGGACCTGCGTCCGGAACCGAGGCCGCGTCCGTGGAGGAACGAGACCACGACCGTACCGGGATCGTCCCGGGCGGGGTGCGCCTCGACGTCGCCGCAGTCCCATGCGGCCGACACCTCGGGCCTGTCCCGCAGACCCGGGCGATGAACAGGGCGGTGGTGTGGGCCCGCCACTCCCACTCCCGGTCCCGTACGGCCCGGGTGATCTCTGCGTCGTACGCGGCGGCGTCGAACCGCAGGGCCGTGGGTTGTGGCCCCTGCACGCCGTCGAGCCGGACGACTTCGGAGAGCCGGGCGACGGGCACGGGCCACGGCGCGGGCGGACGGTCCGTCGGAGCGTCCGTCGGCGGGAGCAGCAGGGCCCGGGCGCTCACCGGGCGGGGTGGGACTCGATTCCGTAGGTCATGCCCGGCAGCATGCCGCAGTGATCATCCGGCGTCCAGCGAGAAGACGGCCTCGCCGCGGACCCGGCCGTTGACCTGTAGCTGCACCAGGTGCTCGCCGGAGTGGTAGCGGCGGGTGGTGATCGGCTTGAAGGAATGCCGCCTGGTGCCGGCCAGGGTCTCGCCGGGGGCCAGCGGACGGGTGACGAGCTTGAAGACCTTCGGGGTGCGGGTGCCGTTCGCCTTCGTGTGGTGCACGACGTAGTCGATGACGAGCTCGGCCGGGAGCTCGCCGGTGTTGGTGACGGCGTAGTCGAAGACGAGGTACTCCCCGACGGCCACGCGCGCCGTGGTCACCACCGGCCCGTGCACCGTGACCGGTACGTCCGGGGCGTGCCCGAGGAGGGTCAGCGCCTCGGGCCGGCCGGCCTTGACCAGGGTGCGCAGTCCGTGCCGTACGACGCGGTCCGTGGTGTCGGCGGGCTCGGCCAGCCAGCGGGCCGCGGTCTCCACGGCGAGGAGGGGATGGTCCCGGCTGATGTCGTTGAGGTGGTTGGAGACGGAGCGGCGGACGTACTCGGACGTGTCGAGGTAGAGGGCGTCCAGCACCGGCAGGGCGGGGCGCGGGTCGGCGACGAAGGCGGGGAGCTGCGGGGCCCACGGCAGCCGGGGCCGCGTGCCCTCGCTGGCGAGGCGCCGCACGTGCGGGTCCGGGTCGTCCGTCCACTTGCGTACGACGGCCAGGGCCCGGTCCGGGTCGGCGCGCAGGAAGGGCCGCACCGCGGATTCGGCGGTCAGCCGGGAGGTGAGGTCGTGCAGCAGCTCCAGTCCGGGCTCGAACACCTCCAGCCCGCGGACGGCGACGGCCTCGTTGACGGGGAAGGTCATCCACCCCTCGAAGCCGGGCTCGGCCAGGGCCGTGCGGACGACGGCCTCGAAGCCGGGCCAGTCCTCGGGGAGGTCGGCCAGCACGGCGTCGCGGACCGCGGCGACCCGCCCGCTGTACGACAACCCGTCCAGGGCGGCGGCGCGGGCGGTCAGGGCGGGCGCGGACCGGCGCCCGCCGGCCCGGGCCAGCAGGCCCGCAAGGGTGGTGACGGTGTCCGCGCTGAGGAGCTCATCGGCCGTGGGCATGGGGACAGTGTCGCGGATCGCGCACCCGGCGGGTCTTCTGGGCGGACGGCGCCCGCGGGCACGGTTGACGCGCGCGGCAGGTCGACCCTCATATCCCGTTACCGGTGGTCACCGCAAAGTCACGAGGGAAACTTTGAAAAAGTGCAAATCGGACATGCCTGCGGTTTCCGCATCCTGAAAGACTCCTGGCCGGGCCTGTTGAATCGCGGCTCGAATCCTGAGTGAACCTTGTATTAAGTGCCCGCGAACTGTCTCGACCTCGGGATTCCAAGGCGTCGCGGGATGCTTCCATCCGGACTTCGATCCTCCGGATGTGGAAAACGCACCATCTAACGTCCTGACCCATGACTCAGCTGGACGTTCGGCCTCAGGCCGGAGACACGGTAAGCGGCGTCGCCGAGGGCGATGTCCGCGGCAAGGGCCTCGGCAAGGGCTCCGTAGGGCTCGTGGGCAGCGCCGTCATCGGCATCTCCACGGTCGCCCCCGTCTACTGCCTGACCTCGACCCTCGGCTCCACCGCCGGCGAGGTCGGCATGCAAATGCCCGCGATCTTCCTCGCCGGCTTCCTCCCGATGCTCCTGGTCGCCTTCGCGTACCGCGAGCTCAACAAGGCCATGCCGGACTGCGGCACCTCCTTCACCTGGACCGTCAAGGCCTTCGGCCCGCGGATCGGCTGGATGTGCGGCTGGGGCCTGGTGATCGCCACGATCATCGTGCTCTCCAACCTGGCGGGCGTCGCGACCTCCTACTTCTGGCTGCTGGCCGGCGAGGTCACGAACAATCCGTCGATCGCCGCCCTCGACGACAACAAGCTCGTCCACATCGCCACCTGCCTGATTCTGATCGCCGTCGCGACCGCCATCAGCTACCGCGGCATGACCGCCACCAAGGGCGTCCAGTACGCCCTGGTCGGCCTCCAGCTGGTCGTGCTCGCCGTCTTCGTCGCGATGGCCTTCCAGAAGGCCTCCGCCGGCACCTTCGACACCGGTCTGGACTTCTCCTGGTCCTGGATGAACCCCTTCGCGGTCGAGTCCATGGCGGCCTTCACCGCCGGACTTTCGCTCTCGATCTTCATGTACTGGGGCTGGGACGCGTGTCTGGCCACCAACGAGGAGACCACCGGCTCCACGAAGACCCCCGGCCGCGCCTCGCTCATCGCCATGGTCGTCCTGGTCGGCTCCTACCTCGCCACCGGCGTCGCCGCCCAGATGGCCGTCGGCTCCGGCGGCGAAGGCCTCGGCCTCGCCAACGAGGAGACCTCCGACAACGTCTTCGCGGCCCTCGCCGGCCCGGTGATGGGGCCGGTCCTCGGCATCCTGCTGTTCATCGCAGTCCTGGCCTCGGCCGCGGCCTCCCTGCAGACCACCTTCATCCCGGTGGCCCGCACGGTCCTCGCCATGTCGACGTACGAGGCGCTGCCGCCCTCGTACGCCAAGGTCCACCCCAAGTTCAAGACCCCGGGCCGCGCCACCGTCATGGCGGGCGCCGCCACCGGTCTCTTCTACACGGTGATGACCCTGGTCAGCGAGAACGTCCTGACCGACACGATCTTCGCGCTCGGCCTGATGATCTGCTTCTACTACTCGCTGACCGCGTTCGCCTGCGCCTGGTACTTCCGCGCCGAACTGCGCCGCTCCTCCCGCGACCTGCTCTTCAAGGGCGTCCTCCCGGTCCTGGGCGGACTGCTGCTGGCCGCGGTCTTCTGCAAGACCCTCTTCGACATGTGGGACCCGGCCTACGGATCCGGTTCCACCGTTCTCGGCGTCGGCAGCGTCTTCATCATCGGCGTCGGCCTGCTGGCCCTCGGCCTGGTGATCATGTTCGTCACCGAGCGCCGCAGCCCCGCCTTCTTCCGCGGCGAGGTCCTGACCAAGTCCACCCCGTCCCTGGTGGTCGAGGACTGACACCCCGCCGCAACGCCCCGCCGAGTCATCCCCGCGGCCCCGGATCGATCCCCCCGATCCGGGGCCGCCGGCGTTCCCGGCGGTGACCTCGGGTGCGGGAGGTCGTTGGGCCGGGCATGACTGCCATGAAGCGCACCCTTGCCGCCCTGGTCCTGTCCGGCGGCGCCGCCCTCGCACTCGTTCCCGGCGCCGCGCACGCCGCCGACGAGCCCTCCGGTGCGGCGCCGCTCGTCGGCCGCGTCGTCGACATCGCCGACCACCCCGCGCAGACCGTCCAGGACGCGAAGACGGCGGTCGGCGTCACCACGGGTGCGGTGGGCTCCGCCTCGAAGGCGACCGACAGCTCCCTCTCGGGCGCCGGGACGGCCCTGGACGCCGGCCTGCCGAAGACACCGAAGGTCGGCTGAGCCCGGCGCCCGCACGGGCAGCGGTACGGCGGCCGGAGGAGTTCGTTGAGCAGCGCATGATCCTCTGGCTGCTCAACCACGTCAGCACCTTCGTCATCGCCGTCCTGCTCGTGGGCGGCCTCACCGGCCTCGCCGCGGCCGGGAGCGCGGCCGCCCGCCGCCGCTTCCCGCACCTCGCCCAGGGCGAGCACAACGAGATGGTCGGCGTCGCACTCGGCATGTTCGGCGCGATCTACGGCATCATCCTCGCCTTCGTCGTCGTGACCCTGTGGACGCAGCGGGAGAACACCCAGAACATCGTCGCCGCCGAGGCCGCCGACCTGGCCGCCGTCGTCCGCAGCGCCGACGCCTTCCCCGCGGCCGACCGCGCGCGCGTGCACACGGCCGTCGGCGCCTACTCCCACGCCGTCGTCGAGGTGCAGTGGCCCCTGATGCGGGAGGGCCGGCCGAGCTACGGGGCGACCGGCGCGCAGACGCACGGCCTGTACCGGGCCCTCCTGGCCTACGAGCCGCAGGGTCCGCGCGCCGAGACCTTCTACGCGGAAGCGGTCGCCCGCCTCAACGACCTCAACTCGCAGCGCCGCGCCAGGATCACGATGGCCGAGACCTCGCTGCCGGTCCTGCTCCAGGTGCTCGTGTACGGCGGCGCGTTCGTGATCGTCCCGCTCACCTTCCTCTTCGGACTGCGCAGCCTGAAGATGCAGCTGCTCTTCGTGTCGGCGGTGGCCGGACTGATCGGCTTCAGCCTGCTGCTGGTCGTGGCCCTGGACCGGCCCTTCGCCGGGGACCTGAGCGTGAGCCCGGCGCCGTACAAGGAGGCGGTCCTGGCGCAGTTCTGGGCGGCCGACGCCCCGGCCGATCAGCCCCAGGTGCGGGAGCAGAGCACCAGCCGGTAGCCCTCGGGGTCGGCGACGGTCACCCTCACTGGTCCCCGTACGGGTTGTGGACGGCGACCCGGGTCCCGCCGTGTCGACCGGGCCGCCGCACGATGACGGCGACCCCATGCTGGGGGATTGCGCTTTCCCGGCGCGGCCGCCCCCGCTTGCGGACGGAATGGGTCCGCAAGCAGGGTGAGTTGCACGCCACATGACGACCGACACACTCCATGACGCCGACCGTTCCTTCCTCTTCGTCCTCGGCAGCTCCCGGCCGGAGGGCAACACCGAACTCCTGGCCCGAGCGGCCGCCGAACAGCTTCCCGCGGGCATTGCGCAGCGCTGGGTCGACCTGGCCAAGGACCCGCTGCCCGACTTCCAGGACGGCCGGCACGAGGACGGAACGTGGCCGGTGGGCGAGCGCGAGGAGGAGCTGCGCCGGCTCACGCTGGAGGCCACCGACATCGTCATCGCCTCGCCTCTGTACTGGTACACGGTCTCCGCGAACACCAAGCGCTACCTCGACTACTGGTCCGGCTGGCTGGGCGTCCCCGGCCTGGACTTCAAGAAGCGGATGGCCGGCCGCACCCTGTGGGGCGTCACGGCGATGTCAGAGGAGGACGAGGTCCGCGCCGACGGGCTGATCACCGCCCTCAACCACTCGGCGGCCTACCTGGGTATGCGCTTCGGCGGAGTCCTGCTCGGCAACGGCTCCCGGCCCGGCCAGGTGCGCGGCGACGAGCGCGCCATGACCCGTGCCAAGACCTTCTTCGAGCGCGAGGCCCCGCTCGCCCGGTTCCCCGGCGAGGAGGGGGCGGGGGAGCGGTAGGCGTGGTCGCGCCGCCGTTCGGCGGGTGGCGGCGACGCCGCCCGGGAACGCGGTCCAGACGTCCCGCGTGACGGCCGGCTCCGGGCCGGCCGTCACCTCGCCGGTCCCGGACGTGCACGGCGCCGGGGCAGGCGGCGACCTCGACGCAGTCGTCGCCGTCGCCGCTGCTGCAACTGCTCTTGTACTTCGGAGTCGGAGGCATCCGGGCGGAGCTGCCCCGGCGGGGCCCACCCCCTGCGGCAGTCATGTAGTGGGCATATAAGCTCCGCCTGCCCGTCATGTGAGGGACACAGGACGGACCTGCTGAGCTGGGGGCTCCATGAGATTGCTGCCTATGGGCAGAAGCATGCGCGAGAGACCGGGGAGAGGCAGGTCCGCGGTCGCGTCCGGAGCCCTGCTGCTCTCCGTACTGGCATCGTTCGCCGGCCAGACCGGACCCGCCGCCGCGGCGGCACCGCCCGCCGCGACCGCCTCACCGCAGGCAGGCGCTGCCGCCGGAGCCGCTCCCGAGGCCGGCCCCGAGGCCGCACCCGCGCCGAAGAGCGATCCGGTGGGCGACCGCGAAGCCGTCGTGCGCTCGCTGCAGCAGAGCGGCCAGGCGGGCGGCGCCTGCCCGGCGGCCCTGCAGCCGAGCACGATCGTCACCTGCGCGGTGGAGCCGAACACGACGGCCTCCCTCTCGATCACACTGGCCGCGCCGGACGTGGTCGTCCTGCAGGTCGTCACGTCGCCCGGGATCATCCGGCCCGAGCTGGTGTCGCCCACGGGCGCCACCGTCACGTGTGAGCACGTGCTGGGATCGGCCGACTACGCGTACGGAGCGGTCCGCTGCCCCGCCGCCCAGGCGGGCACCTACACCATGAAGGTGGAGAACGGCACCGGCTCGCAGACCCAGGTCTGGGCGTCGTACCTGCCGCTGGTCTCCTCCACCACGTGCACGACGGTCGCTCCCGCGGACCGCACCCTCGGCGCCCCCAAAATCTTCCAGGGCTCCCTGCCGGCCGGCTCGGCAGGTGACTGCTACGCGCTGGACCTGGTCGCGAACGACGTGCTCCGCACCTACTCGTCCTCCAAGGACATCCACCACATCGTCCACGACGCGACCGGCAAGCAGATCTGCGCCGGCGTGCGCGACTGGCAGGACACGGGGAGCGTCGCCCTCGACTGCAAGCTCGCCGGAACCGCACCGTTCCGCATGACGGCGCTCAGCGCCCTCGGGGCGGGCCAGGCGGCCTACGACGTCACCCTGGCGCGTCTGTCGAAGCCTGAGGGCTGCGCGGTGGTGGATCCGCAGGCGTTCGGGGTCTCCCCGGACCTGAGCTCCACGGTGCGATGCCGCACCCTCCGAGTCGCACAGCCCGCCTGGCACTCCTTCGGTCCGGTGGCGTCCGGTCCCGCCCCCGCCGGCACGCTGTTCAACGCGGCCGGCGTCGCGATGCCCGGTTCCTGCCAGTACGGCGGATGCGATCTGCCCGCCGGCGACCACACGTGGGCGGCCACTCCGAAGCCGGAGGCGCCCGCCGCCTTCGGCATGGCCTTCCACTCCGCCAAGGAGACCCGGGGCTGCACCGCCACCCACGACAACGGGCTCGTCGCCGGGCCGGCGACCGGCACCTTCGGCGGACCCGGGCAGAAGCTGTGCCTCACCCTGCCGACCGCCTCCGGAAAGGGCGTGTACCTGCTCGACCGGACGCCCGCCGGCGGGCAGGCCGCAGGCGCCGTGGTGTACGACGCGTCCGGCCTCAAGCAGTGCGAGTACTCCGGCTACCACCCCGTCTGCAAGCTGACCGGTACCGCGCCCTTCCGGGCCGTCCTGACCGGCACGCCGTCGAAGGCGTACGCGCTGGCGGTCCACCGGACCGGCGAGGCCGCGGGATGCGCGGCCTGGCCGCAGACCGGCTTCGACGGATCGGTGGGCGCACAGGCGTCGCTGACCTCGGGCGGACTGCAGACCTGCCTGAGCCTGCCGGCCGACAAGCATGCGACCGCCGAGGTGCTGGCCTACTCCGCCCCCTTCAACCGGGGGTCGGCGACCTTCTACGCCGCCGACCCCGCAGGCAACGTCGCCTGCATCGGCGGCTCCGTCCTGACGTGCCCCCTCGCGTCCGGTACCCCGTACACCGTCATGCTGGTCGGACAGACCGCGGACACCTACAAGCTGGCCCGGCGTGACATCTCGGCCACGGCGAACTGCACCGCCCCGGTGTCCACGAAGGTCGGCGGCCAGGCCGCGTCCTTCGACCTGACCTCGGCGCTCGACGCGCGGTGCGTGCGGGTGAGCGGCGCGGCCACCGACAAGTTCTGGCTGGGAGCCCGCACGGCCGGCGGCAAGGACGCCCCCTCGGCGACGCTGCAGGTGGTCGACGCCGGTGGCCTCTTCAGGTGCCGGCAGTACACCGCGGCCTGCCGGGTCGCCGGATCCACGTCGTACGTCGCGATCGTCCACACCACGGACTACGCGGGCAAGCCGATCCACGCCGACGTGGACACCTGGAAGGTCGCCACGTCCACGGGGTGGGTCCCGGAGTGCACCGCGAACCGGATCTCGGTGGCGGGCTTCCCGTATCGCAGCGGGGTGCTCACGCAGGCCTCCACCGCGTACTGCGCGGTCATGGACATGAAGCCTTCGCAGAGCTTCGGCGTCGGCGGGCAGTTCACGTCCAACGACCTGGCCGTCGCGGCCACTCCCGAGCGGAGTCTGCTGGGCCCCGGCGTATGGGAGGGCACCGGCACCACCTCCAAGTACGGGTGCGACGGGTACGGCCTGTGCTCCGCCGAGAGCGACGCGCAGGCCGGCCAGGCCGTCCTGATGCTGAGCTCCGGCAGGGCTGCACCGCCGGTGGAGTTCACCATGAACGGATCCTGCGTCACGGGATGCACCGGGCAGCAGCCCAGCCCGTGGGTGTCCGGGATCAGCCCTGCCACCGGTCCCGCCGGAACGTGGAATCAGGCGGTCGTCCACGGGCAGAACCTCACCCTCGGCATGGAGTTGATGCTCATGCCCAGCGGTACGCAATACGAACAGGGCCCCTACCTGAAGCCGCTGTCGGTGAGCCCGGACGGGACATCGATGAAGGTGCTGGTCGACACGACCGGCCTGCAGCCGGGCCTGTACGACGTCGGGCCCTTCATCGGGCACAGGATCACCAAGGCGTACACGGTGACGGCGCCGACGGCGGCCGTCAAGAGCCGGTTCGTGCCGCACGGTCCGTTGCGGTTCCTGGACACCCGCGACGGCACGGGTGCGGCGAAGCAGCGGGTCGGTCCGGGCGGGGTCGTCACCCTGCAGGTGGCCGGTGTGAAGGGCATCCCGGCGAGCGGGGTGACGGCCGTGGTGATGAACGTGACCGCGGTCCAGCCGACCGAGGCCGGGCACGTGATGGTCTACCCGAACGGGCAGCCCACGCCCAAGGTGTCGAACCTGAACTTCGCACCCGGGCAGATCGTGCCGAACCTGGTGACGGTGCCGGTCGTGAACGGGAAGGTCGACCTTCGCAACAACGCCGGGTCGGTGGACCTGATCGCCGATGTCACCGGCTACTACACCGGCCAGGCCGGCGCGGGCTCCGCGCTGAACCCGGTCACCCCCGCCCGGTTCCTGGACACCCGTGACGGCACGGGTGCGGCGAAGCAGCGGGTCGGTCCGGGC
Source organism: Streptomyces sp. NPDC046349 (assembly GCF_055587885.1). Classification (NCBI taxonomy): domain Bacteria; kingdom Bacillati; phylum Actinomycetota; class Actinomycetes; order Kitasatosporales; family Streptomycetaceae; genus Streptomyces; species Streptomyces sp. NPDC046349. Next base: position 194,515 of record NZ_JBVJFK010000006.1, read on the forward strand.
GGGGTCGTCACCCTGCAGGTGGCCGGTGTGAAGGGCATCCCGGCGAGCGGGGTGACGGCCGTGGTGATGAACGTGACCGCGGTCCAGCCGACCGAGGCAGGCCATGTGACGGTCTACCCGAACGGGCAGGCGGCGCCGGGCGTGTCGAACCTCAACTTCACTCCCGGGCAGATCGTCCCCAACCTGGTGACGGTGCCCGTGGTGAACGGCAAGGTGGACCTGCGCAACAACTCCGGGTCGGTGGACCTGATCGCCGACGTCACCGGCTACTACGCGGCCGAGGGGTCGGCCTTCTCGGCCGGCGCGCCGGTCAGGCTGCTCGACACCCGCGACGGCACCGGCGCCCGCGCCGGAGCCGTCGGCGGGGGCAGCATCGTCAGCCTGCAGGTGGCCGGGGTCGAGGGCGTGCCGCTCACCGGAGTGACCGCGGTGGTCCTGAACGTCACCGTCACCGGACCGACCGACGCGGGCCACCTGATCGTCCACCCGCACGGCACCGGACGTCCGGGCGTGTCGAACCTCAACTACACGGCCGGGCAGACCGTTTCCAACCTGGTGGTCGTCCCTGTCGTGGACGGTCGGGTGACGTTCTTCAACAACTCTGGCTCCGCCCACGTGATCGCCGACCTGAACGGATACTTCACGTCCTGAGGACGCGCGGCAAAGTGAGCACCGGGCCCGTCCGATCGCATGATCGGGCGGGCCCCGCCGCTGTACAGGCACCGGGTGGGCCGAGAGGTCAGAGGTACTGGGCGAAGTCGTCCAGGGCGCGCAGGATCTCCGGCTCGGGGGCCGAGGGAAGCTGGAGCACGACCTCCTCGATGCCGAGGTCGGCGTAGTGGGCGAGCTTGCCCGGGCTGGGGTGTACGGCGTACGGGACCACCCGGAGGGACTTCGGGTCGCGTCCTGCGGTCTCCCAGACCTGCCGCAGCACCGGGAGGGACTCGGTCAGGCCGCCGCCGCCGATCGGGAGCCAGCCGTCGGCGTGATCGGCGATCGCGGCGAACAGCTTCGGGCCCGCCGCGCCGCCGATGAGGGTGCGGGGGCCGTGCAGGGGGGCGCCGGGGCTCAGCTCGCGCGGGGCCTGGGCGGGCTTCGGGTGGGCGCTGCTGGCCCGGACGGAGCAGTACTGGCCGACGTATGCCGTCGGCTCGGGCGCCCACAGGGCGCGCATCAGGGCCATCCGGTCGCGGACCAGATCGCGGCGGGTGCGCCACTCGACGCCGTGGTCGGCTGCCTCCTCGACGTTCCAGCCGTAGCCGATGCCCAGGGTGAAACGGCCGCCGGAAAGGTGGTCGAGGGTCGCGGCCTGCTTCGCGAGGACGATGGGATCGTGCTGGGCGACAAGGGTGATGCCGGTGCCCAGGTGCAGCCGCGCGGTGACGGCCGCGGCCTGGCCGAGGGCGACGAAGGGGTCCAGGGTGCGCCCGTACATGTCCGGGAGTTCGCCACCCATCGGCGCGGGGGTCTCGCGGGCGACCGGGATGTGGGTGTGCTCGGGGAGGTAGAGGCCCGAGAAGCCGCGTTCCTCCAGACTGCGGGCGAGACGGACGGGGGAGACGGTGCGGTCGGTGAGGAAGACGGTCGTGGCGATCCGCATGTGTGCTGGCACCTCCGGCAGCCGGGACGTGGGAACGCCACGGTACGGGCTGCGGACGACGATGTTGAGGGTGCGTCAGGTCGGGGGACCCGCGTCAGCCGCGGGGGTAGCGGGCCAACCAGCCGGGGGACGAGCCGGACGGGCTGTGCAGGGTCGGGCCCTGGGTCATCTCCAGGGCGAAGTCGTCGCACAGTTCCAGGAGCGTGGCGCGGCCTTCGAGCTCCGCGAGCCATGCGGGAGGCAGGGCCGTCTCTCCGTGGAGCGCGCCGAGCAGTGCCCCGCACAGGGCGCCGGAGGCGATGGAGTCGCCGCCGTGGTTGACGGCGAGGCGCAGGCCGTGGGCGACGTCCTCGGCGACCAGGGCGCAGTAGACGGCCACGGCGAGGGCGTCCGAGGCGTCGGGCTCGGCATGGCCGGGGGAGAGGGCTTCGACGGCTTCGGGGCCGGGCGCGCCCCGGGTGACCGCCGAAGTGGCGCGCTGGAGGGCGTCGGTGACGGGCTGGTGGCCGGGGCGGGCGCCCAACAGGCCCAGGGTGCGCTGGACGGCGGCGTCGAGGGAGTCGCCGCGGGTCAGGCCGTGGACGATGACGGCGAGGGCGCCGGCCGAGAGGTGGGCGGTGGGATGGCCGTGGCTCTGGGCGGCGCACTCGACGGTGAGCTGGAGGACGAGGGCGGGTTCCCATCCCACCAGCAGGCCGAAGGGGGCCGAGCGGGCGGCGGCGCCCGCGCCGCGGGCGGCCGGGTTCTTGGGCCGGTCGAGGGGGGCGAGGACGTCGTCCCCGAAGCCGGTCAGGCACGCGCGGTCGGGATGGCGGCGGGCGTAGAGCCACTCCTCCTGCGCGAGCCAGCCGTTGTCCTTGCGGCGCTCGTCGGGGCCCCACTCGTGCTGGGTCGCGGCCCAGCGGCGGTACGCGCGGTGGACGTCGGTCGGCGGGTGCCAGGCGCCGGTGTCCCGGCGTACGTGGGCCCGTATCAGCCCGTCCACGGTGAAGAGGGTGAGCTGGGTGGCTGCGGTGACCCGGCCGCGGCGGCCGTCGGCGACGGCGGGGGCGGTCAGGCCGTCGGGGCCGTGGGCGGAGCGGATGGCGCCCAGGGACAGGCCGGCGAGGGGCGCGCCGAGGGCGTCGCCGAGTGCGGCGCCGAGCAGGGTGCCGCGGATCCGGCCGCGGAAGTCCTGCTGCTCGATCCGCCCCCACAGCCCGGTGACGATCCCCCGCCCGAGCGTCCGTTCCGCGGGGCCGCCCCGCCCTTGGCCTCCGGCCGGGTTGGCGGCTCCGGGGCCTGCTGATCCGCCCGCTTGTCCGTGGCCTTCGGCCGGGGCTGCTCCGGGGGCGGCTGCGTCGGCGTTGTCCGCCGGGGCCGGGGTTCCGCCGGCCGGGCCGGGGACGTGCGGGCCGGCCGCCGGGGTGTCCGGGTGCCCGTGGCCTCCCGTCCGGGCGGGGGCGGCCGCGGGCACGGGGCCCGGCGGGACCGATACCCCGTTGGCCGGGTGCAGCCCCCCGGCCGGGTTGGCCGGGCCGGGCGCGGGTGCCGGGGCAGGGGTGAATCCCGGGGGAAGGGGGTTCGGGAGGGCAGGGGGAGGACCCGAGGGCGAGCGGGGACCACCGGTCGTGCCGTTGTCGTCGTCCCTACCGATCACGTCGTCCACCCCCGGCACCGCGCCCCCCGCTGACCTGTCACCGCCGCGCATGCGAAATCCGCACTGTAGTGGACACGTTCGATCGAAACCGGAAGCGGTACGCCAAGAGGTCTGTAAGTGAGCAGAGATCGGCCGGAATGCGAACAGTTCCGGCCGCGCCTGGCCGATGGCATGTTGTGCCGCACGCCTTCGACTCGGCCGGTTTCACCACACCGCGTTCCTCCGACGTTCCCCAGGAGGACCTCCCGCTCGGCCGCCGGTCGGCGGGGGAGGGGAGCCGTGTCCCGCCGACGCCCTCCGCCCCGTTCAGTCCAGTACGGGCAGCAGCTCCGGCAGATGCCCGTCCGAGGCGCGTGCTGCCCGCTGCCGCTCCTCGGGCACCTCCCCGTACAGCGTCGTACGGGGCTTCGCGGGACGTCCCGCCGCCTCGGCGACCGCCACCAGGTCCCGGACCGACTTGTACGAGCCGTAACTCGACCCGGCCATGCGGGAGATCGTCTCCTCCATCAGCGTCCCGCCGAGGTCGTTCGCCCCCGAGCGGAGCATCTCGGCCGCGCCCTCGGCGCCCAGCTTCACCCAGCTCGTCTGGATGTTGGGGATGTGCGGGTGCAGCAGGATCCTGGCCATCGCCGTCACCGCGCGGTTGTCGCGGACCGTGGGACCGGGCCGGGAAATGCCCGCCAGGTACACGGGCGCGTTGGTGTGGATGAAGGGGAGCGTCACGAACTCCGTGAAACCACCGGTCTCCTGCTGGATCCGGGCCAGGGTGCGGAAGTGCCCGAGCCAGTGCCGGGGCTGGTCCACGTGCCCGTACATCATCGTGGACGAGGAGCGGATTCCCAGCTCGTGCGCGGTGGTGACGACGTCGATCCAGTCCGCCGTCGGCAGCTTGCCCTTCGTCAGGACCCAGCGCACCTCGTCGTCCAGGATCTCCGCCGCCGTCCCCGGGATCGAATCCAGTCCGGCCTCCTTGGCCGCCGTCAGCCAGTCCCGTACGGACAGGCCCGTGCGGGTCGCGCCGTTGACGACCTCCATCGGCGAGAAGGCGTGCACGTGCATGCCCGGCACCCGCTGCTTGACCGCCCGCGCGATGTCGAAGTACGCCGTCCCCGGCAGGTCGGGGTGGATGCCGCCCTGCATGCACACCTCTACCGCGCCGACGTCCCAGGCCTGGGCGGCCCGGTCGGCGACCTGGTCGAGGGAGAGCGTGTAGGCGTCGGCGTCGGTGCGGCGCTGCGCGAAGGCGCAGAAACGGCAGCCGGTGTAGCAGACGTTGGTGAAGTTGATGTTCCGCGTGACGATGTAGGTGACGTCGTCGCCCACCGTCGACCGGCGCAGCTCGTCGGCGATCCGGCACAGGGCGTCGAGGGCCGGCCCGTCCGCGTGCAGCAGCGCGAGCGCCTGCGCGTCGGTCAGCTTCGTCGGGTCGTCGGCGGCCTGCGCGAGGGCGCCGCGTACGTCGGTGTCGATGCGCTCGGCCACCATGCCGGGGGCCGCGGCCTCGCGCAGCGCGTCCCAGTCGCCGTAGACGTGGTCGAAGTCCTCGCGCCGGTCGGCGGTACGGCCCTCCGTGTCGATGGTGGCGTGCAGGTCCGTACGGCCGGTGCCGGCGCCGCCGTACGCGGCGAAGCCCTCGTCGGGCTCCTGCCAGGGGCGGCCCTCGACGACGGCCCGCTCGTCGGCCAGCCCGGTCTCCGCGTCGGCCAGCGCCCGTACGTGCGGCAGCAGTCGCGGGTCCAGCCAGGGTTCGCCGCGCCGCAGGAACTCCGGGTAGACGGTGAGGCGTTCGCGCAGCTCGAAGCCGGCGGCCGCGGTCCGCGCGGCCAGCTCCTCGATGTGCGGCCAGGGGCGTTCGGGGTTGACGTGGTCGGGGGTCAGCGGGGACACGCCGCCCCAGTCGTCGATGCCCGCGCCGATGAGCAGGGCGTATTCGGCGTCCACCAGGTTCGGCGGGGCCTGGATGCGGGCGTTCGGGCCCAGGATGTGGCGGGCGACGGCGATCGCGGCGGCCAGCTCCTCCAGCTCCGCGTCCGGCATGCCGCGCATGGCGGTGTCCGGCTTGGCGCGGAAGTTCTGGACGATGACCTCCTGGATGCCGTGGTAGCTGCGCTGGATGCGGCGCAGCTCGAAGAAGGCCTCGGCCCGCTCCTCACAGGTCTCGCCGATGCCGATCAGGACGCCGGTGGTGAAGGGGACGTTGGAGCGTCCCGCGTCCTCCAGCACGCGCAGCCGTACGGCCGGCTCCTTGTCGGGGGAGCCGTGGTGGGGGCCGCCGGGCTCGGACCACAGGCGGGTGGCGGTGGTTTCCAGCATCATGCCCATGGACGGGGCGACGGGCTTGAGGCGCTGCAGCTCGGACCACGACATGACGCCGGGGTTGAGGTGCGGCAGCAGCCCCGTCTCCTCCAGGACCCGGATCGCCATGGCGCGGACGTAGGCGAGGGTGTCGTCGTAGCCGTGCGCGTCGAGCCACTCGCGGGCCTCGGGCCAGCGGTCCTCGGGGCGGTCGCCGAGGGTGAAGAGGGCCTCCTTGCAGCCCATCGCCGCACCCCGGCGGGCGATGTCGAGGACCTCGTCGGGGGAGAGGTACATCCCGTGGCCGCTCCTGCGGAGCTTGCCGGGGACCGTGACGAAGGTGCAGTAGTGGCATTTGTCGCGGCAGAGGCGGGTGAGGGGGATGAAGACCTTGCGCGAGTACGTGATGACGCCGGGCCGCCCGGCGGCGGCGAGCCCGGAGTCCCTGACGCGAGCGGCGGACGCGGCGAGGTCCCGCAGGGCCTCGCCGCGCGCCCGGAGGAGCACGGCCGCCTCGGCCGCGTCGAGCGCGACGCCGTCTCGGGCCCGTCGCAGCGCGCGGCGCATCGCGTTTTCGGTCGGAGCCTCACTCGGAGTGGTCATGGGGCGAGCATACGATCCGACGTCCCGGCCGTGGAGTGGGTCATCTCATCAGCTCACCGGCGTTGACCAGCAGTGATTGGCCGGTAATCGACCGGGCGCGGTCGGAGGCGAGGAAGACGGCGGCGTCGGCGACGTCGCCGTCGGTGGCGAGGTCGGGCAGCGCCATGCGCTCGGTGAGGCGGGCGAGCACCTCGGCCTCGGGGACGTTCTCGGTGTGGGCGGTGAAGGTGACGAAGGCCTGGACGGGCGGGCCCCACATCCAGCCGGGCAGCACGGTGTTGACGCGTATCCGGTGCGGCCCGAACTCGCGGGCCATGGAGTACATGGCGGAGGTCAGCGCCCCCTTGGAGGCGGCGTACGCGGCCTGCTGCACCTCGTTTGGCGCGGCGACGGCGGACTGCGTCCCGATGATGACCACGGACCCGCCCCGCTCCTTGAGGGCGGGCAGGCAGGCGCGGGTCATGCGCAGGGTGCCCAACAGGTTGACGTCGATGATCTGCTGCCAGGTGCCGAAGTCGGCGTCCTCCAGCCCGCCGAAGTACGAGTCCCAGGCGGCCACGTGCACAACGGCGTCGACGCCCCCGAACCGCTCCACGGCGAGGGCGGCGAGGGCCTCGCACTGCGCCTCGTCGCCGATGTCGGTCGGCCGGTGGGCGGTGTGGGCGCCACCGGGGTCGATCTCGGCGGCGGACTTGGCGAGATTGGCCTCGGTCCGCGCCCCGAGCACGGCGTTCCCGCCGTCCCGCACGACGGCGGCGGCGACCTGGTGCCCGAGCCCGGCCCCGACGCCGGAGACGATGACGGTCTTCCCTCGCAACAGCACGGCGTACCTCCAGGCGGGCCCAGTCATATCTGACGACCCGTCAGGCTAGGGGTTCGCCGCCCCCCTGGGAAGGCCCGCGCACCGCCCGCGGACCCCGCCCCGCCCCCGGGCCGTCGATCCCTCCGAGCGCCTGCGCCGCGACGGATCCACGGCGGAAAGCCGTCCGCGCGTCCGGGGTGATCCGTGCGGTGCCGACACGCGTCGCGGTGCATCGGCGCCGCACAGCCGGGCCGTCACTCGTGGGTGACCTGCACGGGGCCACGGCGTCTGACCGGGTGCACCGAGTTCATGTGCCGGCGACCACCCCGTGCGGTGGTCGCAGGACCAAGGTGCGGGGGCGGGGGTGTCCGCGTCGACGGTCGGGGGTGTTGGGGGGATGATCGGATGGGAACGCATCCGGCGGGGACGATCCGCCGCGCCGGGACCCGGTCGGAGGACGTGAGGACCATGTCGCTCTCGCACCCCGTCGGCGCGCCCCCGCGCGCCCGGCTGCTCGCCCTGCTGGCGCTGGTGTGCGCGCTGGGCGCGGTGGTGGTGCTGGTCGCGGCCGGCGAGGGCGGCGGGCTGATCGTCCTCACGGTCGGGTTGGCCGGCGCGGCGCTCACCGCCGTGGGCACGTGGTGGGTGGTCGCCCACCGCGGGCCGGTCCGGCTGGCCGGGGCCGTGCTGACCGTGGCCGCGCCGGTGGCCATCCTCGTCATCTACGCCCGGGCCGACCTGTGGCCTACGGCGCTGGCCGCCATCGTGCTGTGGGCGGCCGCCGTGGCGTGCGCGCGGACGGCGCTGCGCGCGGCCCGGCCACCTGCCGGCATGCGGGCGGCCGCGGCCGCCCGCCCCCGGCACCCCGTGCTGATCATGAACCCGAAGTCCGGCGGCGGGAAGGTCGGCCGCTTCGGCCTCGTCGAGAAGGCCGAGGCGCTCGGCGCCCGCGTGGTGCTGCTGGACACCGAGGTCGTCACGGACGTCGCCGCCATCGCCCGACGGGCGGTCGCCGAGGGGGCGGACCTGCTCGGGGTGGCCGGCGGCGACGGCACTCAGGCCCGGGTGGCCGAGGTGGCGGCCGAGCACGGCCTGCCCTTCCTGGTGGTCTCCGCAGGGACCCGGAACCACTTCGCCATGGACCTCGGCCTGGACCGCGAGGATCCGGCCCGGTGCCTGGACGCGCTCGCGGACGGGGAGGAGCTCAGGATCGACCTGGGCTTCGTGGGCGGCCGCGCCTTCGTGAACACGGCCTCGTTCGGCGTCTACGCGGAGGTCGTGCAGCGCCCCGAGTACCGGGACGCCAAAGCGGACTCGGCGCTGAACGCACTGCCCGACCTGCTGCTGGGGTACTCCGGCGGCTCCCTCGAAGCGGCGACGGACGGGATGCGTCTGGAGGCCCAGCAGGCGCTGCTGATCAGCAACAACCCCTACTCCTCGCCCGAACCGATGTCGGTGGGCGCCCGCCGGGCCCGCCTCGACCTCGGCGTGCTGGGCGTCGTCGGCATCCGGGTGAACAACGCCGCCCAGGCGGCGGACGTCGCCCTGCGGGGCGCGCGGGCTCCGGGCCTGCACGTCCTGACCTCGCGACAGGTCGTCATCGGATCGGAGGCCGCACGCATCCCGGTCGCCGTGGACGGGGAGGCCCTGACCCTGCCCACGCCCGTCACCTGCTCCATCCGCCCGGGCGCCCTGCGCGTACGGGTGCCGAGGGACCGCCCCGGCGCCCCGGTGGCCGGTCCGCCCATGGAATGGCGCGACGTCCTCGCGCTGGCCCTCAACCGGCTGCGGTGACGGCGAGGCGGGCGGCCCCGGGATGCCCGGCCTCCGGTGCGGCGCCACAATGAGCTTTACCCGGTGCGCCCCGGTATGTCCCGCACGCCGATGCCCCGGTGCCCCGCTGGTCGTGCGGATAGGAGACCGCCGTGAAGGACCTCAAGTTCGAGCAGAAGAGTTCTCTTTCACGCCTCGAGGCCGCCGATCAGCTCGCCGCGCTCGCGGAGGCGCTGCGGCACGGCGGCAACGCCGAACTGGAACTCGGCCCCGGGACGATGAGCCTGCGGGTCCCCGAGGAACTCAGCACCGAGATCGAGGTCGAGGTCGGCGACGGGGAGATCGAGATGGAGATCGAGCTCAAGTGGCCCACCGCCCCCTCGCGGTCCGGGGCAGCGTCATAGTGGCCGCGGGCGGCGGCCCGGAGCGGGGCCGGGATCCCGGACCGGAGCCCGGCCCGGGGGTACGCCCCGAGCCGGTCCCGCGGGGCCGCCGCCCGGCGCCCCGCCCGGAGTCCGCTCTGCGGGAGGCTTCGTACGAGGCGTCCCAGGAGCCTTCCGCAGAGGTCCGCGGGGACTACGCGGGGGCGGTCTACGGATCGCTGCTCGCCGCCTCCGTCGTCGTCGGCGCCGGGACGCTCGGCTCGTTCCCCAGGCTGCAGCTCATCATCCTGCTGCTGGGCACCGCGGTCGTCTTCTGGGCGGCCCACGTCTTCGCCCGCCATTTCGGGGCCCGCCTGGCGGGCCGGCTCAGCTGGAGCGTGATCCGGCGCACCGCACGGGAGGAGCGCCCGATCATCGAGGCGGCGGTCCCGCCTGCGCTCGCCGTGGCCATCAGCCCGCTCTTCGACCTGGGGCCGCAGGGCATCGTCTGGCTGGCCCTCCTGGTCGCCCTGGCCGGTCAGGTCGGCTGGGCGACCGTGGCCGCCCAGCGCGCCGGCGCCTCGCGCCGCCTGATGGCCGTCGCGGCGGTGGTCAACCTCTTCCTCGGGCTGCTCATCGTGCTGCTCAAGGTCTGGCTCCAGCACTGAGGCCCGGAAGCGTCGCGCCGTACTCCGCCAGGGCCGCCCCGAGGCGGCCCACCCCCTCGGTGATCTCCCGCGGGGTGTGCGTCGTGAAGGACAGGCGCAGCGTGCGCGGGTCCGGGGTGCCCGTGTGGAAGGGGGCCCCGGGGACGAAGGCCACGCTGTGCGCCACAGCCGACCTCAGCAGGGCCGTCGCGTCGTGGTCCTCCGGGAGCCGGGCCCACACGAACATGCCCCCCTCGGGCAGGTTCCACTCGCAGTCCCCCGAAAGGGTCCGGCTGAGGGCGCTCTGCAGCGCGTCACGCCGCTCCCGGTACGCGGCGCGCACGGTACTTATGTGCGCGTCCAGGTCCACCGTCGCGAGGTAGTGCGCCGCGGCCAGCTGGTCCACCGTCGAGGTGTGCAGGTCCGCCGCCTGCTTCGCGACCACCGCGGCCCGCAGGAGCGCCACCGGCGCACGGAGCCAGCCCAGGCGCAGCCCGGGAGCCATGATCTTCGAGAAGCTGCCGAGCAGGGCCGTACGGTCCTCCGCGCCCGGGTGGGCGGCGAGCCACGGCACGTCCCGGCCCTCGTAGCGCAGGTCACCGTACGGGTCGTCCTCCACCAGCCACAGGCCGAGCCGGGCCGCGATCTCGGCGACCGCCGCACGGCGGGCGGCCGGCAGGGTGCGGCCCGTCGGGTTCTGGAAGGTGGGGATCGTGTAGAGCAGCTTCGGCCGTTCCCGTGCGACGAGATCCGCGAGCGCGTCCGGCATGATGCCCTCCTCGTCACAGGGCACGGGCACCACCCGCGCCCCTGCCAGCCCGAAGCACTGGAGCGCGGCGAGGTAGGTGGGGTTCTCGACCAGCACCACGTCGCCCGGCTCGATCAGCGCCGTGGTGATGAGGGTCAGGGCCTGCTGGGAGCCGGAGGTGACGAGCACGTCGGCCGCGCCGGTCGGCAGCCCGCGCGCCGTGGCCCGCGCCGCGACGGCCGCGCGGAGCTCCGGCGCACCCTCGGTGGTCGAGTACTGGAGCGCGCGGCGCGCCGACAGCGCGAAGGCGGTGTCGTACGCGGCCCGCAGGCCCTCGGTGTCGAAGAGTTCGGGCGCGGGGAGACCGCCGGCGAAGGAGACGATCCCGGGCCGCTGCGTGAGCGCGAGGATCTCGCGTACGGGGGAGCCCTCGACCGAGGTGGCACGGGCGGCGAACGCGGGCGGAGCGACGGCGGCGATCGTGGCGGCAGGGGCGGCGGCCGTGGCGGCAGCAGTGGCGGCAGCAGTGGCGGTGGCGACAGCGGGCACGGGAGCTCCTCGGGGAGACGGGTGCGAGCCCGCATCGTAACGAGAGAAACATGTAGACGGCATGGATGTATCGAGGGGTGGACGCCCGGCCGTTCGGACGCCCCGACTCCGCCCATCCCCTCCCCATCTGACGCAGCATCAGTTAAACCGTTGCCATGACGACAGGAGAGCAGGACCCGCAGCAGGAAACCCGCGCCGACGACTACGCCGCGCTGGCGGCGGTCGGTCCCTACGGCGTCCGCCCCGGCCACGCGCTGATCACCATGGTGGAGCCGCACCCGGGCCACGAGTACGCGTACAACCGCTGGTACGAGGACGACCACTACTACGCCGGAGCCATGGCCATGCCGTGGATGTACGCGGGCCGCCGCTGGGTGGCCACCCGTGAGCTCCAGGAGCTGCGCTACCCGGAGAAGTCGGCCGTCGCCCAGCCGGTCACCGCCGGCTGCTACATATCGACGTACTGGGTCACCGCGGGACGCTACGACGAGCACATGAAGTGGACCGTCGGCATCAACAAGCGGCTGAACCGCGACGGCCGCGTCTACCGGGACCGGACCCACGTCTTCACGGCCTTCCAGGACCACGCGGCCACCGTCTACCGCGACGGCGCCGCCGGTCCGCGGGACTACCACGCGCTCGACCACCCCTACGCGGGGCTGGTGGTGCAGGTGGTCGACGCCGACGGCCCACAGCAGCGGGCCGAGTTGCTGGAGTGGCTGCGCTCGCGCGCCCTCCCCGGGCGGCTGCACGGATCCCCGTCGGCGATGGTGACCGTCTTCCGGCCGACACCGCTGCCCGGTGACCGGATGACGTACGTCAAGCAGGTGGAGGGGGTCGACACCCGCCTCACGCTGCTGTGGTTCCTGGAGGAGGACCCCCGTACCTGCTGGGACCGCTTCCAGGGGCTGGACGCGGAGGTCGCGGAGGCGGGCCTGGGCCGGGTGGAACTCGTGGCCCCGTTCATCCCGACGGTGCCGGGGACGGACCGGTACGTCGACCGGTTGCGCTGACCCGGGCATGGCCGAGCCCCCTCGGCCAAGACGGCGGGTCGGTCGAGAGGGCTCAAAACGTCAGTGCCGTCCGGACGGGCGGAACGCGTCGTGATCTTCAGGCGAGGCGTCCCAGCCGGCCTTCGGTGACGTCGGTGACGAAGGAGGTCCACGAGCCGGGCGCGAAGGTGAGGGACGGGCCGTCCTGCACCTTCGAGTCACGCACGGCGATCGCCTCCATGACGGGGGACTTGACCTCGACGCAGGCGCCGTTGGCGGAGTAGGAGGACTTGACCCAGTTGTCGGTGGCGCCCTGGCGAATAGCCATGTTTCTCTCCGGTGAGCGAGTAGTTCCGGTGTCTTGTCGGCCATTTCCGGCTGACCTGATCGACGCTACCCGCAGCTCCTGATGGGTGAAGGAGGCATTCACCCGACCGAGTGGCATATTCCATTCAAGCCTTCTGTGGCCGGGGATCGACGGTGTACGGTGCCGACCCCTCGCCCACCCGTCCCCTGCGTCACAGGACTATTCACCCTTTTCGATATATTCGTTGATAATCTGCGAGATGAACTCCCTTGTCTTGTCCACTCCCAGGGCCTGAGCGCGCAGGTGCTCGTACATCACGCTGTACTTCTGGACGTCGTTGGCCTTCTCCAGGTACAGGTCGCTGGTGACGCCCTCGATGTAGACGACCGTCGAGTCGGACGCGTCCGGAAACTCCAGGATCGCGTACTGGCCGTTCACGCCGGGGTGCGCGCCCAGCTCGAAGGGCATCACCTGCACCGTGACGTGCGGCTGCTCCGACTGCTCTATCAAGTACTCGAGCTGCCGGATCATCAACCGGGCGTCGCCCACGTGCCGGCGCAGCGCCGCCTCGTCGATCACCGCCCACAGGCGCAGCGGACCGATCTCCGGGTTGTTGTTCTCCGTCTCGGAGAGACGTTTCTGGCGGTGCATCCGGACCTGGACGCGCTTGTCCACATCGGCCGGGGCGGTCTCCGGCCACGCGCCGCGAACGAGGGCCTGCGCGTATTCCGTGGTCTGGAGCAGGCCCGGGATCACCAGGGGCTCGTACGTGCGCAGGCTGGCGGCGTCGGTCTCCAGGCCGATGTACACGCTGTACGGGATGTCGCCGAAGGCGTGCCACCAGCCCTGCTGGCGGGAGTCCTTCGCCATCTGCATGAGGGAGTCGATGAGTCGGCGGTCCTCGACCTCGTACACGTCGCACAGGTCGCGGACGTCGCGCTGGCTGATGGAACGGCGGCCGTTCTCCAGTCGGCTGATCTTCGACTGGGAGACGAGGAGGCGTTCGGCGACCTGTTCGGCCGTCATGCCCTTGTCCTCGCGGAGCTTGCGCAGCTCCATTCCCAGTCGGCGGCGTCGGACGGTGGGATTGACATTGGACGCCACGTGAACGGCACCTCCGCCTTCTTCTGTCGTGCAGTGTCTCTCTGCGTGTCTGATGTTCAGCAGACTGCCACCGAAGCGGGCGGCGCCGCTGGGGAACGGCAGGGAAAACACAGACGCGCGGGGTGGCGGAGCCGGCGGACCGGCCCCGCCACCCCGCGCGCTGGCGGCTCCCGGAACGGATCCTCGTGGATGCCGGTACCGGCGGTGGCGTTGCTCTGCGGTGGTTCGGTGGTGCGATGGTGCGGCTGTGCGGCTGTGCGGCTGTGCGGCGATGCGGTGGTGGGGCGGTGCCCCGGGGTCCGGGAACCGTCCTGGCCTCACCGGGGGTGGATCAGTGCGCGGCCACGCGTGCCATCGCTCCCGTGCGACGCGGCTGCATCGGGACGCCGCCCGCCGAGGGCCGGGCCTGCGGTGCCGGCGCGCGGTCCCGGCGTGGCTGGGCGGCCACACCGTTCTGGACGTCCATCACGGCGTGCGCCACGAGTCCGCCCATCGGGTCGTGCCTGATCAGGTCCCGCAGCCGGGACCTGGACGAGCGACCCTCGTTGCCGGGGTACAGGTGCTTGCCGAGTCCGACCGCGTGGGCCAGAGCGGCGAGCGCCGCGGTCCGCGGGTCCGGCGGTACGCCGGTGCGGATCGCACTGTCGAGCCGGGCTCGGATCTCCCGGCTGATCTCCGTGTCCGTCGCCTGGTAGCGAGTCGTCGGCAACACTCCGCACATCTGTCCCGCGACGGCGTGGACCATGCCGCAGCGTTCGAGGTGCGCGAGGTAAATCTGACGAAGCCCCAGCCGGGGTCCGCCGATCCAGTGGACGGCCCGTACCGGGCTGCCGCGCCTGCGCAGCAGTTCCAGTGCGGAGTCCAGTGTCGGATCTCCTGTCGGCCGTGGCATCACCACGGCGATACGATCCCCATCAGGGGCTATCCGTCCTGCCAGAGCCAGCTCCACTAGCTGTGCCCCGGCCAGGCCGAGGTCGAGCGACTGCGGCTGCGCCGTGGTACCCGTGGCCGGGTCCAAGGCGAGCAGCAGAAGCTCCTCCGGAATTGTTCTGCGGCTCCTGCCCATCCATGCCTCCCCGCGTGGATGAGTGACAGGGTGACGCCTCTCACATTCATCTGTCGAGAGCGCGTGGCCGCTTTGTGGGGGAACCCGCAGCTATGTCGTTCTCGTCTGGCACGGGGGCGATGCTCCCTAGACGGGACACTGTTAGACATTCGGACAGCCGAACGTGGCGGCGATGAGGAGGAGCGGTGGCGGGCGAGTCCCCCGACAAGTCGGTAGATGAAGGAACGCCGGGGGCGGCGGAGTCGTCCGCGGAGCACGACCCGAGGCTGTCGGTGTTCCGGCCGAGGGAATCCGAGGACGGTGCCGTCGCCCGTGAGGGCGACAGCGGTGCCGGGGCCGAGGCCGCCGAGGCGGGCGGTCGGGATGCGCTGCGCGAGGCCGTGGCGGCCTGGGTCGCCACGACGACGGAGGAGCCGGGCACTGCCGAGGCCGACGGGCCCGCGCCGGCGAAGGCTTCCGCTTCCGACTCCGCTTCCGACTCCGTTTCGGACTCCGTTTCGGACTCCGTTTCGGACTCCGTTTCGGACTCCGTTTCGGACTCCGCTCCGGATCCGGCTACGGCCGGGGATGCGGAGCCCGAGCGGGCGGACAGTGAGCGTACGGCCGTGTTCCGGGCGGTGAAGCCGGGTTCCGCCGGTGCGGGCAAGTCGTCGGCGGAGGCCGAGGAGCGCCCGGCCGCGTCCGGTTCTGTGGCCGGTGGGTCGAAGCCGTCGGCTGCGGCCGCCGAGGCCGCCTCCGGTGGGTCGGCGTCC